>PXPH01000026.1:31651-46297 GCA_003021615.1 Actinobacteria bacterium QS_8_72_14
AGCACCCACAGGGATCCGACGACGACCACACCCGCCACGAGCACAGCGACGACAACCGCACCGACAGGGCAACGACAGCATTAACCGCGCTGACAGCGGCCTCCCGCGATGACCGCACCGACGAGGGCGGTTTTTGACACCGGCGGCGATGTCACATGGACTGGATCAGCTTGGCGACGCGGTCGTCCTCGCTGCGGAACGGGTCCTTGCACAGCACGGTGCGCTGCGCCTGGTCGTTGAGCTTGAGATGGACCCAGTCGACGGTGAAGTCGCGGCGCTTGCGCTTGGCGGCGCGGATGAACTCGCCGCGCAGCTTGGCCCGGGTGGTCTCAGGAGGCTCCTCGACGGTGTGGTCGATCAGCTCGTCGTCGATCACCCGATCGATCTTGCCGCGCTGCTGCAGCAGATAGTGCAACCCCCGCTGACGGTCCACGTCGTGGAACTGCAGGTCCAGCATCGTCACCTTGGGATCCGACAACGACAGTTGGTGGCGTTGCCGGAAGTCCTCGACCATCTGGTACTTGGCGACCCAGTCGACGGTGCGCGACAGCTTCATGGGATCGTCGGCCAGCATCTGCAGGGCGTGGCCCCAGGCGTCCAGCACCCGCTCGCTCTCGGGATCAGACCCGCGGTGCTCGACGAACTGGGCCACCCGCTCGTAGTAGGCCTGCTGGATCTCCAGCGCGTTCATCTCGCGACCGCCGGCCAGCCGCACGCGCCGGGTACAGGTCATGTCGTGGCTGATCTCGCGGATGGCGCGGATCGGGTTGTCCAGCGTCAGATCCCGCATGACCGCCCCGGCCTCGACCATGCGCAGCAGCAGGTCGGTGGTGGCGACCTTGAGCCACGTGGCGTACTCGCTCATGTTCGAGTCGCCCACGATCACGTGCAAGCGCCGAAATCGCTCGGCGTCGGCGTGGGGCTCGTCGCGGCTGTTGATAATCGGCCGACTTCGGGTGGTGGCTGACGACAGCCCCTCCCAAATGTGCTCGGCGCGCTGACTGATCGCGTACACCGCGCCTCGGGGGGTGGCCAGCACCTTGCCGGCCCCCGAGAAGATCTGGCGAGTCACCAGAAACGGGATGAGGGTGTCGGCCAGGCGCTGGAACTCCCCCACCCGGGCGACGAGGTAGTTCTCGTGGCTGCCGTAGGAGTTGCCGGCGCTGTCGGTGTTGTTCTTCAACAGGGTGATGCGCCCGGCGATGCCTTCCTCGGCCAAGCGCTGTTCGGCCTGCTCGACCAGGCCCTCCAGGATCCGCTCTCCGGCCTTGTCGTGGGCCACCACCGAGCGCACGCTGTCGCACTCCGGCGTCGCATACTCGGGATGAGAGCCGACGTCGAGGTACAGCCGGGCGCCGTTCTCCAAGAACACGTTGGACGAGCGCCCCCAGCTGACCACGCGGCGGAACAGGTACCGGGCGACCTCGTCGGGCGACAGGCGGCGCTGGCCCCGGAAGGTGCAGGTGACGCCGTACTCGACCTCCAGCCCGAAGATCCGGCGGTCCATCCCGATCCTTCCGCAAGGCGGCGCGAACCCCAAGTGTAGGGGCGGGCCGCCGTGGGCGGCCCCTGTTCGTCCCCCGAGGCACCGCCCCAGCCGGGGGTCAGGTGGCCAGGATCTCGGTGACGCGCGCCGCCGGCAGGCGGAAGAACTTGCGGCGTCCCCGGTTGCGGTCCAGCCCGGCGACCTCCAGCTGGGAGGGCTCGACGGCGCGGTCCTCGCTGCCGCCCAGGGCCCCGCGGGCGACCTGCAGCGCCTGTTGGACGCTCATCCCGTCGCTGTAGCGGTTGCCCAGCTGCTCGCGGACGGCATCCGCATTGCCCCCGATGACCACGTACCGATCCTCGTCGGAGATGAAGCCGTCGTAGCGCACGTGGTACATCTCCACGCTCTCGTCGAGGACCTCGGCCACTAGCAGCTCGACCTCCAGTGGCTTGGAGCTCTCCATGAAGCCCGCCCCCAAAAAGCTGGCGTAGGCGTTGGCCAGCGACCGGCCCGTCACGTCCTGGCGGGCGTACTGATAGCCCTTGACGTCGGCCAGGCGGATCCCGGCCACGCGCATCTGCTCGAACTCGTTGTAGCGGCCCACCGCCCCGAACGCGATGCGGTCGTAGATCTCGCTGACCTTGTGCAGCGTCGTCGAGGGGTTCTCGGCGACGAACAGCAGCCCCTCGGCGTAGGCCACCGCGACCACGGACCGCCCGCGGCTGATGCCCTTCTGGGCGAACTCAGCCCGGTCCTTCATCATCTGCTCGGGGCTGACGTAGGGCATCATCGACGACACGGCCTGGCCTCCTTGCTCGTCGACGGGACCCGGGGCTGAGCCGGGCGCCGCCGAGGTCACTCGCTGCGGGCGCTGATCACGCGGTCGACGCGGGCGGCCACATCGTCCTCTGCGAGCTCGCGGTAGCCGTCTTCGTCGATGACCGCCACCAGCGGATAGATGCCCCGGACCAGGTCCGGGCCGCCGGTCGCCGAGTCCTCATCGGCGGCGTCCCACAGGGCCTCGAGGGCGACGTCGACCGTCTCGTCGCGCTGCAGATCGGGGTGATAGCGCCCCTTGAGGCTGCCCCGGGCGTCGCGGGCGCCCGAGCCCTGCGAGGCGAAGCGGGCCTCCTCGTAGCGTCCGCCGGCGGCGTCGAACTCGTAGATGCGCCCCTCGCCGGCCTGCGTGTCGTAGCCGGCGAACAGCGGCACCACCACCAGCCCCTGCATGGCCAGCGGCAGGTTGGCGCGCACCATCTGGCCCAGCTTGTTGGACTTGCCCTCCAAAGAGAGCGCGCCGTTCTCGACCTTCTCGTAGTGCTCCAGCTCGGTGGCGAACACCTTCGCGAGCTCCATGGCGGGCCCGGCCACGCCGGAGATCGCCACCGCCGACCACGAGTCGGCCTCGAACACCTTGCGCATGTCGCGCTTGGAGATGACGTTGACCGCCGTCGCCCGGCGGTCGCCGGCGGTGCAGGTCGCCGTGCAGATCCGGGGCGGCCTGCGGCAGGTGCCGTGCCAGCAACGTCGAGAAGCTAGGACCGGCGAGATCGAAGGGCTCGGGGAAGGCGCCGGCCAGCTCGCCGGTGCGGCCGGTCCCGCTGCCACCACCGGCCCAGCTCATGCCAGTCTCCGCGGCTCGTGGACGACGAGCCGAAGTCGCGATGGGCGCATCAGGTCTCCTCGGCGCCAAGGCGGATCAAACGCGCCCGCAGTCTAGGCGCCGCTTGGCCACGCTCAGCGGCGTGGCGACGAGACGCTCAGTCTGCTATTGGCGCTGGCGCTTGTTGGTCCTCAGGCGGCACCGCCCTGGAATGATGAAGTCAAGACCAGCCCGCCGAAGTGCCGCTATACCAGGCATATCTCTCGCCGACGGGATGGAAGGACCGACAGAGGCAGCGGACACGCCGTCGACGGCACAGGCCCGGCAACGTCATGACCACGATCTCGATCGCCGCGCTGGCGCGCCTCGCGCTGATGGCGTTGATGCTGCTGGGCGCCGCCGCGTGCATGGCCGACTCCCAGCCGGACGCCCAGCCGGGCGACAACCAGGCCACGGCGGCCTCGACCGCCTCGAAGGCCGTGGAGGCGCTCGACTCTCAGCCGGCCACGGTGGCCCGCATCGTCGACGGCGACACCGTCTGGGTCGCCGTCGACCAAGGCGGCGGCCCGCTGGCCGCTGGCGCCACCCACAAGCTCCGGCTGCTGGGCTACGACGCCCCCGAGGACACCAAGACGACCCAGTGCGGCGGGCCCGAGGCCACCAGCGCCCTGCGGCGGCTCATCCCGGTGGGCTCGACGGTTCACCTCACCGCCGATCGCCGCGACACCGATCGCTACGGGCGGTTCCTGCGGTATGTCTACACCGACGGCGGCACGTTCGTGAACCGGGAGATGGTGCGCCGGGGCCACGGCCACGCCGTGCTATACCAACCCAACGACGCCCACATCGCGGCGATGCGCCAGGCCGAACGCGACGCCAAGCGGGCCGAGCGCGGCGTCTGGGGCCCGTCGTGTGCGTCAAAGGACGGCTGAGGCTGCAAGCTCCGAGTCGGCGGGGGCCACGCGTCACCCGCGACCGGGCAACGACAGCCCCCGATTCGCTGCCGCCGGGCCTACTGCCCGCCCTTCTGGACGTAGTTCTTGACGAACTCCTCGGCGTTCTCCTCCAGCACGTCGTCGATCTCGTCCAGCAGATCGTCGACGTCGGACGTGTCGACCTCTTCGCCCGTTTCGGCCTGTTCGACCTCCTCGTCCTCCTTGTCCTCCGGACGAGGCTTGCGAACACGGCCTGAGTCGTCGCTCATGGGACCACACGCTCCTCACATCGCAGCTTGTTGGAAGTGTACCCGCCCACGGGTGGCGCCCACGCCCCCCTGACGTGGGGGCCGCGGTCACCGCCGCAGCTGGGCCAGCAGCTCCCCGGCGGTCTCACAGCGGTCGATGAGGTCGCCGACCGAGGCCCGGTCGCCCTTGCCGGGCTCCATCATGGGCACGCGCTGCAGGCTCTCCGCACCCGTGTCGAAGATGATCGCGTCCCATCCGGCGGCTGCGACTTGGTCGCGGTAGCGCTCCAGGCACCGCCCGCGAAAGAACGCGCGCGTGTCGGCCGGCGGTTGGTCGATCGCGTCGGTGATCTCCTCCTCGGTCACGCGCCGCTCGACGCGCCCGGCGGCGGCGAGCTTGTGATACAGGCCACGGTCGCGGCGCACGTCGTGGTACTGCAGGTCCACCAACTTGAGCTTGTCGGCGTCCCACGCCCAGTCGTCGCGCTCCCGGTAGCGCCGCAGCAGCGAGTACTTGGTGACCCAGTCCACGACCCCGTCCAGGGCCATGGGGTCGTCCTCCAGGGCGGTGAGCACGCGCTCCCACAACTCGAGGGTCTGGGGAGCCCACCACGGCCCGTTGCGGTGCTCGACGTACTTGGCGGCCAGCTCCAGAAAATGCCACTGCAGCTCGATGGGCGTCACCGAGCGGCCGTCAAGCAAGTCGACGGTGCGCTTGCACGTGAGATCGTGGGAGATGGCCTGCAACGCCGGCACCGGCGAGGCCAGTTGGGGCGGCTCGGGCAAAAAGCCGTCCTCGAGCATGCACAAAAGCAGCGTCAGCGAGCCCAGCTTGAGCTCGGTGCACACCTCGCTGAGGTTCGCGTCGCCGATGATCACGTGCAGGCGACGGTAGTGGTCCGGGTCGGCGTGGGGCTCGTCGCGGGTGTTGACGATCGGACGCTTCAGGGTGGTCTCCAGGCCCACCTCCACCTCGAAGAAGTCCGCGCGCTGACTGATCTGATAGGGCACGTCGGACAGGCCGAACTCGTTGCCCAGCCGGCCCGCCCCCACCAGGATCTGGCGCGACACCAAAAACGGCACGAGCTGGCGCACGATCTCGCCGAAGGGCAGCTCGCGGGAGACCAGGACGTTCTCGTGGCAGCCGTACGCGGCGCCTTTGCCGTCGGTGTTGTTCTTGGTCACCACGATGCGCCCCGGGTCGGCCGCGCTGTGGCCGGGCAGCAGCTGGCCGGCGCGCTCGGCGGCCATCTCCAGGATGCGCTCGCCGGCCTTGTCCCAGATCACCGCGTCGCGGGGGTGGGAGCACTCCGGTGACGAGTACTCGGGGTGGGCGTGGTCGACGTAGAAGCGCGCCCCGTTGGACAGGATGGCGTTGGCCAGCCCGATGTCGTCCTCGGGGGGCGGCTCGTGGGCGCCGGGTTGGGTGAAGCCGCGGGCGTCGCGCAGCGGGTTCTCCTCCTCATAGTCCCACTTGGCGCGGGGGCCGCCGTCGGCGCTGTAGGCGTTGACGACCATGGAGGAGGCCAGAACCGGGTTGAAGTCCGGGCGGCCCACGACCGAGATGCCGTACTCGGTCTCGGTGCCCAGGTACTTGGGAAGCGCCATCGTCACACGGCCCAGCTGGCGGCGGGGCTCACAGGTACTGGCCCGTCGAGACGTTCTCGATCGACTTGCCGGGCGAGGACCCGTCGTCGATCAGCGTGCGCACGTACACGATGCGCTCTCCCTTCTTGCCCGAGATCCGCGCCCAGTCGTCGGGGTTGGTGGTGTTGGGCAGGTCCTCGTTCTCGGCGAACTCGTCGCGGACCGCGGCGTACATGTCCTCGGCCTTGATGCCCTTTTGGCCCTCGTCGAGGTAGCGCTTGATCGCCTTCTTCTTGGCGCGGGCCACGACGTTCTCGATCATCGCCCCGGAGTTGAAGTCCTTGAAGTACAACACTTCCTTGTCGCCGTTGGCGTAGGTGACCTCCAAAAAGCGGTTCTCGTCGCTCTCGGCGTACATGCGCCGGCATGTCTCGGTGATGAGCTCGTCGATGGCGCCGCTCTCGCCATCGTCGTGGCCCTTTACCAGGTCCGGGTGCAGCGGCAAGTTCTGGTTGAGATAGACCCGGAAGATCTCGCGGGCGGCCGCCTCGTCGGGACGCTCGATCTTGATCTTCACGTCCAGGCGACCCGGGCGCAGGATGGCCGGGTCGATCATGTCCTCGCGGTTCGAGGCGCCGATGACGATGACGTCCTTGAGCGACTCCACCCCGTCGATCTCGGACAGCAGCTGGGGCACGATCGTGTTCTCCACGTCGCTGGAGACTCCCGAGCCGCGCGTGCGGAAAATCGAGTCCATCTCGTCGAAGAAGACGATGACCGGAAAGCCCTCCTCGACCTTTTCGCGGGCCCGCTGGAAGATGAGTCGGATCTGGCGCTCGGTCTCGCCCACGTACTTGTTGAGCAGCTCGGGGCCCTTGATGTTGAGGAAGTAGCTGCGGGCGTCGGCGCGGCCCTCCTTCTCGGCCACCCGCGTGGCCAGCGAGTTGGCCACGGCCTTGGCGATCATCGTCTTGCCACACCCTGGCGGACCGTACAGCAAGATGCCCTTGGGCGGGGTGAGATCGTGCTCCATGAACAGGTCCGCGTGGACGAACGGCAGCTCCACGGCGTCTTGGATCTGCTCGATCTGGCCGCCGAGGCCGCCGATGTCCTGGTAGGCCACGTCGGGGATCTCCTCGAGGATGAGCTCCTCGACCTCGGGGCGCGGCAGACGCTCCAGGGCGTAGCCGCTGCGCGGCTCCACCAGCAGCGAGTCGCCCACCCGCAGCGGCACGTCGCGCAGCGGCTCGGCGATCTGGACGACCTGCTCGTCGTCGGCGCGTCCGATCACCAGCAGCCGCTCTCCGGCCACCCGCTCCTTGAGCGTCATCCCCTCGCCGGACAGCTGGAACGTGGCGGACTCGACCACGTTGAGCGACTCGTTGAGCACCACCTCCTGGCCGCGGACCACAGAGTCGGTCTCCACATCCGGGCTGACGTTGACGCGCAGCTTGCGACCCTGAGCAAAGACCTCGACGACCTCCTCGGTCAGCTGCTGCAAAAACACCCCATAGCCCGAGGGCGGCGACGACAGCTTCTCGACCTGCTCCTTGAGCGACGCGATCTGCTCGCGGGCCTCACGCAGCGTGTCGGCGAGCTTGGCGTTCTGGGCGTTGGCCGTGGACAGCTGCGTGCGGGTCTCCAACAGCCGCTCTTCCAGGGCGCGCACTCGCGACGGCGAGTCCTCGAGGCGCCGCTGTAGCACGGCGAGCTCTTCCTGCAGGGAGCGCACCTTGGCGCGAAGCTGGGTCAGCTCGTCCTCTTCCTCGGACATGGCGCTGATCCTCCCCGCGTCGACAGCCATCTCGGCGACGCGTTGGCGTACCCGCGAGTATAGGTCGACACGTCGCGGTGCAGGCGTCACCGCCAGACGCTGGGGCTAATCCCCTTCGGCCGGCGGCGCCGGCTCACCCGGCTCGCCGCCGGCGTGCTCGCCGCCGTGGGTCGCATCCGGCGGGTCCGCCGCCCCGGCGGCGTCGTCAGCGTCGGGTACCCGTCGGGCCACGTTGAGAAATGCGGTGTGGGCCACCATGCGATGGTCAGGGCGGACTGCCAGCCCGTCGACGTGCCAGCCCCGCTGCAGCGTCTCCACCGTCTCGGCTCGGGCCCAGCCGCCGGCGGCAACCAGGGCCTCGCGCAGGCGCGTCACCTGGGTGACGGTCGGGGTGTAGGCGCACAACACGCCACCGGCGCGCAACGCCGTTGCGGCTGCCCCGACCAGCTCCCAGGGCTCGAGCAAATCCAGCACGACGCGGTCGCAGGCGCGCTCGGCGAGGTGATCGCCGGCGTCGTCGACCACCAGCTCCCAGGCGTCGCCCACGTCGCCGAGGCGGGCGGCGACGTTGCGCCGGGCCACGTCGGCGAAGTCCTCGCGGCGCTCGAAGCTGATGACCCGCCCGCCGGGCCGCACCGCGCGCAGCAGGGCGGTGGTCAGCGCACCGCTGCCGGCGCCGGCCTCGACGACCTCACAGCCCGGGGCGATGTCGGCCAGGTTGACGATCATCGCCTGGTCCTTGGGATAGACCACCTGCGCGCCGCGCGGGGCCTTCAGCGTCCAGTCGGCGGCGGTGGGTCGCAGCGCCAGCAGGCGGGCCCCCTTGCTGGCCCGCACCCGTGTGCCCTCCGGCTGGCCCAGCAGGTCGTCATGGGCCACCGTGCCGCCGTGGTACGAGAATTGCCCGCCCTCGGTGAGGCTGATCAGGTAGCGCCGCTGCTTGCGATCGGTGAGCACCACCGTCTCGCCGGGCGAGAGCGGGTCGGGGTGTCCTGGGTGGCGCGGCTGGGGCGCCTCGGGCCTCACGCGCTGCGCCGCCCGGCCGCGCCGGGGCCGTCGTCGACCAGCCGCAGCATCCGCCGCCTGGTGCGACAGAAGGCGCACACCGCCGGGCGGCCGTCGGATGGGCGCGGGGTGGGCATGTCGCACTCGCCACACCCCACCAGCTCGGCGCCGGCGTCGCTGGCCTCGGCCGGGAAGTGCGCGTCGCGCGCCCGGTCGAGGAAGCCGAACAGGAATTGGGCCTTGGTCCCGGGAGAGTGCGCCTCGATCCCGTTGAGCGCGTCCTTGTAGCGCAGCACGGTGTTGCCGGCCACCAGCGGGCACTCCTCGACGATGTAGTCGATGCCCTTGATCAGGCAGTAGGCCGCGGTCTCGCGCTCACCCAGGCGGTAGAAGGGCTTGACCTTCTTGGCCAACCCCCGCCGGCTGCCGCCACGGTCCTGGCTGTGATCACCGCCGTCGCCGGCCGTGGGGGCGTCGTTGCCGGCGGGCTGCGACGCCGGCAGGGCGACGTCCTGACGCGACAAAAACGCCGTCTGCCACCGCAGCAGGTTGCCCAGCAGCTGGCTGGCCTCGTCATCGAGGTTGTGGCCGGTGGCCATGACGTCGTAGCCCTCCTCGAGGGCCACCCGGTTGAAGGCGTAGCGCTTGGACAACCCACACACCCCGCAGGTGGCCCGACCGTCGTCGCGACTGGCGGTGGGCACGTCGAAGCCGAAGTCCGCGGCGAGGTCGCGGACGTGCAGCGTCGCGCCGCGGGCGGCGGCGAACGCTTCGCAGGCGGCCCGTGAGCGGTCGGAGTAGGCCCCGATGCCCAAGCCGAGGTAGAAGCCGTCGACGCGATAGCCCATGTCCAGCAGCACGTCCCACAGCGCCAAGGAGTCCTTGCCTCCGGACACGGCCACGACGATCGTGTCGTCGTAGGAGACCATGTCGTGGCCGTCGATCGCCTTGCGGACCTGGGCGCGCACGTGCTCGACGAAGCACGCGGCGCAGAAGGCGCTGTTGTGCCAGGCGATCTCGATGACGGCCGTCTCGCGGCAGCGCGAGCCGTCCTCGCGGGTGCCGTGGCAGCGCGCCGGCCCGGCCCCGCCCGATATCACCGAGCGGATCTCGACCTCGGCCTCGTGGGGCAGCACGTGGTCGCGAGTCACCAGCGTGCCCCCGTGGATGACCAGCACGGTCTCGGGGTTGATCTCCAGCTCGGCGAGCAGCTCGCCGACGGGTTTGGGCCCGGTGACCTCGTGGGTCTGGTCGGGGTTGCGGCGCGTCACCTTCATCGAAGCGACGAGTCTACCAGCGCATCGCCCTACACTGCCGGTCATGAGCACCGCGAGCACCGCGACGACGCTGGCCCTCAAGGAGTGGGGGGCGGTCGTCCACGCGCTGCTGGCCGGTCGCCAGACCGTGCTGCTGCGCAAGGGCGGCATCCACGAGAAGGCCTTCTCGGTGCCCGACCGCGCCGGCGGCCAGGCAGCCAGCCGGGACGGCGCCGCCGCCCAGCCCGGCGTCGTGCTGTTTCCCACCGTGGCCCACAGCCACCGCGAGCGGGTGCGCGACGAGCACGCCGACTTGCTCGAGCTGGGCGAGGCCGACGTCAGCCCAGACGCGCTGCTGTTGCGGGCCGGCGTGCAGCTGGTCGACGTCGTGGAGGTGGCCCGCCCCGCGGGCCTGCCGGCCATCGCCGATTTGCACATCTGGACCCACGAGTCCATTCAGAGCGAGCGCCTCGACTTCCGCCCCAAGCACGCCCTGACGGTGCTGGTGGTGCGGGCGCTCGCGTTGCCCCAGCCGGTGCGCCTGCCGCGCACCGAGCAACACCGCGGCTGCCGCTCGTGGTTGGAGCTCGACGAGGTGTGGGACGGCGTGGCCGGCACTGCCGCGGTGGGCAACGCCCGCCTGGCCGAGGACGCCGACCGTGTCCGCGCTGAGGTGGGGTGACCGCCCACGGCGGCGAGGCGGAGGTGCGGGCGGCAACCGATGCCGACATCGACCCGATCCTGGCGCTGTGGGGGCAGGCCGGGATGCCGGCCGACACCGACGAGGCCCGCGATGACCTCGCCCGCACGCGCGCCCACGACACAGGCTTGGTGTTGGTCGCCGAGCTCGACGAGCGCGTGGTGGGCACCGTCACCGGCTCCTGGGACGGACGCCGCGGCTGGATCATGCGCCTGGCCGTCGAGCCGCCGGCTCGGCGCCGCGGCGTGGCGTCAGCCCTGGTCGCCGAGGTCGAAGCGCGCCTGCGCGCCCGCGGCGCCACACAGGTCAACCTGCTGGTGTTCGCCGAGAACCGCGACGCGCTGGCGTTCTGGCGCGAGTGCGGTTATCGCTCGATGGCCCCGGTGGTGCTGCTTACCCGCCGAGTGGACGACCCCAGCGCCTAAAGCCCCGGCCCAACCGTGTGCCGCCGAGAGCGTCACCACCGCCGGGGTGACTCGTTTGCCGTCGAGCACGACCGGTTCGTGTCACTATTGACGTCCCTCGAGCCTTGTTCGCGCGCCGCTCGAGAGCGCCGACCCAGGGCGGCCACATGAGCGACTTACAACCGCCCCCCTTCCAGCGGGCGCGTCCCCGCCGCGGCGTTGGCGTCGCGGTGGGCTTGGCCTGTCTCGTGGGCGTGACGGCGTGTGCCTCGGACACCACGGCCGCGCCACCCCACGACAGCTCCGGCGAGGCGGCCGCCGTTTCAGGCGAGGCGCCTGCGACGAGTCGCGGCGGCCCACCCCCGGCGACCCTGGCCGGCGCCGGGCAGGACCGCCCCAGCGGCCACCCGGCCGGAGCCGGCGCGCCTCGCACCACCGCTGAGGGCGCCCCGTTGCCGCTGAAGGAGGGCGCCGACGCCTCCCAGAAATTCCCGGCTGTGCGAACCCGGCAACCCACTGTCCGGCTGACCGGCGAAGCAGCCGGTCAGAGCCCGGTGCGGGCCGCGCTGGACGTTGACGGCGTGAGCTTTGCCACTGGCGTGCGCGTGGGCACGTTGCCTGTGGCGGTCAGCGGCGGGCCCACCACCATCGAGGTCGCCGCCGTCACGCCCCACGCCTTCCGCGTGGTCACCCCGGAGGTGACGGCCAAGAGCACCGACGTGTGGAAGCGCCTGGTCGAAGGCGACATGGCCGTGCTCCACAAGACGGGCAAAGAGCTCGACGTGGAGCTGGGCGACCGGATGCCGGCCGGCGGCGACGGCGCGAGGCTCCGGGTGGGGGCGTTCGCCTCCAACGGCATCCCGCCGGTCGCCGAAGCGATCGTGAGCCGCGAGACCGCCGAGACCGTGGGTCTCCAGGGCCGGCTGCAGGTGTTGGTCAGCCTCGACGAGGACGCCGACGGCGACGCCGTGGCCCGCCGGCTGGCCGACGCGACGGGGCTGGAGCCAGAGCCGATCGAGGTGCCGGCCACGTTGCGGGCCGACCAGCAGGCCACCGGGCACTCCGCCACTGACCTGCCCGCCCAATCGCCCCAGATCCGGCCCTTCAGCTACCAGTCGATCGGCGACGGCATGATCCGCATCGACCCGGGCTGGGTGCGGCGCAACATCGTGTCGGCCGACGTGCCGGTGCTGTCGGGGCCGGTGACCTGCCACCGGGCCATGATCCCCCAGCTGCGCGCCGCTCTGGAGGAGATCCGCCAGCGGGGGCTGCACGAGCTGATCCGCCCCGGCGACTTCGGCGGCTGTTGGACGCCGCGCCACATCCTGTTCGACCCCCGGCGCAACCTGTCCATGCACGCCTGGGGCCTGGCGGTGGACATCAACGTCTCCACCAACGCCTACGGCGCCCAGCCGCAGCTGGACCCGCGGATCGTAGAGGTGTTCAAGAAGTGGGGCTTTGCCTGGGGCGGCGAATGGTCCACCCCCGACGGCATGCACTTCGAGCTGCAGACCCTCATCGACGGCTCGGGCTGAGGGCGGCCAGGCCCGCCACCCGCGACGGCCGTTGCAGGCCCCGCTTTCCTATTGGCATACTCACCCTCCGTCGCCCAGGTCGGCGTGGCGGAATTGGTAGACGCGCACGGTTGAGGGCCGTGTGGACTTCGGTCCTTGAGGGTTCAAGTCCCTCCGCCGACACGCTCGCGAACAGACACCAGGCGCTGATCCCGCCGAACGTCGTCGTGCCACTGCCGTCGCCGCGCAAGTTGATCGGGGCGGTGGCCCCGGCCGGGCAGGTCACCGTCGCCGCGGCGAGGTCGATGTCGAAGTCGTCTTTGCAGAACCTGCCGGCGGGGGCGGTGGCCGACCTGGGGCTTGACCTTGGGGTCGGCGCCAAGCCCCTTGAGCCGTTCGAGGTTGTCGCCGCTGCCGTAGGCCGCATCCCCATAGACCGCCAGCCCCTGCCCCTCGTCGCCGGCCACCTCGCCGGCCGTGACCGGCTCGTCGGCGGCCCTGTCAGCGTCCTCGCCCGCACGGCCTCAGTCTTGTCGTCGCCGGCGGCTTGGCGCTTGGCGACGGAGTCGGCGCCCGGTCCGCCGCGGCGCAACTGGGTGACCGCAATCATGTGCAACGCGGTGTTGACCTGTCGGTTGCCGCCTCGGTTGAGTCGCATCTTCTCGCTGTTGCCCGAGTGCGCCGGCACGGGGGCCGTGCCGTTGAACCGGGCGTAGGCGTCAAGAAAGCGAAAGCGGCTGGCACGGCCGGTCTCGCCGATGAGCTTGCCGGCTGACAGCAGCCCACAGCCAGACACGGCCAGCAGGTTGGCGGCGAGTTGGCCCACCAGCGGCCCCAGGCGGCGCTCGAGGTCGCTGATCTTGGCGTTGAGCTGGCGACAGCGGTCGACAAGGTCACAAGCGAGCTCGGCGACGAGCCCGTCGACGTCGGCGATGGCGGCGGCGACGCGGTCCAGACCCGCGCGGGTGCCCAGCCCGCGCGGGCGCACGTCAAGCTCGGGATGGCAGCTCGTGGAGATGCCACCGCAGCCGGTTGTGGACGGCGGTGCACTCACGAACGAGCGCGTCGCGATGATCGACCAGCAGCCACACCTCGCGGGCGGGCCCGTCGAGCTCGGCGGTGGGCAGGTCGGGCTCACGCAGCGCCGCTCGCGCCACCGCCAGCCCGTCGATCGGGTCCGACTTGCCGCGCTGGCGCCCGCCACGGCGCTCGGCAGCCATCAGCTGCGACCGGCACGCGCGTCACGGCCTCGCCGACAGCCAGCAAGTCCGACTCCAGCCGGCGCGTCAGATGCCGACAGTCCTCGACCGCCACGCGCCGCTTTCGGCCACCGCGACGCCCAACGCCGCAGCGCCAGATGTCGCGCGCTGGTGGCCTTCACCGTCGTGTGCGCCAGCTGGCGCCCGACGTCGTCTACGGCCACCGCGGTGTGGGTGCGCTTGTGCGCATCGATGCCGATCACCACCATCGGTCGTCTCCTTGGCCCTTGTCGTCGTGCGCTGCCACAAGCCCAAAGCCAACACCGAAGGGCATGCCTCAATCGAGACGCTCGTCGCGCTCCGATCAAGCCACTTCGGCGGCTGGGGGCCTGGCGGGCCGCACATCGCAGGACAAGCCACCACCTGCCACCGGCGGGGCAGCGAAGAAACGAACGAACCCGCCAGGCAGCCCTATCGTGGCATTGACGCGAAGAAAACCGACGCCGCCCTGAGGATCTCGTTGGCGCGCTCGGCCTCAGCCAGCTGCTTGCGCAGCTGCTTGCTCTCCTCGGCTTGCTCGGTGGTGGTGCCGGCCCGTTCGCCGTCGTCGACCTGGGCCTGGCGCACCCACGAGCGCAGCGTCTCGGGGTTGATGTCCAACTGGTCGGCCACGCGCCTGATCGCGCCGCGCTCGTTGCGCTCGCGGACCATGCGCACCGCGCGCTCGCGCAGCTCATCGGGGTACTTGCGGGGAGCGGGCATGACGCCCTCCTTTCCACACATCCCACTCTCCACCGTTCCCGGGGCGATTCACACCCAGGGGCAAGCGCCTGATCGAGGATGTCCCGGGGCTCGTTGAACTTGGATGGCGGCCTCCGGGGACGTGTGCATGCTACGCGGTGGCAGTGAGATCGCCATCGACTTCGGGTGAGATC
>PXPH01000027.1:0-17877 GCA_003021615.1 Actinobacteria bacterium QS_8_72_14
AAGGAGCTCGCCCAGCTGCCGATGGTCTGACCCGGCCGGCGGCCGTGCGCGGCGCAGGCGCGTGGCGAGCTAGGGGCTGCGCCGTTCGACCTTCTTGGCCAGCTCCACGCACTGCTCGGTGACCCCGCCTTTGGCGTGGCTGACGATGCGCAACGTTACGCGTTTGTAGTTGATCTCGATGTCGGGGTGGTGGAACAGCTTCTCGGCCTCCAGGGCTACTTGGTGGCAAAAGCCCATGGCCCCGATGAAGTCGCCACAGTCGAACGACTTGGTGATGCCCTCGGGGCCGCCGGACCAGCCGGGCAGCTCTGCGAGGTGGCTTTGGACCTGTTCGGTCGAGAGGGTGTCGGCCATCGTCGCGGCGCTCCCTTCCTCAGCGTGAGTGTCGCCTCCATCCTGCTCCTGCGGTGCAAGCCCCAGCGCCTCACAGAAGGGCTGGGCCAGCAGCGCCCACTGCCACTGTCGCAAACCCAGGGCCGCGCGCAGCTGCTCGGGGTCGCTGGGGGTGGCCTGGACCGCGGTCGTCACCGCCCGCCCCGGGCACAGCACGCCCGCGTCGATGCCCAGCTCCTCGGCGATCTCGGCGCGCAGCCCCCGCAGGCGCTCGTCGAGGGCCTTCTCCTCGCTGGTGGGCCGCCTGCCGCGTCCGGTGGGGGCATCGACGTCGTCAGCGCCGGGCGGAGCGGGCACGTCCTGGGGGGACTCGGCGGCCTTGACCAGTGCGCTGCCAAAGCGGCGGACTGCCTCCCGGCGCATGCCGCGGCGGCCCAGCTCGCGGGCGCTGCTTGGCGGGGTGGAGGCGAGGTCGACCAGCAAGCGGTCGGGCGCGATACGCCCTGGCGCCGTGTCGGTGGTGCGCGCCAGCGACTCGCGGCGGTGCCACAACGCCCGAGCGCGGCGGCGCCCGTCGGCGTCCAGGCGCCCCACCCCGCGCAGACGCGTCCACGCGCGCCGCTGCTCCAGCGGCGGCTGGGCCAGCAGCGCGGCGAGCTCCTCTTGGTACCAGGGCGTGCGGCCCAGCGCGGCCAGGTGCGTGGCGAGCTCGCGCCACAGCGCGGGGAGGTCGGCCACGTCGGCGGCCGCGTAGGTCCGCATCTGCTCGGTCAGGGGGCGTTGCTCCCAGTCGGCCCGCTGCATCGCCTCCTTGTCGCCGGGCGGCTCGGTGCCCAGCTGCCCGGTCAGCAGGCGCTCCAAGCCGGTGGGAAGCCCCAGCAGCATGGCGGCCACGGCGGTGTCGGCCAGGGCCGGTGGCGTCACGCCCACCGACGCCAACGGCACCAGGTCGTTGTCCAGCGCGTGCAGCACCGTCAGCCGCTGGGCCAAGAACCGCTGCAGCGGCGCCAGGTCGTCCAGCGCCAGCGGATCGACCAGGGCCACGCGCGCGTCACCGCCCACCTGGATCAGCGCCGGGGTGCGAAAGTAGCGGTCGCTGTCGGCGCGCTCCACGTCCACCCCGACCACGCCGAGGTCGGCCAGCGCGGCCAACGCGGCCTCAAGGCGCTCGGGGGTGTCGGCGGTAAGCAGTTGCATGGGCGCAGTGGCGGTCGCGGTGAGGCGGCGCTGGTCGGGGGGTGGCAGTCGGCGGGTGCGGCGTCGACGCACCGGCGCCGGTCTCGGGGCTCGCCCGCCCCGCATGGCGGCGGCCACTGTCGCGGGAGCCTGCCGTGGCGGCAAGTGGGTGTGGGCCACCGGCCTCCCAGGCGGGTCGCACACACGCGCCGGCGGCCGGCGCGCCTTTTAGGCTGTTGCCGCGATGAGCGCCACCGAACCCGCCGGCGACGGTCCAGCGCCCGTGCTGATGGCGGTCCATGCCCACCCTGACGACGAGGCGATCGCTACCGGCGGGTTGCTGGCCCGGGCGGCCGCGGCCGGCTGGGACGTCACCGTGGTGACCTGCACCGGTGGTGAGCGCGGCGAGGTCGTTGCCGATCAGCTTGGCGGGCCGAACACAGACCCGGCCGACGTCGCCGCGCGCCTGCCACAGATCCGCCGCGACGAGCTCGCCGCGTCGCTGTCGACGCTGGGAGCCAACCCGCCGGTGTGGTTGGGCTATCGCGACTCCGGCATGCGCGGCGACCCCGCCAACGACGACCCCGCCAGCTTCTGGCGCGCCCCCTTCGACGAGGCCGTGGGACGCCTCGTAGCCGAGCTGCGCGCTCGCCGCCCGGCGCTGGTGGTCACCTACGACGCGTTTGGCCTGTACGGCCACCCCGACCACGTGCAGGCTCACCGCGTGACGCTGTGCGCCGTGGAGGCCGCCGCCCAGCCGTTGCTGCATCCCGAGGCCGGCCCGGCGTGCCCGGCGCCCCGTGTGGATTTGGCCACGACCGCGCGCAGCGGCCTCGCTGCCACCAATGCTGCGCTGGCCCAGCACGGCGTGGCCAGCCCATTCGGCACCGAGACCGATCCGCAGCGGTTGTCGATGGGCACCCCCGACGCCGAGGTCGACTTCGCCGTCGACGTGACCGAGCATCTGGAGACCAAAAGGGCTGCGCTGGCCTGCCACCGCACCCAGGTCGCGGCCGACTCGTTGTTTCTCAACGTGCCGGCCGAGCTCGCCCGAACGGTGCTGGGCCCACGGCGTCGTCGACGCCGGCGATCCGCTGGCGGGTCTGGGCGGCGCCGCTGGCGACGGGGCCTGAGAGCCCCTGCGCGCCGCGTTCTCGTTGGTGGCGCCCGGCGCCTTAGCATGTGGGCCGTCGTGCCGACGGCGGCGGCAACGCAACCGGTGACTGGACGCTGCGGGTGAGACGCGCCAAGATCGTGGCCACGCTGGGCCCGGCCCTCGACGATGAGGACCAGCTGGCACCCGCCCTCGAGGCGGGCATCGACATCGTGCGGCTGAACTTCTCCCACGGCGAGCACGACACGCACGCCAAGCGCCTCAACCGCGTCCGCGAGCTGGCCGGCCAGCAGGGGCGCAACGTGGCCAGCCTCGCCGATCTGCAAGGGCCCAAGATCCGCTTGGGCGTCGTGCCGTCGGGGGGCGTGCGGCTGGAGGACGGCGGGCAGGTGGTGCTCGTGCCCGGCCGCGAGCATCTGGAGTCCCACGTGGACGCCGACGGCACCCCCGCGCTGCCGGTCACCTATCACGCGTTGGCCCAGGACGTCCAGCCCGGGGCGCTGGTGCTGGTCGACGACGGCTTGATCCGCTTGGTCGTGTCGCGCACCGACGGTGAGACGGTGGTGGCTCGGGTGGTCGTCGGCGGCCGGGCCGAGAGCCGCAAGGGCGTCAATCTGCCGGGGGTGCGGGTGTCGGCGCCGAGCTTGACCGACAAGGACGCCGAGGACCTGCAGGCCGCCGTCGAGCTGGGGGTGGACTGGGTGGCGCTGTCGTTCGTGCGCCATCCCGGTGACCTGGACGTGGGCCGCCAGCGAGTGGCCGATCTGGGCGGCGAGGCACCGATCGTGGCCAAGCTCGAGCGCAGCGAGGCCATCGAGAACCTCGCCAACGTGGTGCAGGCCGCCGATGCGGTCATGGTCGCCCGCGGTGACCTGGGCGTGGAGATCGGCTCCGAGCGGGTGCCGGCGATCCAAAAGGAGATCATCCACCGCGGCAACGACGAGTCGCGGCCGGCGATCACCGCCACCGAGATGCTGGAGAGCATGCTCACCTCACCGCGGCCGACCCGCGCCGAGGCCAGCGACGTGGCCAACGCGGTGTTCGACGGCAGCGACGCGCTCATGCTGTCCGGCGAGACCGCAGTCGGTCACTACCCGGTCGAGTCGGTGCGCACCATGGCCCGCATCATCGAGGTCGCCGAGTCCAGCCCGCATCTCATCCACCCCCAGCCGCCGCACCTGGGCGAGCGGGAGATCCGCCGGGTCGTGGCGAGCTCGGCTTGCCGCGTGGCCGAGGACGTCGGCGCCACGGCGCTGGCGGTGTTCTCGATTACCGGCGGCGCGCTGCAGCTGGTGTCGACGTTCCGCCCGCCGGTGCCGATCGTGGGGCTTACGCCCAGTGAGCTGACGCGCCGGCGCTCGGCGATGCTGTGGGGCACCGAGGCCGTGCTGGTGCCCATGAAGGATCAAGCCGGTGACCTCATCGAGGCCGCCGAGCGGATGTTGTGCGACGGCGGCTGGGTCAGCTCCGGCGACCGGCTGGTGATCTTGTCCGGGCTGCCCCGTGCCGGCGGGTCCACCAACCGCATCCTGGTCCACACCGTGGGCACCGAGCCCGTCTAACGCCCCCGGGGGCGCCTCGGGCAGGCTCGTCGGCGCCTAGGCCAGCAGGCGCCGACGCAGCCGGTCGCAACCCCTCCAACAAAGCGGCCATCGAGGCCGCCGGTGCCCGCAGCCGCAGGTCGGCGTCGATGCGCTCGGCGGTCAGCTCGGCGTCGTGGCGGGGCAGCACCTGGGCCATGGCCGCGTCGCTGCGGGCATAGTCCGCGATCACGTCGGCGGTGGCCGCGCCCAAAACCAGCAGAGCCACCGCCACCGCCACGCCGGTGCGATCCTTGCCCACCGCGCAGTGCACCAGGGCGGGGGCCTCGAGCTCGGCCAGCAGCCCCAGCACCTGGCGCAGCTGGCTGACGTTGCGCCAGGCCATCCACGCATAGAAGCGCCCCATGTCGGCGCACGTGATCTCCTCGGCCGACAGGGCCCGGTCGGAGGCGTGCGGCGGCGCCTCGATCTCGAAGGGCACGCGGTGCCAACGGGCGCCTGCCGCCAGCGCCGGCGGCAGCGGGCTGCGCTGCTGCTCGTCGGGGCGGCGCAGGTCGATGACCTCGGCGATGCCCAGGCGCTGTGCCAGCGCGTCGACGTCGCCGGCGCTGGCCAGGCTGGGCGCCTCGCTGCGAAACACCACCCCGCGGCGCATCCGCCGGCCGTCGGCGGTGACGTGTCCGCCGACGTCACGCAGGTTGGGCAGACTGCGCAAGGGGGGCTCGAGGGCAGTCATGGCCCTGATCATGCCACGCCGCGGCCACGCGGGCGCACAGACACCGCGGTGATCACGCCGGGGGGTCGGCGCGCTCCTCGCTGGCGGCCGGCGTCCGGTCGGCCAGCGCCTCGGGGTCGAAGCGATAGCCCACCGAGCGCACCGTGACCAGCGCGCGAGCGGCCGGGCCGAGCTTGGCTCGCACCCGGGAGATCTGGGTGCGCACCTGCGCGGCATCCTTGCGGTCGCGGTGGCCCCAGCTTTCGCGGGCCAGCAGCTGCGGTGAGCACACCACGCCGGGACGGCGCGCCAGGGCGGCGGTGACGGCGAACTCCCGGGGGGCCAGGGCCACGCTCCGGTCGGGCAGATGCACCGTGGACCGGTCCGGGTCCAGTCGCACACGCGCCTCGCCGTCGCCGGTCCGGGCCGAGCCACCGCCCTCGGGCGGCTGCCAGCGCGTCAGGGCGCGCACCAGCTCGGCGGTGCGTGAGCGCTGGGGCATGACCGCCACCGCCACGCCGTGGGCCTCGAATGCCGCGGCGGTCACCGGACCCACCGCCGCCGCGGCCAGCGGCCCGGCGAAGGCGCGGCGCAACGCCTCGGCGCGCCCGATCCGGGCGGCCAGGGCGAATAGGTTGTGGACCGCGGGCGCGCTGGTGGCCACCACGGCGTCCAGGCCGCCGTCGCAGGCCCAGTTGATCAGCTCGTGGGCGGCGGTGGCATCCGCCGGCAAACCGCAGCGATAGGGCGCGACCAGGCGCACGTCGCGCTCGCCCGCCAGCGCCTCGTAGGGGCCCAGGCCGCCGGCGACACCGTGCTGTTGGACCACCACCGTCTCGCCGGGGGCGACCGCGCCGCGCAGCCAGGCGGCGAGGTCGGCGTCGGTCTCGTTGGGTGAGACGAACTCCACGGCCAGGCCCTCGCCGCGCAACGCGCCCACCGCCTTGGCCCCGCGGGCAACGATGCGCGCGCGGGTCAGCCATGCGCGCAGCTGCGGCGCGTCGCCGGTGCGCTCGGCGGCCGCCAGCCAGGTGCGCACGCCCGCGCCGGTGGTGGCCGCCAGCCACCCCGGGTCGCCGGCCAGCGCGGCGTGGGTCTCGCCGGCGATCCGGGCGTCGTCGACGGTGACGTCGGCCTCGAGCGTTGGCCCCAGCAGGGGGCGGGCGCCGTGACGGGCCAGCAGCTGCGCCGTCTCCTCGCCGCGGCGTGCGCCGGTCACGCCCACCCGCAGTCCGTCCAATGACGCCTCCTGTGGCCCGGTCAGCTCGGTCTGGCGGCCGCAGTCGCCGCGGCGGGCTCCGCGGCTGGCTCGCCGGGCCGCTCACCCTCGGGCTCAACCGCAGTGAGCGCCGCGTCGCCCTCGCCGTCGGCGGAGGCGTCACCTGCAGGCCGCCGCCCACGATGTTGCCAGGCACGGTCCACAGCAGGTTGCGGCCCAGCTTTCGAGGGTGCCCAGCAGCGATAACCCCCACACGACGCCCACGTCGGGCGGTGACCGCCTCGCTCAACGGCGTCGGCATCACGTTCCTTTTCGGTCGTGGGTCGTGGGATCCATGCGCTTGGCCGGTGTCGGCTCCATGGGCAGCGCCACCTGCACGACGCCGTCGGCCACCCGCACCTGGTAGGTGCGCACGGGCTTGCGGGCGGGGCCCCGCAGCGGGGCGCCGGAGGTGACGTCGAACACGGCCTCGTGCCACGGGCACGCCAGCACGCAGCCGCTGCCGGGCTGGCCCTCGCCCAACGGCCCGCCGGCGTGGGGGCAGTCGCCGTCGACCGCGCAGATGACCCCGTCGTGGTTGACCAACGCCAGGCGCATGCCGGCCACGGTGGCCGGCCGGGCCGTGCCTGGCGGCAACTCCGTGACGGCGCAGGCGTCGTGAAAGCGGGCCGGGGGCCACTCGCCCGGTCTCCGAGTCGCCGTGACGGGAACCTATTTCCACGTCGCGATCCCAGCCGGGGTATGGTTTCGGAACTGTTCGACCCGGACCGGTGGGAACCGGTCGACGACCTGGATCTCCGGGACGTCACCTACCACCGCGCGACCGACGTCGGCCTCGGTGATGGCCACGACGTCGCTCTCGGCCACGCGTCCGATGACCGTGCCGACGCGGTCGGTGGTCAGATCACCGCCGACCCACACCTGATAGCCCAGCACGCCCTCGCCGTGGATGGTGATCTTGCTGCCCGAGAAGCCCAGGTCGGCGATCTGTTGTTGGGCGCAGGCGTTCTGGCAGCCCGACACGTGCACGCGCAGCTGGGCGTTGCGCCGCAGCGCCGGGGTGGACAGCAACTGGTGGGCGACCTTCTGGGCGGGGGTGATCGCCAGGCTGCACACCGGCCCGCCGGTGCAGGCGCGCACGTCGCGGGCCTGGTCGGCGCCGGCCAGCGACAGGCCCAGGCCTTCCAGGCGGGCCTCCAGCGCCGGCACTGCGTCCACGGGCAGAAACAGCGAGACGTTCTGGTTGCGGGTCAGGCGCAGCCGCCCGTCGGCGACCGCGTCGGCCAGATCGGCCAGCGTCCGCACGTCGTCGCCGTCCACGTCGCCCAGGGGCACGTTGACCGTGGCCACCGCGTAGCCGGGCTCGCGAGCCGGGCGCACCCCCGAGCGCCACCCGCCGGGGGGCTGGTGGGCCAGCGCCGCGGCGTAGTCGGGCTCAGAGCTGGCCACCGGCGCGGGGGTCATGGGGTAGTCGGCCCGGGCGGTCTCCAGCGCCGTGGCCACCTGCTCGATCAGCCGCTCGCGGCCCAGCTCGCGGGCGAGGAACTTCAGGCGAGCCTTGTTGGGCTTGTCGAACTTGGCCAGGCTGGTGAACACGAACCGCACCGCCTCGAACATCGCGATGACGTCGGACCGCGCGACGAAGTCGAAGGCGCAGAAGGCCAGCGTCGGCATGGACTTGCCGAGGCTTCCGCCCAGCCACACCTGATAGCCGGGCTCGTCGCCGCGGCGCACCGACGCGAAGCCGATGTCGTTGAGCTTGGCGTGCTCGCGGCAGGCCGGGCAGCCGCCAAAGGCGATGTTGAGCCGCTGGGGCATGTGCGGGTCGATGTCAGGCCCGCGGGCGGCGACGTGGGCGGCCAGGGCCGTGGCGTCGGGGGTGCAGTCGAACGGCTCGTCCAAGCTGACGTCGGCGTGGGCGCAGCTCATGATCCCGCGCACCGTGTGGCCACACGCCGAGCGGGTGGTGAGCCCGAGGTCGGCCACGGCGTCGATTGTGGCCGGCACCTGCCGGGCGGGCACGTGATGCAGCTCGGCCTGCTGGCGGGTGGTCAGATGCAGCCACCCGCCGCTGAGGCGGTCGGCCAGGCCGGCCAGCTCGCGGGCGGTGTCGCTGTCCAGCTCGCCGTCGCTGGTGCGCACGCGGATCATGAACACGCCGGGCTGCGACTGGGCGCACACCCCGTGGGTCTTGAGGGCGTAGCGCTCCTCTGGGCTGAGCCACTCGTCGCCCTCGCGGGCCAGCCGGTCGAGGTCCACCGGCAGCCCGGCTCGCTTGATGGCGGGGACGTCGGGGCTAGACATCTCGCGGCGCTCCTGGGTCGGGTTGGTTGGGCTAAGTCGAGTTGGGTTGGTTGGGTGTAAGTCGGGTTGGTGGGGCGTAAGCCGAGTCGGTAACGCCTATGTCAGCACCGGGCTGTTGTTCTTGCCTTTCGCCGGTGCAACGGCGGTGTTACGACTGCGTCGCGTCGCTTGCGTCGCGTCGCTGGCGAGCGCCGCCCGGGCCTGAAGCATCGCGCGATCCTGGCGCTGGCTCCGCGTGCACGGCAACGTTGGCTCCACGCGAGTCCCGCGGTGGCCTTTGAGGGCAGGTGTGTGATGGCAGAAACCGATGTGGAGTTCTTTTTTGACCCCGTGTGCCCGTTCTGCTGGGTGACGTCCCACTGGGTGCGCAGCGTGCAACGCCAACGCGGCCTGGGCGTCGACTGGCGCTTCATCTCCCTGGCGATGCTGAACGAGGCACCCGGGGCCTACGACGGCAAGCCGGCGCACTACCCCCAGGCCCACCAGCGCGGCCTGCAGATGCTGCGTGTGGCCGCCGCGGCGCGCCACGCCCACGGGCGCGAGCGCGTCGGTGCGCTGTATCAGGCGATGGGCGAGGCAGTGTGGGAGGCCACGCCGCCGGTCGAGGCAGAGCTCGACGCGCTGCTGGCCCACACGGCCACCGCCGGCGATCTCGAGGCGATCCTGGACCGCGTGGGCTTGCCCCGAGCGCTGGCCAGCGCCGCCGACGACGCCGCCTGGGACGAGACCATCCGCGCCGAGACCAACGAGGCGCTGGCGCGCACCGGCGGCGACGTGGGCACGCCCATCCTGTCCTTCGAGCCCCCCGACGGCCCGGCCTTTTTTGGCCCCGTGCTGGGCCAGGCGCCGCCCGAGCAGGACGCCGTGCGCCTGTGGGAGGCCGTGGAGACGCTGGCCTATTGCCCCACCTTCGCCGAGCTCAAGCGAGGCCTGCGCACCTTCCCCGACACGCCGGTGACCGCCAAGCTGGCGGGCTCGCAAACCCACGTGGCCTGACCGTGGCGGCGACCCGCGAGCTGTTCGTCGCCGCTGGCGACGCCGCCGCGCGGCTGATCGCCAGCGATGACGTCGCCGCGCGCTGGAACGAGCCCAGCGCCCTGGCGGGCTACACCGTCGCGGGCCTGGCTGGCCACCTGGCCCGGGCGGTGCTGCAGGTGGCCTCATACCTCGACCGGCCCGCCCCGCCGGCCGGACACCCCCTGGACGACGCACCGGGCTACTTCGTGATCGTCTTGGGCGATCACGACCCGGTCGACAGCGATCTGCACCGCGCCATCCGCGAGCGCGGCCAGCAGGTCGCGGCCCAGGGCCCCGCGGCGCTGGCTCGACAGCTAACCGCCGCCCAGCGCGAGCTCGAGGGCCGTTTCGACGCCGAGGGCATGGACCGGTTAGTCACCGTGCGCGAGGGGGTCGTGCTGACCCTCGAGGGGTATCTGGCCACCCGGCTGGTGGAGCTGGTGATCCACCTCGACGACCTGGCCCTGAGCGTGGACCGCGAGCCGGAGGCTGCAGTGAGCGCCAGCCGGAGGCGATCCGGGCGCTGTGAGCGCTCGCGGCGGGATGTCGCCAACCGGAGCCGTTGTGCGGCAGAGTGTGGTGGCCGCGACTGGCGCGTGGCGGTTCGAGCCGTCGGGAAGGGCAGCGATGCACGCGCTCGTGACCGGTGGGGCGGGGTTCATCGGCTCCCACCTCGTCGACCGCCTGCTCGAGGAGGGCCACCGGGTGACCGTTGTCGACGACCTGTCTACGGGGTCTCGAGCCAACCTCGAGGCGGCGCGTCTCAGCGGCGGCGACCGGCTGGCCGTGCGCGTCGCCGACGTCGCGGCCGCGGACCTGGACGCGATGATGGCCGGTGACCCACCCGAGGTGGTGTTCCACCTGGCCGCGCAGATCAGCGTGCGCGCCAGCGTCGCCGACCCGGTGGCCGACGCCACCGCGAACGTCGTGGGGACCGTCAATTTGCTGGAGGCGGCCCGCCGCCAGGGGGTGGCCAAGGTCGTCAACACCACCAGCGGTGGCTGCGTCTACGGCGAGCCGGCCCGTGCCGACCTGCCGGTGACCGAGCGTTACCCGGGCGAGCCCCACTCGCCCTACGGGGTCAGCAAGCTCGCCGCCGAGCAGTACCTGGCGACGTTCGACTCGCTGCACGGGCTGGCCCGACTCGCTGCACGGGCTGGCCTGGACGTCGTTGGCGCTGGGCAACGTCTTTGGCCCCCGCCAGGACCCCCGCGGCGAGGCGGGCGTGGTGTCGATCTTTGCTGGCGCGATGGTGCGCGGCGACGAGGTCGTGATTTACGGCGACGGTGACCAGACCCGCGACTTCGTCCATGTCGCCGACGTCGTCGAGGCCTTCATGCGCTGCGCCACGGCCGCCGACGGCCTGCGGGTCAACGTCGCCACCGGGGCGACCACCAGCGTCAACGAGCTGTTCGCGCGCCTGGCGGCACTGACCGGCTACGCCCACCCGGCCCGCCACGGCCCGCCGCGCCTGGGCGAGCTGGACCACATCGCGCTGGACTGCGCCCGGGCCGAGGCCGAGCTCAACTGGAGGCCGGCCATCGGCCTCGACGAGGGCCTGGCCACCGTCGTCGACTGGGTTCGCGGCGCCTGACCGGTGGGTCACGCCATGGAGTCGCTGGAGGGCCGTCACGCCGTGGTGTTGGGGGCGGCGGGCTTTTTGGGCTCACACCTGTGCGCGCGGCTGGTCGCGGCGGGCGCACGGGTCACCGCCGTGGACAACTTTTTGACCGGCGAGGCCGACAACCTTGCGGGGCTGTTGGGTCGGGCGGGCATGGTGCTGCACGACTACGACGTGACTAACTTCCTGCACGTGCCCGGCGCGGTCGACTACGTGCTGCACTTCGCCTCGCCGGCCTCGCCGACCGACTACCTGCGCTGGCCCATCCAGACGCTCAAGGTCGGCTCGCTGGGCACCCACAAGGCGCTGGGCCTGGCCCGCGACAAGCACGCCCGCTTTTTGCTGGCCTCCACCAGCGAGGTCTACGGCGACCCGCAGGTCACCCCCCAGCCGGAGACCTACTGGGGCCACGTCAACCCCATCGGGCCCCGGGGGGTCTATGACGAGGCCAAGCGCTTCGCCGAGTCGCTGGCCCTGGCGTATCACCGCCAACACGCGCTGTCAGTGCGCATCGCCCGCATCTTCAACACCTACGGGCCCGGCCAGCGCGTCGACGACGGCCGCGCCGTGCCCGCGTTCTTCGCCGCAGCCCTGGTCGGCCGGCCCCTGCCCATCCACGGGGACGGCACCCAAACCCGCTCGCTGTGCTATGTCGACGACATGATCGAGGGGCTTTTGGCGCTGCTGACCAGCGACGAAACCGGCCCCGTCAACCTCGGCAACCCCCAGGAGGTCACCGTCCTCGAGCTGGCCGCCGCCGTCCAGGACGCCGTGGGCTGCCACCCCGGCGTGTGCCACGAGCCCGCCCCCGTCGACGACCCCAAAGTCCGCTGCCCCGACACCACCCTGGCCCGCCACGCCCTGGGATGGACCGCCACGACCCCCCTGACCGAGGGACTGGCCCACGCCACCCCGTGGTTTCGGGCCAAGCTCGGCTGACGCGCCACGCCCTGTGGGCATGGGCCGCGGCGCTGCCCCAGCCTTACCGGCGCGCCGGCGGTGGGGGCACGACCTTGCCGGCCACCAGCGCCGCCTCGGCGACGGTGACCGTCTGTCCGTCGCGGCGGCGCACCCGCAGCTGGCCGTTTGACCAGCCCTCGAGCTGGCCCACCACGTCGGTGTAGCCACCGGCGTCGTCGTGCTGGCGCAGGCTGACGCGCGAGCCCACGTCCTGTGGGGTGATGGCCACCCGCAGCCGGGCGCGGCCCATCAGGGCGCCGAAACCGCCGCAGCCAGCTCGCCGGCGCCGCCGGCGTGGGTGCGGCGGTGGCCGTCAGCGTGGCGCTGCCGCGACATGCCCCGATCCTAGCCCCCGGCCACGCCGCGCCTCAGCCGCGGTGGCGTGTCGCGTCCGGGCGCCTTAGCCGCTCTGGCAGGCCGAGCAGACACCGAAGATGTCGGCGCGATGGCCGGTCACCGCGAAACCGTGGGCGCGCGCCACACCCTCGACCCAGGCCTCGACCTCTGCGGCGTCGATCTCCTCGACCCGATTGCAGGTCTCGCACACCAGGTGGTGGTGGTGGGCGTCGCCGCACAGGCGATAGGCCAGCTCGGCTTCCCGCTCGAAACTGTCCAGCAGCCCCGCCTCGGACAGCGCCGCCAACGTGCGATAGACGGTGGTCAGCCCCACCGGCTCGCCGGCGGCGCGCAGCTCGGCGTGCAGCTGCTGGGCGGTCACGCTGTCGCTGCGGTCACCCAAGGCCGCCAGCACCGTCAGGCGCTGGCGGGTGGGCCGCAGCCCGGCCTCGCGCAGCGCCGATTCGGGGTGGGTGCCGACTGTCATGGGCGACGGTGCTCCTGGTGGACCCACGGGGGTAAGAGCGCCCCGACCCGTCGACGCACGGGTCGGGCCGGCTGGCCGCCACCGGCTATGGCCCGCCTCATGCGGCCCCCGGCTGTCGCCGGCTTCGCAACGCGCGGAGGCCAACGGCGGCGACGTAGCAGGCGATCGCGGTGAGCACGATCGCCGCGCCGGGTGTCTCGTCAGCGTAGTAGGCGGCGGTGAGCCCCAGCAGGGCGCTGCCGCCGCCGACGGCCGCCGCGCCCAGCAGGGTGGCCCGGTAGCTGTGGGTCAGCTGCGACGCGGCCGCCACCGGCACGACCATCATGCCGGCGACCAGCAGGATGCCGATCGCGTACATGCCTCCGATCACCACCAGGGCCACCACCACCGTCAGCAGCCGGACCAGTCGCTGCGTGGCGACACCGGCGACGCGGGCGGCCTGCTCGTCGAAGGTGACCGCCACCAGGCGCCGGTAGGCCACGGCGACGATCGCCACGGCCGCGGCCGCCAGACCGGCGATGGCCAGCGCGTCACCCAGCGACAGCGTCAGCGGGCTGCCGAACAGCACCCCCAGTGCGCTGGTGACGCTGGCCCCCGAGCGGTGCAGCAGCACATAGCCCAGCGCGATGCCGCCGTAGAACACGATTGCCAGCGCCAGGTCGCCGGTGAGGCCGCTGCGCTGCAGCGTCGGCAACAGCAATGCCGCACCCACGGCCAAAATCGCGGCGCCGGCCAACACCGGCACGTCCACCAGCACCGCCAAGCCCACACCGGCGAAGGCGACGTGGCCCAGCCCGTCGCCGATGAGGCTCTGGCGCCGTTGCACCACGAACGTGCCCACCGCCGGGGCCGCCAGGCCGATGGCCACGCACGCGATCAGCGCGTGCCGCATGAACCCGTGGGCCAACAGCTCCAACCCCGGCGTCTCAGCCGGCATGGGCGGGACCTCCCCTGGGCTCGTGGCCGGGGGCTGCGTTGTGTGCCGGTGCGGTGTCGCCGTCGCCGGCGCCGGCGTCGCGGAGGTGGCCGGCTTGCATCTCCACCACCCGGTCGGCCAGGCCGGCGAAGCCGTGAGGGTCGTGGCTGATGTAGACCATGGCCACCTGCTCGTGGTGACGCAGGTGCTCCAGCGACTCGCGCAGCGTGTGGCGCGCCTCGGCGTCGACGGCGCTGGTGGGCTCGTCCAGCACCAGGAGGTCGGGCTCGGTGACCAGCGCCCGGGCAATGAGGGCGCGCTGCTGCTGCCCGCCCGACAGGGTGCGCACCGACTGCCGGCGCAGGCCCGCCACCCCCATGACCTCCATGACATGGTCCACGGTGTCGCGCTGGGCGCGGCTAAGGCGCCCCAGCGGGCCGACTTGCCGCGCCAGGCCGCTGTGCACCACCTCCTGGACGCTGACCGGCACCGCCGCGTCCGGGCCGGCGCGCTGGGGCACGTAGCCGACCCGGGGCCAGTCGGCAAAGCGCGTCACCGCCGTGCCGAACAGCCTCACCGTGCCCCGGGCGGGTTGCAGCAGCCCCAGCGCCACCTTGATCAGCGTCGTCTTGCCTGAGCCGTTGGCGCCCACGACCGCCACGGTCTCGCCGCAGGCCACCCGCAGGGTGACGTCACACAGCACCGCTTGGCGCTGGTAGGCGAACGTGACGTGATCGAAGGCCAGCGCCGCCGTGCTCGCCGCGGCCGGGGCGGTCGCCGGTGGCGTCTCGTCGGCCTCGCCCCCCGTGGGGTCAGCCGCGGCGGGCAAGTCCGTTTCCTGCTGGCTTGGCCTGCGCCTCATCGCCGACATGCCAGCCCGTCGGCGAAGGTCGCCGCCTGCGCTGTGAGCAGCTTTTGATACCCCCGCGTGAGCCACGCGTCGGGGTCGTCAGGGATTACCAGCGGATCGACCTCGAATCGGGTCACGTCGGCCTCGGCGGCCAGCGCCGCGGCGCTGCCGCGCGCCTGGCCGGCCTGGGCGAAGACCCCCGGAAGCTGCTCGGACTCGATCAGCTCGGCGAGCTCTGCCAGGCGCCGCGGGCCGGCTCGGCCGTGGCCACCGGCGCCGGAGATGCCCCGCTGGGTCACACCGCGCGGGGCCAGCAGATAGCCCCAGGCCTCATGGTCGACCAGCGCGGTGCGATGCGCACAGCCGGTCAAAAGGCGCTCGATCTCGCCCTCCAGCGCGGTGAGCTCACCGGCCAGCGTGGCGGCGTTGTCGGTGAGGGCCTTGCCCGGCGCGCCGCCGGCGGCCTTCGTCGCCGCGGCGATGGCCCGGGCTACGCCGGTCATGTGCGACGGTGAGAGCCACACGTGGGGGTCAATGGCGTCGTGGCCGTCGCCGGTGGCGAGCTCGCGCAGCGCGTCGTGGGACACCTCCTTGGTGATCGACACCACCTGCCCGTCGGTGGCGGCCACGGCCTGCTCGACGTGGGGCTGGAAGCCGATGTCGCCGGTGTGCAGTACCACGTCGGCCTCGGCGATCGCGGCGCGTTGGCCGGCGGTCAGCGCCATGGCGTGGGGGTCCCCGCCGCCGACGCTGAGCAGCTCGACCTGCGCGCCGGGGGCGACGCGCTGTGCCAGCGACGCCAGGGCGAACACGGAGGTGACTATGTGGACGCCGCCGCCGGCCTGGCGCGCCGCCGTGGGTGACGCGGCGTCACCCGCCAGCTGGTCGGGCGCACAGGCTGAGACCGCCAGCAGCAGGGCGGCCAGCAGCGCCGGCGTGGCTGACGGGGGGTGGCTCATGTGTCGCGCATCGCAGACGCGGGCCTTCTTGCCGGGTCGGCGTGGACGGAACCCGCAGCCTAGCGTAAATGGGAACAGTTTGCGGAACCATTTTCACCTAGCGCCGCGGCTGAGTGGCCAATCGCCGCCGATTGTCACCGTGGGTGACGACCCCGGTGCGCGGCTGTCACCCCCTGCCACGCCGCGGTCGGCGACGTCAGGCGTCGCCGGGAACCGGCACCAGGGCGCCGTTGACCGTCCAGGACTCCGCCGAGCCCAGCCACGCCACGACGTCAGCGATGGCCTCTGGGGGGGTCCACGTGGACGTGTCGGCGTTGGGCATGGCCGTTCGGTTGGCGGGCGTATCGATCATCGTGGGGGCCACGGCGTTGGCGGTGCGCCCCGTGCCGGCCACCTCGCGGGCCAGCGTCTGTGTCAGCGCGTGCACCGCTGCCTTGGACATGGCATAGGGCGCCAACGTGGCCGGTGGCTTGAACGCGGGCGCGGCGCCCACCAACACCACGCGCCCGCCGCGCGAGCCCATCGCCCGCAGCCCGGCGCTGGCCACCGCGAACGCCGACCGGGCGTTCAGCGACAGCATGCGGTCCAGCTCGTCGAGGTCGTGATGGTCGGCCACGGGCGTGCCGCCGGCGAAGCCCCCCACCAGCGAGCACGCCAGCCACAGCGGGCCCCAGTCGGCGGCCAGCACCTCGACCACGGCCGACAGCTGCTCCACGTCGGTGGCGTCGCACTCAGGCGTGCGCAGCCGGTCGGCGTCGGCGGCCTCGGGATGGGCCGCCTGCAGCTGCTGGGCCTGATCCGTGTCGAGCTCGGGGACGCACACGCGCTCTCCCTGGGCCAACAGGCGGGCGACCACGGCGCGGCCCAGCGCGCCGGCGCCGCCAGCGACGAGGGCGGTGCGGGGGCGGTCGTCAGTGGACGGCGCGGGCATGGCGGCCTCCTGATCACACGGGCGCGGGCCCTACATGCTGCCGCGGCCACCGCCGCGCGTCGCACCGCCCGCGCTTGCGACCGCGGCGGGCGGCGGCGAGCCTGCGGCGGGCCATGGCGACCCACGTCACGATCATCATCGGCCCGCGGGGTTGGCTCGGCCTCGCCGGCGCCGCTGCGCCGGCAACCGGCCACCGCCGACGCGCCAGCCCGCCCGCCACGCGGGCCATGAGCCGTCGCGCGAGCCCGTGGCGATGAGCGCCACCGTGCCGGCGGCCCCGGCCTATGAGGGGGCGTGGGTGGGCGAGGTGGTGCCCGCGCTGCTGGGCATGGGCGATGCCGGCGTGTTGCCGGGCCCGGCTCGCGAGGCCAGCCAGGCCGTGGTGCTGGTCGTCGACGGGCTGGGCTGGGATGCTGTGCAAGGTGGGGGACCGCCCGAGCTCGCCGCGCTGGGGGGCGGGCCCGTGGATACGACGGTGCCAGCCACGACCGCCACGGCGCTCACGTCGATCACCACCGGCCGGCCACCGGCCGAGCACGGCATCATCGGCTACCGCATGCGGGTGGGCGGCCAGGTGGTGAGCACCCTGTCGTGGAACCCCGACAAGGGCCCTGACCCCGAGCGCGTCCAGCCCCATCCGCCCTTTGCCGGGCGAACCGTGCCGGCGGTGACCCACGCGGACTTTTTGGGCTCGGGGCTGACCACCGCCCATTTGCGCGGCGCCGATCTGGTGGGCTGGAAGACCCCCTCGATGCTGGTGCAGCACGCGCTGGCGGCGGTCACCAGCGGCGCGCCGGTGGTGTATGCCTACTACGACGGGTTGGACAAGGTGGGCCACGAGTTCGGGCCGCGCTCGCCGTTCGCCGCCCGCGAGCTGGCCTGGGTCGACCGGCTGGTGGGCGAGCTGCGCGACGCGCTGCCCGGCGGCTGCGCGCTGGTGGTCACCGTGGCGGCCTGGGCCGGCGACGGCCGGCTGCGGTCGCTGTACGCGGCCCCGGGGCAATCGGGGCGGCTGCTGGAGGCCTGTGGCGAGGCCTACAGCGACGTCGCCTGGGTGCTGACCCGCCAGCAGGTCGTCGACGCGGGCTGGCTGGGGGCGACGCCGTCGCCGGAGGTCGCCGGCCGCCTCGGGGACGTGGTGCTGGCCTCGCGCGGCGAGGCGACGTTCATCACCCCGGATCTGCGCCGCGAGGCGAACCTGCGCGGCGCCCACGGCAGCCTGACCCCCGCCGAGCTGCGAGTGCCGCTGCTGGCGGGGCGCGGCCGCGGCTAGCGCCCGGTGAGCAGCCCCACGCTGTCGGCCACGTCGATGCGCCCGGCGCCCTGCTGCGCCGGGGGCAGGCCGAGGTCGTCGGCGCCGTCGACGATCGCCTGGCGCGCCTGCTCGGCGTTGGCGCC
>PXPH01000027.1:18011-19281 GCA_003021615.1 Actinobacteria bacterium QS_8_72_14
GACGGCGTCGGCCATCGTCCGACTCGCCGTGGGGCTGCCAAAGGAGAAGTTGGCGACGTCGGCGCCGTTGTCAGCGGCGTACACCGTGGCCGCGGCCACGTCGGAGAAGCGACACAAGACGTTGCACGTGCGCAGCGCCTGGATCTGGGCGTCGAACCCGACCCCTGCCATGGCGAGGTCATTATCGGTGGCAGCCGCCGCGATGCCCGCGTTGTGGGTGCCGTGGCCGTTGTTGTCACCGCAGCCCGCCGGCCCCGACCCCAGGCCCAGCACGACCCCGAGGTTCAGCGGCAGGCCCGCTCTCGGCTGCCAGCTGCGGCAGGCCACGATCTTGTCGGCCAGCTCGGGGTGGGACTGCGACACCCCGGAGTCCATGACCGCGATCGTCGCCCCGCCGGTGGCGGGAAAGGCCTCCCCGTGGCCCTTCGCCGCCCGGTAGCGCTCCCAGCCGGCGACGGCGTTGATCTCCTCCACGGCGTACTGCGTCGACAGCCCCGGGTCGTTGGGGGCGCGCGTCACTCGGAATGCCGCGTTGGGCTCGGCGTAGGCCACCGTCGGCAGCGCCTGCAGCCGCGTGGCGACGCGCTGGGCCGTGCCCGGCGCGACCGAGACCACCTGGACCCCCAAGCCCTCGATCACGTCGGTGAGCTCGCCCACGCCGGGCAGGTCGGCGACATCCAGCGCCCCCGCCCCCAGCAACCCACCGGTCGAGGCCGGCTTGATCAGCACCTCGGTCGGCTGGGTGGTGGCGGCGTCGGCGCGTGCCGCCGTCGTGTCACCGGCCCGCTGGTGGGCGGCGGCAGCGGGGGCCAGCAACGCCACGGTCAGCGCGACGGTGCCGACCAGTGCGGTGAGCCGGGACATGAGCATCTCCTGGGACGTCGGGGGCCGGGGCCGTGCGACGGTACACCTCCACACGCCTGCCTCCAACCTCGTCGCCGGCGGTCGAAGGCCCTGGCCGGTGGCTTTGTCACCTCCGCCCGATTTCTGGCTCCCGGTAACGGGTGCGGCCTCTAGGATCCGTGACGCTCATGGACGACGCCGACCTGCGCCGCCGGGCCCAGCAGTGGGCGCAGCACGACCCCGATCCCGACACCGCCGAGACGGTGCGGCGATGGCTGGCCGCCGACGACCTCGAGGCGCTGCGCCAGGCGTTCGCCGGCCCACTGGGCTTTGGCACGGCGGGGCTGCGCGGGCCCCTGGGCGCCGGCCCCGCCCGCATGAACCGGGCGGTGGTGCGTCGGTTGAGCGCCGGGCTGGCCGCTCGGCT
>PXPH01000028.1:0-13564 GCA_003021615.1 Actinobacteria bacterium QS_8_72_14
AGATCGTCGGTGATCTCCACTGAGCCGAACGCAGTTGTCGATCGGTTGGTGACCGTCAGCGTGTAGGTGACGTTCTCCCCCGCCACCACCGGGTCTGGCTCGTCGGTCTGCTCGATGGCGAGGTCGTATTCGTAGGACTGGGCGCTGGCCACGTCGACAAGCGAGACTCCGAGCATTGCTGCCAGGCCCACCGCGACGGCCAGCACCACACCCGCCACCACGCGCCCTCTGTCTCCTAGCAACCACGCAACGTCGCGTCCAGCCACAGCCCCGCGAGAGCGCGCCCGTCCGGTAAACACTGTCCCCGTATCCATTCTCTCCCGTTGCCTTCTTCGCCGGCTTCAGTCACATGGGCCAAGCCCTGTCCAGCAAATGGTCGCCGCTCGACCTTCCTGACTTACCACACACAGCGGTACCGACCGCATGCCCTGCCAAACATCACCATAGTCATCGCCCTCGAGGAGACATCCGCCACCGTGGCCTAGATCGCTTTTCCTCCAAGGCCCCGTTTGCGTGTCCACGGCCACCAGCAGCCCCTACACACCAACAGCCACGTGGCCGGTGGCAGGCAGACCTGCCGGACTGCCTTGCCACCGGCTCACAGCACGTAGCTGTAGCGTTAGGGGGCCTGCCTTTCCTGCTAGGGCAAAACCGGAGGCGTGACGTCTTCCGCGGTGAACGTGTGTGCGCTGTCACACTCAGTGGGCGGGAAGTCCTCGCAGCCCGTCGACTGTCCCACGTCGACGACCCTCGTGGGCTTTCGGTTGCCGCTGTTGTTGAAGTCACAGCCTCCCGCATCGGGGGGAAGGTAGGCCTCGGTCGTGAAGCCCTCGCGGACGAACCTGCCATCCTTCCACTTACACGACACCGAGTCCTTACCGTCGGCCCGGGCCATGTCCTTGTCGCCCTCGATGCGCCAGCTTGTCACCTCTACGGCGGCGGGCTTGGTGCAGTCCGGGTCGGAGAACGTGCCAACCATGTTCTGGTAGAAGCCATCCTTTAGCGTAAAGGTCACCGTCAGGGGCCCTTCGTAGATTGAGCCGTCCTGGGTGAGCACGCCGGTGTCCTCCTCGTCGGCGGCGTAGTCGTAGGTGCTGGTGTACTCGAAGTTCGTCACCTTGATGCACAGCGTTCCCGATACGGTGTGATCGAACGTGGCACGGCCGCTATGGGTACCTGTGCCGTTGGCTGCGGACGCTGGCAGGGCCATCAAGGTGAGTCCGAGCAGCGCTGCCGCCGTCAGCGCGACGGAGCGTCGGCCAACGCTTCTCATCCGGTCATACGAAGTAATCGTCATCGCCATCCCTTCTCGTTACGGTGTTCATCCTTCTCGGTTTGAAAAAGCAGAGTCTTAGCAGGGCCTCCTTTCCTTGATGTGCACTTCGCTTCTTGGGCACGACAAGCCGACACCCTCGCGCTTGAGCGTGCATTTGCGACTGGGGCGGCTAAGCAAGCCCCTCCGAGGGGCGCTACGCGGGGCTATGCTCAGCGGGGCGGCCTCCTTGAGGTCTTTTGTGCATCACTCAGCACGATGCCTGCTTGGCTACACAAAAACATCCGCCAGAATGGCCTAGATTGCCCACCGGCAGCGGAAACTGCCTGGAACCATCCCCCCGCGGCGATCGTGGCTAGCGCCTCGGCACCGCTGGCGGGCCGCGCACCCAGGACTGGGCGAGTGCGCCGTGCTCGGCGGGGCATGCAACGCACCGGCCAGCCGGCTGCTCGCAGGGCAGGACTGCCCAGCGGGGTGCCTGTGGCGCAGCGGCCACTTGGGGTCATGCCGCCACCTCAGCAAAGAAGTGCCGCAGGTACTCGCTGAAGGCGCCCTGCACACCGTCCTCGCTCAACCCGAACTGCTCGAGGCGGTAGCGGTGCACGCCGTGCTTGTGGCGGGGGTTGTCCGCCAGCCATGCGCGCATGCGGTCCTCGGCGGCAGGGTCGAGCGAGCGCCCGAGGCGCTGGTAGACTCCGCGGACTTCCGCGACAGGGTCGGCGGCGAGGGCGTGGTAGGCCACGTCGACGAAACGCTCGGGAGCGGCCTCGCGGGCCCGCAGCGCCCGGTCTGTGGCGGCCGCCCACCGCGACAGCCACTGCGGGCCGATCGCCGCCGGGGAGACCGCGTCGCTGTAGGCCTCGCGGACGGTGCGCACCAGGCTGGCAAACGAGGGGATGGCCTCGCGCGGGTGGCGGTGGCAGTGGACGACGATGGCGTCGGGGAACGTGGCCAGCAGCGCGTCGAGGTGGCCGAGGTGGCCGGGCCACTTGACCACCCAGGTCGCCTCGGCCTCGTCGGCGCCGGCCAGCACCCGTAGCTGTGTGGCGTAGTCGGCGTACTCGGCGGTTAGGTCGGCACGCGCCAGCCAAGCCGAGTAGGCCCGTGCGTCGAACATGATCTCGAAGTGCCACCCGGCGAAGGTGTTGCGGAAGAGCGGGTCGCACTCCTCGGGGCTGTGGGCCGTGGCGGCGTGGATGGCCTCGAAGCCGGGGACCAGGCGGTACAGCCCCGCCAGCCACGACTCGGCCTGCTCCACCAGCGAGGCCTCGGAAGGCCCGCCGGCCGCGGGCGGGACCGGGTGCAGGGCCTCCCAGCCGCGTAGCACCCGGTGGGCCGGATCGAGAGCCAACAGGTGGTGCAGCAGCGTCGTGCCGGTGCGGGGCAGCCCGGTGATCACGATCGGGCCCCGGATGCCAGCCCGGGCCAGGCTCGGGTTGGCCCGCAGGGCGGCCTGCAGGGACAGGCGGTTGCGCAGGTGCCGGCGGGTGGACTTGGCCAGCACGCTCCAGCCGGTGTCGTTCAGGGCCGCCGTCTGCTCACAGGAGGCGATCAACGTCTGGAGCGTGTCGGTGAACGCCGGCGCGCCGGTGTCGGTCAGGCCGGTCTGGGCGCGGGCTTCCTCCAGCAAACCCCGCGCGGAGAGCTCGGTCGTTTGGGGCATCGTCGTTTCCTTTGGCCGCGGGTCCACCCGCTGGGGGCGCGCCGTCGTGGCGACCACGTCACCCGGCCCGCGCGCGCTGTCGCGTCGGGCCTTTGTCCGCGACCCTGTCCTGGAGGGCGCCGCGGTCGACTTTGCTGATCTTCGTGCGCGGGATCTCCTCGACCAGGCACAGCTCGTCGGGCAGCTTGTGGCGCGCCAGCGTCTCGCCCAGGAAATCCCGCAGCTCAGCGAGGTCCGGCGGGTCGCCGGCGGCGGGGACGACACACGCGCAGATGGCCTCGCCGAGCACGGCATCGGGTGTGGCCACGACCGCGCCGTCGGCGACGCCGGGATGGCGCACGAGCACGGCCTCGACCTCGCCGGGGGCGACGTTCATGCCGCCGCGGTTGACGAGGTCCTTGAGCCGGCCAAGGACGTAGAGGCAGCCGTCCGTGTCGACGCGGCCGAGGTCGCCCGTGTGATACCAGCCGTCCGTGGCCACAGGGGGATCCGCCCAGTAGCGCACCGGGCGGGACGCGCCAAAGGCGATCTCTCCTACCTCGCCCGTGGGCAGGTGGGAGCCGTTGTCGGGGTCCAGGATCGCCAAGGTCCCGGTCGGCGACGTGTCCTCGGGTCCGTGGAAGGCGCGCCGCCCCACTGAGCCGCGCAGGATCTCGTCGCGGTCGGCCGTCAGGGTCAGGAAGCCCTCGCTGCAGCCGTAGGTGTAGAGGACGTCGGCGCCGAGGCGTGCGTAGATGTCTCGCGCGAGCGCCGGGGGCAGCGGCGCGGCGGACGCCAGCGCCCACCGCAGGCTGTCAACTCGGTGGCAGGCCGGGTCGAGGTTGTCCAGGACCAGCCGGAAGTGCGCTGGCGTGCCCGGCAGCACCGTCGCCTGCTCGCTGGTGATGAGGCGCAGGGTCTCTGCGGGCGTGAAGCGATCGAGCATGACCACTCGCCCGCCGGTCAACAGCCCCAGCACGGCCAGCTTCATGCCGTAGGCGTGCGACAACGGCAGGTACATGAGGTGGACGTCCTCAGGGCCCGGACAAAACATGCCGGCCAAAAAGCCCATCTTTGCCCACAGGGAGGGAATGGTCTCGATGACGCCCTTGGGCCTGCCGGTGGTGCCGGAGGTCATGAACAGCACCGCAGTGTCGTCGGCGCCAAAAGGTGCCTGGCCTGGCAGCGAGGAGTCACGCTCCGGGGCGTGCAGCAGCCTCTCCAACGAGTCGTCGGCGGTGCCGTCCAGAGCGGCGCCATGGGCGATGACATGCACGCCGGGATGGGCCTGCCGGACCGCGTGGACGGGCGCCCACGGCTCGGGGGCGCCCGGGCGGGGCCCGAAGACGACCGCGGCCGCGTCGGTGTGGCCGACCAGCCAGGTCAGCTCCGAGCCGGTCAAGTCCTTGTCCGCGCCGACGTGGACCGCCCCCCACGCCCACGCGGCGAACAGCGCGACGAGGAACTCCGGACAGGTGGGCAGTTGACAAACGACGCGGTCGCCGGGCTTGACGCCCAGGCGGGTGTAGGCCGCCGCGAGCGCGCCGACGCGACGCCGCAGCGTCTCGTACGTCAAGGCTTGGCGTTGGTCGGTGATCGCCACGCGCTGTGGCCAGCGCGCGCAGGCGTCCTCCAGCGTCGGGGGGAGCGTGGTCGGACCAGTCATGTCATGGACTCCCGTGCGGTCGGCATGCTCGATCGGTCTGCCACTGGGGACGCGAACGCCTCGGACGGGAACGTCTCGCTGATCAGCATGATGGGCCGCGTGTCGGCCAGAACTCGGTATTGGCGGGAGATCGCGCACGCGCCCGCGTCGAGACCGAAGTAGGCGCCGCGAGCGCCGACGGGCTGTCGTCCGCAGGCCACGACCTCGCGGAAGGTCTCGGTGCGGTTGCGCTCGAGCAGCCTGCCGATGGGCTCGTTGGTGAGCATGAGCCCGTCGCGCAGTTTGTGGGGCAGTCGGCTCGCCACGACGACGGACTCGGCGTGGACGTAGTTGCGCCCGCTCGCCGATCCCTGCAGCAAGACCTCCCGATGCAACACCTCCTCCCCGTCGGCCAGCTGCAGCTCGCACGTACCCGCGCCGGGCAGGCCGGCGCCACCCCCCGCGGGCAGGCTCGACTGCGCGAGCTTGACCACGCGTACCGGCTCCTCCGCGTAGGCCTCCAGCAGGTGGGTGACGGTGCCGTCGGTGATAAGCAGGACCCGCTGGAACACGCTCAGCGACGGGTCGTGGGTGGGCGACTCGATGGCCGTGGCGGCAGCCCGTTGCGTCGATGGCGTCAACGTTGCGCCTCCGTGCTCGCGGGTTCCGGGGGCTCGGGAGACGAGCGGGCGGCACTGGCGAGGTCGGTGCGGACGGCGGTGCACGGGACACCTGCCGCCCGCAGGGAGGCCTCCCACGTGGAACTCGGACGGGTGCGCAGGGCGGCAGCGACAGCCCCTCCGTGGCCGGCCCTCGGGGCGTGCTGTCGTCGACCCCGCAAGCGGCGGCGAGGCGGCACAGCGCGGTGCCGTCTTCGACGGTCACCACGACGTAGCCGTCGGCGGTCTCGAGCGGGCAGTCGAAGCAGCCCCACAGCGGCCTGCCCTGCAGTCGGCCGTCCTCGCGCCCGCTGGCCATGCGGTCGAGGACAGGGGCCTGCAGCGCCATGGCCCCGGACAACAGCGAGGTGTCGACCCGACAGCCCCGCCCCTCGAGCTCCCGCTGCACCAGGCCGGCCAAGATGCCCTCGGCGGCGGTCAACGCCCCCATCACGTCGCACATGGTCACAAGCGAGGGAGCCGGCTCGGCGTCGGCGGGCGCGAGCGCGGCTCCCAGCCCGGTGTGCGCCTGGACGAGGTAGTCGGTGCCCACGGGCGGCCGGGACCCGAGGGCGCCGCCCCAGCCGGAGGCGTGGACATAGACCAGCCGCGGGTTGCGCGCGGCCAGGTCATCGAGGTCGAGGCCGAGCTGGGCGGCCTTGCCGGGGCCCCAGTTGTGCAGGAACACGTCGGCGTCGGCTGCCAGGTCGACCACCGTCTGGCGGCCGCGGGGAGTCTTGATGTCGGCCTCAACCGTCTGCTTGCCGCGGTTGAAGGCGCGGAAGGCGGCCGACGTGTCCCCGGCCAGAGGCGGGATCAGCCGCAAGATGTCCCCGCCCGGTGGCTCCACGCGGATGACCTCGGCGCCGAGCATGCTGAGCAGCAACCCGGCGAGGGGGCCTTGGATGCGCCGTGCCAGCTCGACCACGCGCAGGCCGCTGAGGGGCAGCTCGCCGGGCCCGGGCGGGCGCGCTCGGCCAGGGGCGCGGGGAGCGTCGAGCCCTTCGATGCCCCACGGCGCGCCCACCTGGGCTGCGCCGTGGCCGGGCTGGGCACTTTCGTGGTCGAGGCGCTGCTCGGCGAGGACCTCCCGGCAGTCGCGCACCCGGCGGACGCTCGCGCCGGCCGTGTCGGCGGCGGCGGTGATCTCGGTCAGGGTGCGGCTTGCCGCGGCGTCATGGAAGCCCGGTGGCAGCGTGCAGGTCGCGGTCATGTAGCGGGGGGTGAACAGCTCCCAGCCCCACTCGACCTGCGTGCCGGTGATGCCGAGGTGGCCCCAGAAGGCCTTCCAGCTCTGCTCGTCCAACGTCTCCAGCTCGAAGCGGTGGCCGTCGGCGGTGCGAAACGGCGGCCCCGGGTCCGGGCCGGGAGGCGGAAGTCGGTGGTCGTGGCCCCCGCTGGTGGCGCGGGCCACGTGGTGGGTGACGGCAAGCAGGCCGGCCTGCAGCACCGACGTCTCGACGTGGGCGGTGTCGCCGCCCCGCAGCCGTGACACGAGCGCAGCGAGGACCCCCTGGGTGGCCAGCGCCCCGCTGGCCACGGAGGCGAGCTCGACGCCGAGGCGACGCGGCCGGCCGGCGTTGCGGCCGTGGACCTCCATGAGTCCGCACAGGGCCTGGATGGTGGCTTCCGTGTGGATCTCGTCGTGGCCCTCGGGCGTTCCTCGCCAGGACAGCTCGCACCGGATCGGCGCGGTTGCCAAGGCTGGCCACTGCGTGGCCGTCGCGTGCGCAGCGACCGAGAGGCCCCTGCCCCCGATCGGCGGGTCCGGCGTGGTCCGGTGACGCGCCGAGTTCCGCGAGGTGGCGCAGGCAGGTGTCGATGCCCAGGCCTTGACCATGCCCGGCGACCCGCAGGCCCGCGAGGACGCGACGCGCCGAGCTCACGGCGACACCCCTGGCCTGTTGGCGAGGACGCAGGCATCGCCAGCCACGGCCTCGAAGAACGCCGCCGCCGAGGCCGCGACGGTGTCCGGATCTTCGAGCGGGCCGAGGTGTGACAGGCCGGCCACCACCTCGGTGCGCGCTCGGGGAAGTCGTGCCGCCTGGGCCTGGACGGCGCCCGGGCCGAAGGCCTCGGTGTCCGCGCCGCAGGCGAGCATGACCGGACAGTCGACGCTTCCCAAGTGGCAGTAGCAATCGTGTGCCGCGGCCATCTCGTTGACGCGGGCCTCGTGCTCCGGGTCGCACTTGAGGTCCACGGAGCCGTCGTTTCGCTGGGCGAAGCCGTGGTCGACGTAGGCGCGCAAGGCGGCGGGGGCGACGCCGGCGAACGGCGGCTTGGCGGCGTAGTGGACGTACGCCGCCTCGCGAGAGGGAAAGGTCGCGCGCCGTCGCCGGGCGGCCCGGGCCAGTGGGCTGTCCGGGCCCCGCCCCAGGGGCGGGTCGGCGGGCACGATCACCGGCTCATAGCAGTACAGGCCCCGGAAGGTGCCCGGCCGGGCCTGCTCGGCGAGCAACAGGGCCGCGCCGCCGCTGGAGTGACCGAGCCCGAAGGGCCGGTCCGTGCCGAGCGTGTCCACGACGGCGAGGACGTCTCGGGCGAGGCCGCGCCAGTCGAAGTCGCCGTTGCCAGGGGGCTCGGAGTCGCCGTGGCCGCGGGTGTCATGGGCCACGCAGCGGTACCCAGGGGCCAGCCGAGCGACGAGGGGTTGCCACACCAGCCCGTGCAGGCCGGTGGCGTGTGCGCACACGACGGCAGCGCCGTCGCCACCGAAGTCGTGAGCGACCAGGCCCACCCCGTCGGGCGTGCGCACCCGCGTGCGGACGGGAGGTGAGCATGCGTCTCTCGGGTCGGTGTGGCCCGCCGCCTGTGCAGGCTCGGGATGCACAAACGAGGAGAGCCTGCCCGCAGGCTCCGGGTCCGCAAAGGACTCAAGCTCGCCACCCCGCGCTGCTGCCATGGCCCGGGAGGCTATGGAGACCAACGAGCGAGGCTCAATGGGCTCTAATGGCCTGTATGTGCGTCGTGCCCTGTCCGGGTTGTTGGTGCCAAGGTCGCCCTCGCTGGGGGTCTCGGCTCGCCCCTGGGTCCCGGGGGCGACGCGCTCACAACAGGATCGCCCGCAGGACGGCAGCCCCGCCGGCGAGGGCGGCGAAGGTCAACACGGCCGGGCGCAACCAGCCGCCTTCCAGCGCCGCGGTGGTGAACCGGCTCGCCCATAGGCCCACGAGCACCCCGGGGAGCAGGGCAACCGCGGCGAGCAGGTGTTGGCGCCCGACCTGGCCGGTGAGCCCCAGGACGGTCAGAGAGACGACCGTGCCGAGCACGAACGTCGCCGCGAGCGTGGAGCGCAGTTCGGGGCCGGGGCGCTGCTGATAGAGCAACGCCAGCGGGGGCCCGCCGACGCCCGCGGCGGTGGCGAGCACCCCGGCCGCCAGCCCAGCCCCCAGCTGGCTCGGCCCGCAGACACGAAATCGCGGCTTGGCCACGCTGATGGCCACGGCGACGAGGATGAGCCCGCCGAACAGCGCGGACAGGGACGCGCGGGGCACGACGACGAGCAGCCAAAGCCCGCCGAACGTGCCGACAAACCGCCCACCCGCGAGCCATGCCAGCCCGATCGTGTCGACGGCGCCACGCTCGCGGGCCACCATCAGCGCGGTCATCGGCAGAAGCAGCAGCAGGGCAGTCGCCGGCAGCAGCTCGGGCCACACGAGCGTGAGGGTGGGCACGGCGACGAGGCCGAAGCCAAAGCCCACCGAGCCCTGAAGCAGCGAGGCCACGCCGACCGCGACCAGCGCCACGACGAGCTCCACGGCGAACCCACCCTCGAACACGTCGTCCTCCGCCTCTACCCGACCGTGGCAGGGCCCCGCGGCGGCGCGCACGCCGTGCTGGCGACCAAAACTCCGCCATTGTGGCGGATGTTTTGCGGACCTCGGAGCCTAGCGTGCCCGGCGAAGAGCCATCCGGGCGAGACATTGGGGCATCCATGCCGGGCTCGCGTGCTGCCGCTCACGCGCCACCCGTGATCCGACAGCCGTGCCGACCGCGACGCGCGTCGTCCCGCGATCGGGCCTGGCCCCAGCCCGGGGATCTGCACCTGATGGCGATCGCGGCCGACGAGCCTGTCGGCAGACAACTCACCGAGTGTCGCAGGGTCCCCGTCGACCTCGAGCTGATTGCCGAGGAAGACACCGACGCTCTCGAGCGAGAAGGAATGGGGGCGATGCGGCAGCGACGCGTCGCCCGTCTCGCACGCCAGGCACGGATCCAAGGAGGCCTGCTCGCCGTCGAGGACCTCGCCCACCTGACGTGCACGTCGCCGACGACGGTGAAACGCGACCTCGCCGAGCTGCGCCGCCGCGGCGTCGCGGTGGCCACCAGGGCCCACCTGCCACCCACGGGGGCGGCCGTCCCCACCAGGGTCCAGGCAGTCCGGCTGTACCTGGCCGACGTCGCCCTGCCCGAGATCGAACACCACACGGGCGGGGCGGTTCGCGTGCGCGACGCGCTCGCCGAGTTCGCCCAGGTGGCTACGCTGTTCGCGCAGGGCATGAGCGTCTCCGCCATCCCCGAGTCCGCGGCCATCGGGTCGGACCTCGCCAGCGACTACCTCGCGGTCTACGAGCGCACCCGACGGCGACACCCTCCGCCGTGCCGACTCGCCGAGCTCGTCGACCCCGGGGCGGCACGCAACGACCCGCAGCACTGACCGGCCACGCCGGGCGGGTGTCCGCCAGTGGCCCGTCCTCTCGTCGCGGCGGTGCTGGCACGACGCCGGGAGTTGGTGGTCACCGCCCGGCGGCAGCGTCGCGCAGCTGCCGGCGAGACGAGATGCCCAGCTTGGCGTAGGCGTTGGCCAGGTGGGACTGGACCGTGCGGCGCGAGACGAACAGCCGCGCGCCGATCTCGGGGTTGGTCAGCCCCTCCGCGGCCAGGTCGGCGACCTGGGCCTCGGTGGGCGTCAGGCTGGCCCAGCCGGTAGCGGGCCGACCTGCCCGCGGGCCCCGCCCCCGCCCGACGTAGGCCACCGCCTCGTCGACCGACAGGTCCAGACCGGCCGCCCAAGCCGCCTCGACCCCCTCGGTGCCCAAGGCCTCCCGCGCGGCCGCCAGGTCGGCGTCGCAGCGATCCTGGCGCCCCCGCGGGCGCTCATAGCCCTCCGCGCTGCGTAGCGCCTCGGCGGCGGCCAGCAGCCGCACCGCGCCGGCCCAGGCCCCCCGCGTGGCCTCTAGCCGCGCCCAGGCCTCCAAGGACTCCGCGATCGCCTCGCTGTCGCCCACCTCGTGCTGCAAGGTCACCGCCTCGTGCAGACACCCCCCCGCCTGCCGGACGTCGCCTCGCAGGCGAGCCAGCTCGCCCAAGCCCCGCAGCGCCCGCGCCGCCGCCAGCGACTCCCCGCTGTCTCGCGCCAACGTCAACGCCTCGTCGAAACAGCCCTGCGCCGTCTCCGCGTCGCCCTGGGCCAGCGCGGCCTCCCCCAACCCCGCGACGTGTGGGGCCACGCCCACCTTGAGCCCCGCGCCGCTGGCCACCGAGTGGGCTCGGTCGAACAACGAGCTGGCCGCTTGCGCGTCGCCCTCATCGTGGGCGAGCTGGCCCAGCGAGCTCAGCGACTTCATGGGGGCCAGCGGCGAGCCGACTTTGCGGCCCAGGGACAAGCTCTCCTCCAAGCACGCCGCCGCGGTGGCCTGATCGCCGCGGTTGCGGGCGATCTCGCCCAAAAAGCTCAGCGCCATGGCTGACAGGAACCGGTCGCCGAGCTGGTGAGCCAGCGCGAGGCACTCCCGAAAGCGGGCCTCGCCGGCCTCCGGGTCGCCCGTGGCCAAGCCCGCCCAGCCCAGGCCCAGAAGGGCATTCTCCATGCCCTGAAGGTCCCCGCCGGCCCGGGCCACCTCCAGGGCCTCCTCGAGCACCGGCCGGGCGCTGGCCGGATCCCCCTGGAACAGGTGGGCCCGCCCGGCGGCTCCCTTGGCGACGGCCACACACCATGTGTCGCCGGCCTGCTGCGCCCGCGCCGCGCTGTCCTCCAAGACAGGCAGCGCCGCCACAGGGCCGTCGGCGAACGTGGTCGAGAACCCCTTCAGGTACAGCGCACGGGCGACCGCCACGGCGTCGCCGGCCTCGCTGGCCAGCGCCAGGCTCTCGTCGGCGCGGGCCTTGCCCGTCTCGTGGTCGCCGAGCATGGCCGTCAACAGCCCCGAGCCCCACAGCGCCCTCGCCCGCACCCCCGGCGGAGCATCCGGCGCGGCCGCGCGCAGCCGCTCGAGCCAGTCCCGGCCCTCGCCGAAGCGTCCCCGCACCCGCCAGAACAGCACCAGCCCCGCGGCGATGCGCAGCCCCAGCTCGGCCTCGCCGCCGCCAACCGACCAGGCCAGCGCGTCCAACAGGTTGGCGTGCTCGGTGTCGAGGCGCTCCAGCCACGCCACCTGGTCGCTGCGTCCCGCCAAGGACGCCTCGGCCTCCTCGACCAAGCCCACGCACCACGCGGCGTGGCGACGCTCGAGGGGCGCCGCCTCCCCGGCCTCGACCAGCCGTTGCCGCGCGAACTCCCGCGTGGTCTCCAACAACCGGTAGCGGGGCTCGGGCCCGGCTGTGTGCGCCACCACCAGCGACTGGGCCACAAGCCCCCCCAGCAAATCAAGGACCTCGCTTTCTTCCACGCCCTCGCCGCGACAGACCTCCTCGACCGCGTCCAGCGTGGCGCCCTCGGCGAACACCGACAGCCGCCGCAGCAAGACCCGCTCGGCGTCACTGAGCAGGTCGTAGCTCCACTCCATCGCCGCCTGCAGGCTTCGGTGTCGTGCCGGCGCCGTGCGGCTGCCGCCCGCAAGCAACGCGAAGCGCTCGTCCAAGCGCCGGGCGATCTGCGCGGGGGTGAGCAGGTCGAGTCGGGCGGCGGCGAGCTCCAACGCCAAGGGCAGGCCGTCGAGGCGGCGACAGATCTCGCTGACCGCAGGGGCGTTGTCGGCGGTGAGGGCGAAGCTCGGCTGGGTGGCGACCGCGCGCTGGACGAACAGCTGCACGGCGGCGCACTGGCCGAGCTGCTCGGGGGCCGCGGGCGCCTCGGCGCTTGGCACCGCCAGCGGCGGCACCTCGTAGCGCTGCTCGCCGGTGATGCCCAGCGGCTCCCGGCTGGTCGCCATAATCGACAGGTGCGGGCAGCTCTCCAGCAAGGCGGCGGCGAGCTCGGCACACGCCTCGATCAGGTGCTCGCAGTTGTCCAGCACCAACAGGACGTGGCGCTCGCTGAGCCGCTCCGCCAGGGTCTGGACACAGGAGCGTCCCGCCTGCTCGGGCAGAAAGAACGCGGACGCCACGGTCGGGCACAGCCAGGCCGGGTCTGCGATCGCCTCCAGGCGCACCAGCCACGCCCCCTCCGAGTAGTCGGCCTGCAGCGACTGGGCGACCGCCAGGGCAAGCCGGGTCTTGCCGATGCCGGCCGCCCCGGTCAGCGTCACCAGGCGGGCATCCCCCAGGCCGGCGGCGACCTCGGCCTGCTCGCAGCCGCGCCCGACGAAGCTGCTAACCGCCACCGGGATCCGCCGGGCCGGCGCGTTCGGCTCCCCACCCCCTTCCTCCGTGCCGGTCGCCGCCTCGTCGAGCGGGATGGTCGCCGGCCAGGGGCCGTTCGCGACAGTGCCTGCAAAGCGGCGAGGTCCATTGCCGCTCGAGTGACGCGCGCCTGTCCGCCCTCGCTCAGGAGGGCCAGTCTCGAAATCAACGTCGGTCATGCCTGCGCCTCGCCTCGGCTCTGGGGCCAAGCCTCGAATGCCCGGTTCGCAGACGCCGCCCTCGCGTCCAATCGGCCATAGTAGGCGACAGGCCCGGGGCAGGTAAGTGCGCGCGACACCTACATGAGCGCCCGGCGCAGTGCGCGCACTCGGGTGATTTGGGGGCCGAAGGCTGGACAGGCGCGCGCCGCTTCGCCGGGGAGCGTTCGTCCGCTGGCGCGTGGCGAGGGCGCCAGCTCACGTGCCGGTGGGTCGACGACGTCGCTTTTGCCGGCGGGCGCGTGGCGAGGGCGCCTGGCTCAGCGTCGAGCGTCCAGGCCCTCGGCGCGTTGGCGGTCGCCGGCGCGTCAGGCCAGGCGGCCCAGTGACACGGCCCCCGAGCTTCGATGCCGTCCCCCCTTCCCCGTAGAGGACGCCACCGTCGCCGCGGGGGCCGTGACGAGGATGACGTTAGGCAGCGGGCCGCCAAGCGTCAACTGCGCGATCCACAGCGCTCTCCACAGGAGGTGGGGCCGGCCCCGGAATTCGGGGTTTTTGGGCTGTGGGGCTTGTGGACAGCGGTGTGGACGCCACGGGGATCGGCGCGGCGGTGCTCGGCGGCAGGTGGGGCTCACCGGGGGCGCGGTGGGCCGTAGCATGTGGACGAAAAAAATTGTGCCGGCTCAT
>PXPH01000028.1:13783-32375 GCA_003021615.1 Actinobacteria bacterium QS_8_72_14
GCGGGCTTCTTCGATGCGCGCCAGCGAGGGCAGCCGCTCAGTGGCCGCGCTGCGCACCACGGTGTCGGCGTAGGCCTCGGTGAACGACACCAGCGCCTGCAGCCGGTCGAGCACGCGCCGCTGGGCGGTGGTGGGCTCGATGGCAAAGGCGTCCGAGGACTCCAAGGCCTGCTGGAGCGCCTGGGGGTCGCTGGGATCCAGCCCGCCGCCCAGGGAGTCCATCAGCGACTGGGGGTCGAAGTCGGCCGCTGCGGCGAACTCCCGCACCAGCGAGGCGACCTCGTCCGACAGCCACGACACGCCGGCGAACATGCGCCGGTGCACCGCCTCGGACAGCGCCAGCCAGTGGCGCACCTCGGCCACGTCGAGGTCGTAGTCCCCGGCGAAGTGATCCAGGGCCGTGCCCACGGGGCCGACGCGCCGGGCGTCGATGGTGGGCACGCCGAGGTCGTAGCACGACCACAGCTGCTGGGCCAGATGCCCGCCGATGACCCCGGCCTGCATGCCGTAGAGCATCGCGCCCAGCGAGCTCATCGCTTGGCGCATGGCGTCGTCGCCGCCGGCGCCCGCACCCAGCTGGCGTAGCTCGTCGGGCAGCTGCTCGCCCAGGGCGTCAGCGGCGCCGGCGGCCATGGGCTCGATGTAGGCGCCCAGCCCCTGCGAGGTGACGGCCTCGGCGATCCACTGGCTGGGCGTGAGCGCCTCGGCGGGCCCGTCGACGGCCGCCAAGCTCGTGACCGCGTCCAGCCAGTGCTCGGCGGTGGCCACGGCGTCGCCAAACGCGTGGCCGACCCCGGTCGAGGCCGCGTCGCCCTCGGTGCCCAGCGCGGTGGCGGTCTGGCCCGCCAGGTCCCAGTTGACGGGCCCGCCCTGCCACGACATGACCTTGGCGAGCTCACGGAACAACGGGACCTGCTCGAACATGCGCGGGTCGAAGCCAAACGGGCCACCGGAAGCGCTCATGGCGCCCATGCTAGACAGTGGACGACCACAGCGAGCAGCAGGCGACGCGCGAGACAGGAGCGCGCATGACCACCGTGGCGGTCACCGACACGAGTCGGCCGGTGGGCCGGGCGTTGCTGGAGCGCCTGGATGGCGACCCCGGCGTGGAGCGGGTGGTGGCGTTGGACACCCGCGCGCCGCCCATGCCGGTGGCCAAGCTCGACTTCCGCCCGGTTGATCTGCGCGACCGCGTGCTGGACGTCAAGCTCGCCGGCGTCGACGTGATCGCCCATCTGGGTTGTGGCGACGAGCTGGACGATGACGTCGACGTGCGGTTCGCCCGCACCGTCAGCGCCACCCGCAACCTGCTCGACGCCGCCGGCCGGGCGGGGGTGGGCCGCGTGGTGCACCGCTCCAGCGCCATGGTCTATGGCGCCCACCCCGACAACCCGGTGCCGCTGGACGAGCAACGCCCGCGCCGGGCCAACCCCGAGTATCCGCCGGCCCACCACCACGCCCTGGCCGAGGAGCTGGTCGAGCAGTTCGACGCCGACCACCCGGAGGCGACGGTGGTCGTGCTGCGCCCGGTGACGGTGCTGGGTCCCGGCGAGGACCACGTGCTGGTGGCTCACCTGGAGACACCGCGGCTGCTGACGGTGCGCGATCGGGAGCCGCCGTGGCAGTTCGTCCACAGCGACGATCTCGCCGAGGCGCTGCACCTGGCCGTCACCAGCGACATGGCGGGGGTGTACAACGTGGCCGCCGACGGCTGGCTGTCGCTGGGCGAGTTGTGCGGGATCCTTGGCGTGCGGCGCGTGTCCGTGCCGGAGGCGTGGGCTGACGCCGCGACGCGGTGGCTGTGGCGCCGGCGCCTGTGGCCGCTGCCGCCGGGGGGGCTGCCGCTGTTGACCGAGCCCTGGGTGGTGCGCAGCGACAAGCTCCGCGCGCAAGGCTGGGCCCCTGAGCGGTCCAACCGCGAGATCGCCCGGGAGTTCGCCGCTGAGCACCACGCGTGGGCGCGGCTGGGCCCCTGGCGCGTGCGCCGGCGCACGCTGCGCACCGCCGCGGCCACCACCGCGCTTGCCGCGGCGACGGCGTGGTACGGCCAGCGCCGGCTGCGCACCTAGCTTGCTGGGGCACTGGGGCGGCCCCAGGGGGCGGGCACGCGTCAGCGTCGCCGCGTCAGGGCTGGATCCCCATGGGGCCGTGTGGCCTTGGCTGCTCGCGGCGACGCCCTGGCGGCGGCGTGGCGAGCCAGGGCCGTGCCCGCCCGGCGCACCCGCCGGGCGGTGACCGTGCCATCGCCCAACGTCAGATCCAGCAGCGCCTCCAGCGTCTCGGGGTCGCGGTCGGCGGTGATCAACATCGAGGTGACGGGGCCGGGCAGGCGCAGCAGCGCGGCGATTGCCCGGGTGTGGCGCCAGTGGGCGGCGAACCGCCCCCGCAGGCGCGACCGGTAGGCCGCCCCCGGGTCGGTGGCGGTCACCGCCGCGTGGCCGGCCATGGCTCCCGAGGCCAGCGCGTAGTAGATGCCCTCGCCGCTCAAGGCGTTGATGAGGCTGGCCGCATCGCCGGCCAAAAGGGCGCGCGGCGCCGGAGCGGGATCCGGTCGGCGCGAGGCCAGCGGCAGGGTGTGCCCTTTGACGCTGTCGGCCCGCGGATACAGGTCGGGCAGGTCGTGGGCCATCTCCTGCTGCAGGGCGGCCCGCCCGCCGCTGAGGCGGTCGGTCAGACGGATGGCGCCGACGTTGGCCCGCCCGCCGGCAAGGGGAAAGGCCCAGCTGTAGGCCATGCCCTCAGCGCTTTTCCAGTCGAAGGTCAGCTCGTCGAGGCCGCCGGCCTCCTCGGTGTAGCCGCGCAGCGCCACCGCGCGGTGTCCGGCCGGGTTGCGGGGCTGGCCAAGCTGGCGCGCCACCACCGAGTTGGCCCCGTCGGCGCCGATGACGACGTTGGCGGTGCGGGCCTCGTCGACGACCACGCCCTCGGCGCCAAGCCGCAGCGACGCCACGCGGTGGGTGGCCAGCTCGGCGCCAGCGTCGGTGGCCGCGGCGATACGCATTGGGTCGTGGCCCGCTCCGGAGACCAGCTCTGGCACGTCGTATCCCGCGTTGGCGCCCGCAGCGAGCATCCCCTCACGACAGCGGTCACTCATGGGTACCGGGTCGATGTCCAGGTCCGGCGTAAACTCCGTCTTCACGCCGCGCTCTCTCTCCAGCCGGTCCAGACACGCCGTCGCTTCGTCGATAATCGTTGTGATGCTCTCCGGTTCGACGTCCCGAATGTCGACCCCTAACCTGTCTTCACCGGGAATGACGTTAGTTGAATTGGGTTTCACGACCTGCCGGCCGACGGTTCCGACTGCCGATTCGCTCGATGTCGTCGGCGACTACGGTTGCCCCGCGCCGCCGCCCTGCCGCGGCGGCCGCCACGCCGCGACCCTGACCGGAAAGCCACGCCCATGAGCACCCAAACCCTGGGACTGTCCGAACAGCTGCACCGCTACGTCGTGGCCCACAACCCGCCCGAGGACGGGGTGCTGGCCGACATCGCCTCCGAGACCCGCCGTCGCTGGCCCGACTCCGTCAACATGCAGATCGCCCCCGAGCAAGGGGCGTTCTTAGCGCTGCTGACCGAGCTCGTCGCGCCGCGCCTGGCGGTGGAGGTGGGCACGTTCACCGGCTACTCGTCGGTGTGGATCGCGCGGGCGCTTCCGACCGGGGGGCGGCTGCGCTGTTTCGACGCCAGCACGGAGTGGACCGCCGTTGCCCGCCAGGCTTGGCAGCGCGCCGGCCTCGACGACCGCATCACGCTGCATTTGGGCGACGCCACCGAGACGCTGGCGCCGGCTTTGTCCGACGACGAGCCGGTGGGCCTGGCCTTCATCGACGCCGACAAGCCGGCGTATCCCGACTACTACGAGACGCTGCTGGCCCGCCTGGCCCCCGGCGGGCTCATCGCGGTCGACAACACCCTGGCCAACGCCCGGGTGCTGGACCCCCAGGACGACGACGCCGCGGCGATCGCGGCGTTCAACCGCCGCGTGACCGACGACGAGCGCGTTACGTCGGTGCTGACGCCCATCGGCGACGGATTGACGCTGATCCGCCCCCGTGGCTGAGGCGGGCTCGCCGGGCGCCCAGCACCACGGCGAGGCGCGCGTGGTCTGTGTGGGGCTGGCCACGCTGGACGTCGTCCAGTACGCGCGCCGGCTGCCGGCCGCCGGCGACAAGGCCACTAGCGAGGCGAGTTGGGTCGGCGCCGGCGGGCCGGCGGCCAACGCCGCGGCCACCATCGGGCTGCTGGGCGGGCCGGTGACGCTGATCGCGCCGGTCGGCGACGACCGTGTTGGCCAGCTCGCCCGGGCCGACCTGGAGCGCGCCGGCGTCGATGTGGTGGTGCCCGCCGCGTGGGCCGACGTGCCCACCACCGTGTCCTCGGCGTGGGTCGATCTCGCCGACGGCGACCGCGCGGTGCTATCGACCGACGCCGCGGCGGCCACCGCCCCCGAGACGCCGGCCGACGGCGAGGCGGCGCTGGCCGACGACGTCGCCGCGGTGCTGCTGGACGGCTCCCTGCCGCGATTGAGCCTCGCGGTCGCCGACGCGGCGCGCCGGCGCGGAGTGGGGGTGGTCCTGGACGGTGGCAGCTGGAAGCCGGTGTTGGCCGAGCTCTTGCCGTTGGTCGACCACGCCATCTGCGCGGCGCGCTTCGCCTTCCCCGACGCCGCCGACCAGTCGGTGGCCGACCGCCTGACGCGCCTGGCCGCCACCGTGGGCGATCTCGCCGCGATCACCGACGGCGGTCGTCCCGTGGCCTATCGCCGCACGGGTGCTGCCGGCGGCGCCGGCGGCCTAATCGCCCCGCCGCAGCCGCCGCGGGTCGTGGACACGCTGGGCGCCGGCGACGTGTTGCACGGCGCCTTTGCCCACCATCTGGCCCAGTGCCGCCGCGAGCCCGTCGATGCGCTGGCCGCGGCCATCGCCGACGCCGCGGCCTCGGTCGCCCACCGGGGGCCGCGGGCGTGGGCGGCATGAGCCCGTGGCGCCGCGGCGAGCCTGGTGCGGGCGGGGCTGAGGCGGGCTCGCCTTGCCGGGGGCCTGTTGTGGTGCTGGCCGAGCCCGACCCGGCCTGGCGGCGGATGGCCTGGGAGGAGCTCGGCGAGGTGTGGCGGGTGCTGGAGGCGTGGTGTGTTGGGGGCGTGCACCACGTGGGCAGCACCGCCCTGGCCGAGGTGCCCGCCCGGCCGGTGATCGATTTGTGGGTCGGCTTGGCCGACGCCGCCCACGCCGGCGAGGCGGGCGCGGCCTTGCAAGCCCTGGGGTGGCAGCGCGCGCGGCCCGCCGCGGGCGGGCAGCACCGGCGCTACGAGTACGCCCGCGTCAAGCGCCGGGCCGCGGCGCGCGCCACGAGCCTCGCCGACTACCACCGCCGCAAGGCCGCATTCCTCCAGCGCGTGCTCGCCGAGTGAGCGCGCGCCCCTCGCCGCGCGTGGTCGCCGAATGAGCGCGCGCCCCTCGCCGCCGTCGCTCGCCCGCAGCGGGCCGACGCGCCCGCCGCCAAGGCTTTCGTGGCCGCCTGCCGGTGGTAGCGTTCGCGGCGACGCGATGCTTCGGGCCTTCCCGTTGGCGACGGCAGCGGGAGGGCGTCGATGCCCAAACGAGGCGGCGCACTCATGATCATGGCGAGCCCTGGCCCCGGGCCGCGGCGCGATCCCTCCGGCCCCAGCGTGTACGTCGCGGTGGCAGGCGCGATCGTCGGCGTCATCGTTGGCTTCATTCTCTTTGCGGTGTACACCCCGGATCCCGGCGCCGCCTTCGGCCTGATCCTGGTCACTGGGCTGGGGGCGGTGATCCTCGCGGTGGGCGGCAGCGTGTTGTGGAACCGCTGGCGCGACCGCTGACGCTGCCACCGGCGGCCCGGGAGCTGCCACCGGCGGCCCGGCAAACGCGTGGGTCGCGTCGTTGCACCCCCGCGTCCAATCCACCCACGCCCCGCCGACGAACCTAGGGCGCCTGGATGCCCGCTGTGCGCCGTCGGCGAAGGGCGTGCCCGATGAAGGCCGTGTTCGACCTCGACCGCTATCTGCGCGCCTCCAAGAAACTGGGCACTTCGCGTTCTACCGGGCCCAGGCCCGGATGCGGCTGGTCCGCAGCTCCCGCGCCCGGCGCGTCACGCGCTGGGCGGTCACCCGCCTGTGGGCGCCCCGTCGGCACGGGCGTGCGCCCCCAGTCGGAGACCGACTTCGTCGTCGCCGCGCTGTTCGGCGGCGACGACGCTCGCGAGGCGCTGGAGGAGATGGACGCCGTGATCTCGGCCCTGCCCGGCCTCGAGGGCCTGACGGTCTACGCCGACGCCGTCGCGGCAGCGACCCGTCGCCACGGGCCGGTCGGTGACGTCGGCTTCGTGGCCGATCCCGACCGCGGTCTTGCCCCCGCCAGCTGACGCTGCCGGCGTCCCGCCGCCGGCCGCTTCGCCGGGTCTGTCACCGCCGACAGCGTCACCGGCGTGTTGAGAGGAGATCGACGATGCCCGACGAGCCCGCCACAACCCCGGACTTTCTGCCCGACGAGCTGCAAAACGAGCATCTGGCCGTCGCCCGCGAGCAGGTCCGCCGCTCCCATCCGGGCCGCGTTCGTCCGGGCGGTGTGGCTGCCGCCGACGAGCCGCCCGCACCGGGGCGGCTGAGCTGGCTTTCCGGCTCCGAGCTTGCCCTGGCCATCGCCGCCAGCGTGCTCGGGCTTGTGGGCATGACGGCGCTGACGACCTGGTGGAGTTGGCTGGCGGTCACCAGCGACCCCATGTGGTGGGGCTTTACCGGCGCGGGTGCGGTGGTGCTGGTCCTGCTGTCGTGGGCCAGCGTGGTGCTGCAGGCACACCACCGGCGCCTGACCCAGGGGCGTGGGTGGGCCCACAACGTGGGCGCGCCCGCGACGCTGGGCGTCTCGGGCAGGGCGGCGAGGGCCAACGGGCCCCCGCCCGGCGGCGACCTCTAGACTGGCCGGTGTGGCCAGACGCCGTTGTGTGCTGAAAGGCCCTCGGTGGAGACGACAGGACGCGGCCGCCTGGCCGTCGGAGAGCGGCTGCCGGCGGTGTCGCTGGCGCCCGTGGCCGGCCGGCCGGTGGAGTTGCGCCGCACGGCCCATGAGAGCTCGGTGTTGGTGTTTGTCCACCCCGACTGCGACGACTGCCGGGCCTATGTCGAGCGCCTCGAGGGCTGGGCCGACCGGCTGGCCGCCTGGGGCGGACGCGTGCTCGTGGTCGCCGCTGACCACAGCCAGGCCCGGTCGCTGGCCCCTGCGGTGGACTCCACCGTGTTGTGCGACGCCGACGGGCGCGCCCGGGGCGGCGCCGGCCTGAGCCCGCGCGGGGCCGCCGTGGTCGTGTCGGACAAGTTCGGCATCGTCTACCGCGTGGAGCTGGCCGGGGCCCACCACGAGTTCCTCGACCCCGGGGAGCTGCTGGAGGAGATCCGCTACATGGGCAGCCAGTGCCCCGAGTGCGGCGTGCCCGATGACCCCCTCAGTGGCGAAGAGGCGTGGCACCGCGGGGGCGAGTGACGTCGCGCCGGCGCTGTCCCGGTGGCGCGTGGGCTGCGTTACGCCGTCGCTTGGGGAAAGCGCGGGAACGCGAGCTGCGGCGAGGCGCCGTGCTGGTGGGCCCGGGCGGCCAAGTCCTCGGCGGCGGCGGCCAGGCGGGCCGCGTCCACCCCGTGGTAGCGGGCCGGGAAGGCGGCGAGATACCCGGCGGCTCGCCGCAGCAGCGCCTGGGCCCCGGCGTCGTTGCCGCGCTGGACGTGACAGCAGCCCACCGCCACCTGGGTGACGCCCTTCCAGAAGTCCGCGTCGCCGGGTTCGATCCACGCGGACTTCCAGATGTGCTCAAAGAACTCGTGGGCCTCAAAGAATCGCTCGGCGTCGAACAGCGCCACGGCTCGCTCGAAGGCCTCGTGGAAGGTGGCTGCGACCTCCTCGGGCTCTTCGGCGTGGGCCATCGCGTTGGGCTGGCCGCGAGCTCGCGGACGCCCGAAGCGGTCCCGCGGCCGCGGCGGGTGACACGTCGAAGGTGGACATCGAGGGACTCCTTGCCCGCCACGCTACCGGCGGCGGTCGCCGCCGGACGTTGCGGCCGATCACAATCGCACCGGCCACATCAACAAGGTAAGGGGGTGCGTGAGCAATCCATGTATCAGCGCCCCCGGGGGTGTGGCTCTCCTTGGTGGGAGGTGCGCCACAGCGGCGCCGCCCACCGGCTGGCTCGGTGGGCGGCGCCCGTGCTCTCGTGGGGCGCGTGCAGGCCACCGACCGCAGGCGACCCGCCATGCCGCCAGCGCGGCATGGCGTGCGGGCGCTGCCGCCGCCGGTCACCCGGACGGGGATGGCCGACCGGCGGTCAGGGGAGGGGAGGGGGCTCCCCTGGCCGCCGTGGGGCCATGGCCGGGTCGGGGGCGTGGGGGTGCGCGGGCGGCCCAGACGATGGTGACCATCGCAGGGCCACCTTGGGCGGTGAATGGCGACCGAGTAGCCGGCGCAGCGTCAGGCGCGGCCTCGCTGTTGACGGCCAGGCGCCGGCGCAGGCGCGTTACAGGATCCAGCCGTGGAGGCGATACCAGCGCACCAGCTCGCGCACGGCCTTGGTCATGTCGGTCACGCGCGGCTGGAAGCCCGTGTCGGCCAGCGCCTGCAAGCTCAGGCGGTTGTTGGGGTTGGCCTTGCGCAAAACGCGCAGGCGCTGCTCGCTGAGCACGATCTTGTCGCGCATGCCCTCGGCGAGCATCGCCGCGCGAACCTCCTGGCGCCGCTCGAAGGACAGGCCGGGCTCGGCCGCGTCGCTTAGCGCCAGTTCGAGGCCGATCTCGTCGGCGACGGCCTGAGCGATCTCGTGGCTGGAGGGATACACCCCCGAGGCGAGGTTGAACACCCCTGCGGCCGCGTGTGGCGACTCGGCGACGTGCAGGCATGCGTCGACCACGTCGTCGATGTGGACCATGCGCAGCTCGACGGGCTCGCGCGGCACCTCGAAGGTGGCTAGCCCCGCGTAGCGCTCGATGGCCGCGTCGAGGATCGTGCTGGCCACGAGCTTGATCGCTCCCGGGCCGAACACGTTGGTGGGCCGCAGGATCGCCGTCTCCAGGCCTTTGTCGCCGGCCTGGCGCACGGCCTGCTCGGCGCGCAGCTTGGTCTCGCCATAGCCGGGGCTGGGATGGCACGTGATGTCTTCGGTGACCGGCTGGGGCAGGCGTACCTTCGTGCCGTACACCGAGGAGGTGCTGACGTAGACGAAGCGGCGCGCGCCCGCCGCAACGGCGGCCTCGGCGAGCCGGGCGGTGCCGCCCACGTTGACCTCCTCCATCTCCTGTGGCCCGGCCTTGGTCGTCGCGGCGCCGGCGGTGTGGATCACCACGTCCACGTCGCCCACCACCTGGTCCAGCAGCTCGGTGCTGGCCACGTCGACCTGCCAGTGGTCCATGCCGGCCGGTCGCGCGTCCTCGGCCGGGCGTCGCCCGACCGTGCGCACGTGATATCCGCTCTGCAGCAGCGCGGCTGCCACGTGCGAGCCGATGAACCCGGTGCCGCCGCTGACCAGGGCCGTGGGTGGTGTGCTCATGGTGCTCCTTTTCGCAAAGCCCTCGATGGCCCGACTACTCTCCGTGCGGGCGCGGCCTGGCGCATCCACCCCACGGGGGAGCCCCCCGGGGGGAGTCGGGCGCCGCCCAGGACAGCCTCGACAAGATCGCGCTGCACACCCCCGACGGCCGCGCTGGGCGCGTCGAGGTGGGCCTGTCAGCCGCTACTCGACCTCCACGGTCCATTGCCCGGCAGCCCGCACGTTGAGCAGATAGATCCCGGGGGAGAGCTCGGCGCGGGTGGTGGTGTCCACGGCATTGCGGTCGTTGAGCACCCCCGTGGCGCGGCGTCCGGTCTCGTCGAGCACCGTCATGCGCACGTTGCCGTCGCCCTGATGGGTCATGGCAAACGTCACCGGGCGCGGCTCGCCGTCGTCGCCGTCGTCGTCGTCGCCGTCTTGCTGGGCGGCTTGGTCGTCGTCGCCGTCTTGCTGGGCGGCTTGGCCGTCGTTTTGGGCCGTGCCGGCAGCGGGCACCTGGAATGGCTCGGTCGGTACTCGCCGGCGGGGGCGTGGATGGCCGTCGAGCCGTCAAAGCCGCCGATGACGTTGACGAGGCCATCGACGCGCTCGTCCTCGGCGTCGGTCAGCACCAAGATGAAGTTGCCGCCGCCGTCGTGGACCACGTCGAACACCGCCAGCCCGCCCTCGAGCGAGAACGGCTCGGTCTGGCCCGGCTGCTCGCCAGAGAACTCCTGGGCTGGAATCTGTGGCTCGGGCTCGGGGGCTGATGTGGCGCCGGGCTCTGGCTGCTGGTCGAACTCTTGTGCCCTGCTGACCAGCACCGGTAGCGTGACCAGCTGCAACATCACGATGATGGCGGCGAGCACGACCGTCCAGCGATCCCGCCTGGCCCGTTGCGCGGCGGCCTCGGTGGCCGAGGGACTGGCTTCGCGTGACAACCCGGGAACTCCCCCTCACGGCTGCGGGGCCTGTCGCGCCGTGGCCGCAGCATACTGGTCCTGTTGTCACCCGCAGCCGGCCGCCGACCCCGGCGGCGGGCGGATCGGCCTCAGGCGGCTCGGCACGCGGGCCGCGCACAGCCGGATACGCTCGCGATATGGGCTTCCATCTCCCTTTTGGCGACGACGACATCCCCAAGTTCGACATCGGCCTGGGGGTGGTGTCGGTGCTGGTGATCGCCGGGCTGGTGGCGTGGGCTATGGGGTGGCTGTGACCACCCCGGTCAGGGCCGCCACCGCCGAGGCGTCGTCGGGCTGGGCCTCGGCGGCGCGCTGGGCCCGCACGTCGGCGCGGTAGCGCTTCACCTCGTCGGCCATGGTCGCCTCGTCCCAGCCCAACACCGGCCCGATCAGCCCGGCGATGGCGTCGGCGGCCTCCACGCCTCGGTCGGGGGCTTCCATGGCGATGCGCGTACGCCGTGCGAGCACGTCGTCGAGGTGGCGCGCCCCCTCGTGGCTGGCGGCGTAGCGCGCCTCCACCCGCAAATAGCCCGGCGCGCCCGGGACGGTTGCTGCCAGCGCCGGGTGGGCGGCGACCTCCTCAAGCAGCTGGGTGGCCAGCGACCCGTAGCGGCGCAGCAGATGGCGCACCCAGGCGGGGGCGAGCCCGGCGTCGGCGGCCAGGCGCTCGGTGTCGTCCCACAGGGGCTGGACGCCGCGGGCCCCCAGCAGCGGGGTGGTGGCCGTCGGCGAGGCGGGCACGGGGCGGGCCAGTGCGGCAGCGGCCGCGTCGACGGCGTCGGCGGCCATGACGCGATAGGTCGTGTACTTGCCGCCGGTGACGGCCAGCAGGCCGGGCGCCAGCCGCTGGACGGCGTGCTCGCGTGAGGCAAAGGGCGTGTCGTCCTCGCCGGCGTCGACCAAAGGGCGCAGGCCCGCGTAGACCCCGTCGATGTCCTCGTGGCCCAGCGGTGTGGCCAGCGCCCGGTTCGCTTCGCCGAGCAGGCGGTCCACGTCACCGCGGTGGGCCACGGGATGGTCGGCAGCCAATGACCAGTGGGTGTCGGTGGTCCCGATCAGCCAGTGGTGGTGATTCGGCGGGTCCGGCCAGGGAATGAGCAAAAGGACGCTGTTGCCGCTGCGCAGGATCATCGCGCTGGAGCCGGGCACGCGGTCGCGCGGCACAACCAGGTGGGCTCCTTTGGAGGGGTGCACCGGGGGTCGCCCCCCCTCGCCGGCCCGGGGCAGCTCGTTGGTCCAGGGCCCCGCGGCGTAGATCACCTGGTCGGCGCGCACCGGGATGCGCCCCTCGCCGGCGCGATCCTCGACTACGGCGCCGACCACCGCCTCGCCGTCGACCAGCAGCTCGGTGATTTTGGCCTCGGTGGTGACCACCGCCCCGTGATGGGCGGCGGTGCGGGCCAGCTCAGCGGTGTGGCGCGCGTCATCGACCTGGGCGTCCCAGTAGGCGATCCCGCCCACCGCCTCGTCGGTCAGCGCCGGGGCCGCCGCCAACGTCTGGCGTCGGGTGAGGTGTCGATGCACGGGCAGCCCCCGGGCGCCGCCCAAAAGGTCGTAGAGCGCGAGGCCGGCGCCCATGTAGCAGCGCTCCCACACGCGGTGGCGCAGCGGATAGATGAAGCGCACCGGCCGCACCAGATGCGGGCACAGGGTGGTCAGCAGCCGTGTGCGCTCGCGCACCGCCTCGCGCACAAGCCCCACGTCGCCCTGCTCGAGGTAGCGCAGCCCGCCGTGGATGAGCTTGCTGGACCGGCTGGAGGTGCCGGCGGCCAGATCGCGCTGCTCGACCAGCGCCACGCGCAGGCCGCGCGCGGCGGCGTCCAGCGCCACCCCACAGCCCGTCACGCCGCCGCCGACCACGAGCACGTCGAAGCGCTCGTCGGCCAACCGCCGGCGAGCCCGGTGGTGCTGATGGGGATCCAGCGTGGACACGCCGTTGCTCCTGTCACCAGCTCGTAGCAGGCTCACGCTGATCCGACGGCGGCTGCACCGTAGAATCCGTCGCCGTCGAGTTTACAGCCGCGCGGCACGCGCGATCCGCTGCGCCGCGCGCGGATGCGGCCTGGGAGCACAAAGGGACAGCGATGGCGTTTGTGACGGTCGGCAAGGCTGAGGATGCCCCGCCTGAGGGCGAGCTCGCCCGCTTCGAGCTCAATGGCACGGCGATCGCGGTGGCCAACGTCGGTGGGGGGCTGCACGGCATTGCCGACGCCTGCACCCACGCGCAGTGCTCGCTCAGCGAGGGCGACCTCGACGGCACCCACGTCGTGTGCGCCTGCCACGTGGGCACGTTCGACGTGCTGACCGGCGAGGTCGTCGCTGCGCCGCCCCGCACGCCCGCGAGCGTCTACGCCGTGCGCATCGAGGGCGACGACCTGCAGGTCGAGATGTGAGCCCACCGGGGGGCGCCCACGTGATCGTGGGCGCGAGCACCGCCGGGGCCACGGCCGCCGCCACGCTGCGACAGGAAGGCGTCGACGCCCCGGTGGTGCTGCTGGGCGCCGAGCCCCACCCGCCCTACGAGCGCCCCCCGCTGTCCACGGGGTACCTGCAGGGCAAGACGTCGTTGGAGCAGCTGTGGCTGCGCCCGGCTGGCTTCTGGCAGGAGCACGGCATCGACTTGCGCACCGGCGTGGCAGCCACGCGGGTCGATGCCCTGGGGCAGGTCGTGGAGCTCGCCGACGGCACGCGTGAGCCCTACGAGCGGCTGCTGATCGCCACTGGCGGGCGCAACCGCCGCCCGCCCATCCCCGGCTTCGAGCTCGAGGGCGTATGCGACCTTCGCCACGTGGCCGACGCGGACGCGATCCGGCGGCGCGCCGAGCCCGGTGCGCGTGCGGTCGTGGTGGGTTTGGGCTTCATCGGCTGTGAGGTGACGGCCTCGCTGCGGGCGCGGGGTCTTGAGGTGACCGCCGTCGAGCCCCAGCCCACGCCCCTGGCCCAGGTGCTGGGCGAGGACGTCGGAGCGGTGGTGGCGGGGTTGCACCGCGAGCACGGGGTCCAGTTGGCGTTGGGCGACGCGGTCGATCACTTCGACGGCGACGGCGCCATCGAGGCGGTGGTCACCCGCCAGGGGCACCGGCTGGCGTGCGATCTGGCGGTGGTCGGGCTGGGCCTGGAGCCTGCCACCGAGATCATCGCCGACACCGACGTGGCCGTCGACGACGGCATCGTCGTCGACGAGCACGCCCGTAGCTCGGTGCCGGGCATCTACGCCGCCGGCGACGTCGCTCGCCACTGGCACCCGCTGCTGGGGCGTTTCGTGCGCGTCGAGCACTGGCAGCACGCGCTCAAGCACGGCGCGGCCGCGGCGCGCGCCATGGCCGGCGGGGGCGAGCCCTTCACCGACGTGCCCTGGTTCTGGTCCGATCAGTACGACACGACGATCCAGTACGCCGGCGCCCCGGCCGAGTGGGACCAGCTGGTGCTGCGCGGCGACGTCGCGGCGCGCCAGTTCAGTGGCTTTTACCTCGACCAGGGGCGCCTGCAGGGCGTCGTGGCGGTCAACCGTCCGCGTGACGTGCGCGCGGGGATGCGCCTAATCGCCGCCGGCGGCGCGGTGGACCCCCGGCAGCTGGCCGACGAGGACGTGGACCTGGGCCGGCTCGCCCGGCGCGGCGGGCCAGCCGGGTGAGCTCGTCGCCTTACCGGCGCCTGCGTCATGCCTGGGCTTCCATCTGTTGCTGGTGGACCGTGCAGTAGCGGGCGGTGGGACGGGCCCGCAGCCGCTCGGGATCGATGGGCTCGCCATCGACCTCGCAGCGGCCGTACGAGTCGTCGGCGACGCGGGCCAACGCGGCGTCGACCTCGGCCAGGTCGGCTTCGGCTTGCTCTAGCGAGGTCTGCGCGACCTCGCGGTCGATCACGTGGGCGGCGTTGTCGCCCGGGTGCTGCGTGACTGGGTTGACCTCGGTCGACTCCAGCTCGTCGGCAAGCACCGCCTGGGCTGCCTCCCGGCGCTGCAGGGCGTGGTCGCGCTCGGCGCGCAACAGCCGACGGGCTTCCTCTGCATCGAGCATGGCAAGGCCTTTCCTGAAGCGAAGTCGGCAACACATTGAGGTCGCCAATATGTGCAGACCCGGCTGGGTGCATACCCCCGCCCGCCAGCGGTCAACCGTCGCCGGCTCGCGGCACAACGGGGGTGGGCGAAAACGGCGAGGCGGGGGTGGGCGCACACGGCGAGAGGGGAGAGCTTTCGGCCGGGGCGTGCGGCAAAGGCGGGGTTGGGCCGGTGCGATTGGTTAGCATCCGCGGCGGTCGCGGGCTGGTCACCGCCCGCGAACGCCGGTCGCGACAGTGGCGACCCACGACCCTGACGGAAAGGACGCTGTGATGCCCGCCACGTTCGTGCTGCAGGCCACCAACGAGGGCAAGGCCCGTGTTGAGCTGTGGTCGGCCCAAGGCCAGCGGTTGCTGTCCAGCGAGCTGTACGACTCCAAGCAGGCGGCGCGCAACGCCATCGCCGCGATCCGCCGCGCGGCCAGCGAGGCCGAGATCGTCGACTCCGACCAGTCGGCGGCCACGGCCAAGAAAGCGACAACCGGCAGCAAGAAGGCCGCCAAGAAGGCGGCCAAGAAATCGGCCAAGAAGTCGGCGGCCAAGAAGGCGGCCAAGAAGTCGGCGGCCAAGAAGGGGGCCAAGAAATCGGCCAAGAAATCGGGCTGACGGCCTTGGCCTCGACGAGGCAACCGCCACGGCTTGCTGGTGGGGCTGGCGTGGAGGCGGGCGGTGGCGCGGCAGGCGAGGGCTCGTCGGTGCGAAAAAAGCAGCATGGCCGCCGCCGGTGAGGGGTTTCAACCGATTTAAGGCGGGTGGCACTGGGTCGTGAGTGGTGCACCCGGGCTGACTGTGGCCGATAGACTGGGCTGTGCGGTTTCGTTGTCGGGACGTAGCCCGCGCAGTTCAGGGGCAGGAGGGCATGGAGCGCCTCGTCAGCCAGGCGTACAAGCGCGCGTGCGAGCGCCCCGCGCAGCGGCCCGAGCCGGGGGTGGTGACCGCAGAGCTCGGCGCGCTAGCCGGTCAGGACCACGAGGCCGTCCACCGCGCTTGGGACCACTGCGTGCAGCGCTACGCCGAGGAGGAGCAGTTGGCCTGGTTGCGCGCCGCGACCTATCTGCTACCCCTCGAACTCGAGCTCCAACACGACAAGGTCCAAGCGCACCTCGGCTCGTGAGGGGTGCCCGCCCGACGTCGGTGGCCGCCAGAAGCCCAGGCGACAGCTCCCGGCGCAGCGGCGCCCCGGCGCCGCCAGTGGGGGCGAGGCCGTCGAACGCCTCTTTGGCTGAGCGCCTGCCCGGCGGGCTCAGCTGCTGTGGCCCTCGTGGGCTGCCACGGAGTCGGCCTTGGTGGGGTGGACGGCGCCGGCCGGGTGCTGCGGCGGGGCGTAGAGGGAGTACAGCTTGAGCTCCTCGGCGCCGGCGTTGACGACGTTGTGCCACGTCCCGGCGGGGATGATGGCAGCCCCGTCGGCGTCGAGGTCGTAGGTCTCCTCGACGCGGTCCTCGAGGCGGCTGAGCTCCAGCCGCGCGTGGCCGGCCTCCACGCGCACGAACTGGTCACCCTCAGGATGGACCTCGCCACCGATGTCCTCGCCGGGGGCCAGGCGCATGGCCGTCAGCTGCAGGTCCTCGCCGGTGTGCAACACCGTGCGAAACGCGTCGTTGCTCAGCGTGGCGTGCTCGATGTCGTCGGCCCATCCGATCATGCTGACCTCTCTTTGGCGTGACGGCGGCTCTTTGGCGTGACGGCGGCGCACAGCCTGCCAGGGCGCCGTGGCGCTCACCGCGCGCGAACGCCCCACAGCTGCTCGCCCAGCCCTGAGGCGCGGGCGATGGGGGCGGTGACCGCCCGGCGCACGGCGGCCTCGGTGCCCACTAGCCGCACCCGTCGGGTCGCGCGCGTCACCGCCGTGTACAACAACTCGCGGGTCAACAGCCGCGACGTGGGATCCGGCAGCACGATGGTGACCGCGGCGAACTGCGAGCCTTGGCTTTTGTGCACCGTCATCGCGTGGGTGGTCTCCACCGCCGCCAGCCGCGCGGGGCTGACGGTCAGCACCCGCCCGCCCGGGGCGAACGCCGCCACCAGCCGGTCGTCGGCGCCGGCCACCGCCACGCCCGTGTCGCCGTTGGACAGCCCAAGCGCGTAGTCGTTGGCGGTCACCAGCAGCGGCCGCCCCGCGTACCACTCGCCGGGGCCGGCGGCGGGCCCGAGCCAGCGCTCGACGGCGACGTTCCACGCCTCGACGCCATAGGGCCCGCGGCGGTGGGCGCACAGCAGCCGCCGCGCCGCCAGCGCCTCGAGGGCCGTGGCGGCATCGCCGGCGCGGGCGGCCCGCGCCCCCCGGCTGGCGGCCTCGACCAGCTCGGTGCGGGCCGGGGCGAGGGCCGCGTCGTCTGCCTCACCCGCGTCGAGGGCGGTCCAGGCGACCTCGGGCGCGTCGCCGGCGGCCACGGCCACGGCCGCGTCGGCGTCGCCGCGCTGGATGGCGGCGGCCAGCGCCGCGATAGCCGAGTCGGCCTCGTAGCGGTGCACTCGGCGCAACACCACGATCCCGTCGCCGACGGCGCTGCCCGGCGGAGGCGCCTCGGCGGGCACCTCGCCGCCGGTCACGTCGCTGAGCGCCGCCCGGGCGCGATCGCCCACCACCAGGGGCTGGCCCACGGGGCCGACCATGTCGCCCAGCACGGCCCCGGCCTCGACCGAGGCCAGCTGATGAGGATCGCCCACCAGCACCAGCCGCGCCGCCGGGCGCACCGCCTCGACCAGGCGGGCCATCAGCGACAGCGAGACCATCGAGGTCTCGTCGACGATCACCGCATCGTGGGGCAGCCGGTTGCCGTGGTGGTGGCGAAAGCGGCTGCGCCACCCCGGTTGCCCGCCCAGCAGCCGGTGCAGCGTCGACGCGCTCGCCTGGGCCAGCCACCCCCGGACCTCGGGGGCGGTGGCCAGCGCCGGGGCTTGCTCGACAACGGCCTGCTGCAGCCGGGTGGCCGCCTTGCCGGTGGGGGCGGCCAGCGCCACCCGCGGCGGGGGGCCGCCGCCAGGCGCTGGCGGTCCAGCGCCTCGCCGGGAAACAGCCGCCCCAACCCCTCGGCCAGCACGGCGCGGTCGGCGTCGCTGGACTGGCCGGCACGGGCGTGCAGCTGCTCGGCGACCAGGCGCTCGTCGCGCCAATAGCGATCGAGATACAGCCGGGTTCCCACCAGCCGCAGGGGACGGTCGTTGTCGCCGGCCACCTGGGGACTGGCCGCCAGCCGTCGGCGCCACTCGTCCGGTGGGGGCCACGCCAGCTCGGCGAGGTCGGCGGGCTCATCGGCGTCGACGGTCACGGTGTCGCCCACCGTGGCCAGATCCACGCACACGTGGCCCAGCCGTGGCGCCCGCGCCGCCAGGGCCGCGCCCAGCATCACCGCCGCGTCGTCGTCGCCGGTCAGGGCTGCCAACCGCCTGGCGACGTGCACGTCGGCGGCGGCCAGCACCCCGGCGTGGTTGAAGGCCGCCAGCGCCGGCGGCGCGCCGACGGCGACGCTGGCGTCCAGCCGATCGTTGGCGCCGCGGGCCGCCCCGGCACCGAGCGCCGGCCCGTCGTGGGCGGTGATCGCCGCTCGCGCGTCGTGGGCGGTCACTGTCGCGCCCCTGCCGTGTCCAGCAGCTGGCTGAGCTCGGCCACCAGCGGCGTGGGCGGGTGCCAGGCGAACACGCCGCAGGGCTGGCCGGCCACGCGGGGGGTGTCGGGGCCGGTCATGCCGCGCACAAACAGATAGGCCACCCCGCCCAGGTGGGCCGCCGGGTCGGCGTCGGGCAGGCGCCACCGCAGGTAGCGATACAGCGCCACGGTGTATAGCAACGCCTGCAGGTGATAGTGGCCCTGCCCCATGACCTCGGCCAGCGCCGCGGGGCGGTAGTGCCACGCCGACAGCGCCTCGTCGTCGCCGCCCAGGCGATTGGTCTTGAAGTCGATCAGCACGAACCGCTGACCGCCGCCCGGGAGGTGCCGGCGCACCACCAGGTCGATGCTGCCGGTCAGAAAGCCGCGCAAACTGTCGGTCAGCTCGCCGCCCTCGAGGCGTTCGGCGTAGCCGGCCAGCGGGTCGTCGGCGGCG
>PXPH01000029.1:0-6814 GCA_003021615.1 Actinobacteria bacterium QS_8_72_14
GGACGTCGACCGCGGCGAGGGCAACCGCACCCTGCTAGTACCCAACGTCACCGGCGTTGAGGACATGGACTTCCACGACTTTTTTCGCGCCTACGAGGAGGCGGTGCGCCGGGTGCGCTCCGGCGAGCTGGACCCGGAGCTGTTCGCCGGCACGACCGTGACGCTGACCAACCCGGGCACGGTGGGCACCGTCACCAGCGTCCCGCGGCTGATGCAGGGCCAAAGCGCCATCGTCGGGGTGGGCGCGATCGGCTACCCGGCCGAGTACAAGGCCACCGACGCGCGCACCCTGGCCGAGCTGGGGGTGGGCAAGGTCATCACGCTGACCTCGACCTACGACCACCGCGTCATCCAGGGCGCCGAGTCCGGACTGTTTTTGCAGGTGGTCGAGGCGTGTTTGCTGGGCGAGCACGACTTCTACGACGAGGTCTTCGACAGCCTCAAGATCCCCTACGAGCCGGTGCGCTGGCACGCCGACGACAATCCAGCCTTTGGTGCCGACGGCCAGCAGCAGCGCGCCGACAAACAGGTGGCGGTGCAAAAGCTCATCAACCAGTACCGCGTGCGCGGCCACCTGATCGCCAACCTCAACCCGCTGGCCCACACCTTCAAGCGGGTCCACCCCGAGCTGGACCCGGCCACCTACGGGCTGACGATCTGGGATCTGGACCGCGAGTTCGCCACCGGCGGGGTCGCCGGGCGCGATCGCATGGCGCTGGGCGACCTGCTGGGGGTGCTGCGCGACGCCTACTGCCGCACCGTCGGCGTGGAGTACATGCACTCCTCCGAGCCCGAGGAGAAGGAGTGGATCCAACAGCGCGTCGAGGGGGTCAGCGCTGAGCTGGACGTGCAGCAGCAGCGGCTGATCCTGTCGCGGCTCAACGCCGCCGAGGCCTTCGAGAAGTTCTTGCACACCAAGTATCTGGGTCACAAGCGCTTCTCGCTGGAGGGCGCCGAGAGCGCCATTCCCATGCTGGCGTCGTTGCTGGACGACGCGGCCAGCGCCGGCATCCCCGAGGCCGTGATGGGCATGGCCCACCGCGGGCGCCTCAACGTGTTGACCAACATCCTGCACAAAAGCCACGACAAGGTCTTCCGCGAGTTCGAGGGCGACATCGACCCCGAGGCCGTGCAGGGCTCGGGCGACGTCAAGTACCACCTGGGCACCACCGGCAGCCACAAGTCGCCGGCCGGCGCCGAGATCACCGTGCGGCTGTCCAGCAATCCCAGCCATCTCGAGGCCGTCGACCCCGTGGTGCTGGGCATGGCGCGGGCCAAGCTGGACCAGCGGGGCGCCGAGAGCGAGCACCTGGAGCGCGAGGCGCCGGTGCTGCCGATTTTGCTCCACGGCGACGCAGCCTTCGCCGGCCAGGGCGTGGTCCAGGAGTGCTTCACGCTGAGCCAGCTGCGCGGCTACCGGGTGGGCGGCACCGTCCACCTGGTGGTCAACAACCAGCTGGGCTTTACCACTGGCCACCACGACGCGCGGTCGTCGACCTACTCCACCGACGTGGCCAAGATGGTCCAGGCGCCGATTTTGCACGTCAACGGCGACGACCCGGAGGCGTGCGTGCGCGCCATGCGCCTGGCGTTCACCTTCCGCCAGCGCTTCGGCAAGGACGTCGTGGTCGACCTCACCTGTTACCGCCGCCACGGCCACAACGAGGGTGATGATCCCAGCTACACCCAGCCGGTGATGTACGACCGCATCGAGAACCGCCGCAGCGTGCGCAAGCTCTACACCGAGGAGCTGATCAACCGCGGTGACCTGTCGGTCGACGAAGCCGAGGCGGCCCTCGACGAGTTCCGCGAGCGCCTGGAGGCCTCCCTGGCCGAGACGCGCGAGTCGCGCCCGCCCGCCCCCAAGCGCTTCGATCGCCCCGAGCCCGCCGGGGTGCTGCCCCACGTCGACACGGGGGTGGCCCGGGACTGGCTGCAGCGGGTGGTCGACACCGTCACCAGTTGGCCCGCCCACTTCACGGCTCACCCCAAGCTGGCCAAACAGCTTCAGACGCGCCGCTCGATGCTGGCCGACGACGCCGTCGACTGGCCCATGGGCGAGCAGCTGGCGTTTGGCTCGCTGCTGCTGGAGGGCTTCGCGGTGCGCCTGGCCGGTCAGGACTCCCGGCGGGGCACGTTCAGCCAACGCCACGGCGTCCTCATCGACTATCACACCCAGCGCGAGCACACGCCGCTGAACTGCCTCGACGCCCACCAGGGCAAGTTCATGCTGCACGACTCGCCGCTGTCGGAGCTCGCCGCGGTCGGCTTCGAGTACGGCTACTCGGTGACCGCCAAAGACGCCTTGGTGTGCTGGGAGGGGCAGTTCGGCGACTTCGTCAACGGCGCCCAGGTAATCATCGACCAGTTCCTGGGGGCCGCCGAGGACAAGTGGAACCAGACCAGCGCCCTAGTGCTGCTGCTGCCCCACGGCTACGAGGGCCAGGGCCCCGAGCACTCCTCGGCCCGCCTGGAGCGCTTTTTGACCCTGGCGGCCCAGGACAACATCCAGGTGGTCTATCCCACCACCGCCGCGCAGTACTTCCACGTGCTGCGCCGCCAGCTGCACCGCGACGTGCGCAAGCCACTGATCGTGGCCACCCCCAAGAGCCTCCTGCGAGCCAAGGTCACCCAGAGCCCCACCGCGGCGTTTGTCGCCGGCAGCTTCCAAGAGGTGCTGGGCGACGACGACGCCCCCGCCGACGTCCGCCGCGTGCTGCTGGCCAGCGGCAAGATCGCCCACGAGCTGCGCGCCCGCCGCGACGAGCAGGGCGCCCCGGTGGCGGTGGTGCGCGTCGAGCAGCTGTACCCCTGGCCCGGTGAGCAGATCCGCGCGGCCATCGCCGCCCACCCGGCCACTCAGCAGGTGTGGTGGGTCCAAGAGGAACCCGAGAACATGGGGGCGTGGTCGTTTGCTCACGGGCGGCTGCACCGGCTGCTGGAGGACGCGGGCGTGACGCTGGGCCACGTGGCGCGCCCGGCCAACCCGGCCCCGGCCACCGGCTCGCAGACCATCCACGAGTTCGAGCAGGAACAGCTGCTGCAGCGGGCGCTGGCCGGTGTGGCGGACCAGCCGGCGCAGGCGGGTGCCTAGACTGCCGACCATGACGTGTCTTGAGCTCGGCGACGACCTGGCCGCCTTCGTCGACGCCGGCCCCAGCCCGTTTCACGCCGTGACCGCCATGGCCGCTCGCCTGGAGGCTGACGGCTTTACCCGCCTGGACGAGACACAGCCCTGGCAGTTACGCCCCGGCGACCGGGTCTATGTGGTGCGCGACGGCGCGAGCCTCGCGGCGCTGCGCATGGGCCGGCGCTCGCCGGCCGAGGCGGGCTTTCGCCTCATCGGCGCCCACACGGACTCACCGGGGTTGCGGGCACGCCCCGTGGCCGACACGACCCGGGTCGGCTATCGCCTGGTGGGCTGCGAGATCTACGGCAGCCCGCTGCTGCACACCTGGTTCGACCGCGACCTGACCCTGGCGGGACGCGTGGCGCTGGCCGACGACGCCGGCGGCGTGCGCCTGGCCAGCGTCCACCTGCCCGGGGCGCCGTTGCGGGTGCCCTCGCTGGCGGTCCATCTGCACCGCGAGCTGCGCGACGAGGGCTTCAAGCCCAACTCCCAACAGCACGTGGTACCGATGTGGGCCGAGGCCGACGGCACCGAGCGCGGGCTGGCCCAGCGCCTGGCCACCGAGCTCGCCGTCGACGCGGCCGCCGTCACCGGCCACGAGCTGATCGCCTGCGACACCCAGCCGGCCGCCCGCGGCGGCGACGAGAGCCGCTGGCTGTTCGCGCCCCGGCTGGACAACCTCGCCTCCTGCCACAGCGGCCTGACCGCGCTGTTGCGGGCCGGCCCGGCTGATCCCACCGCCGTGCTGGTGGCCAACGACCACGAGGAGGTCGGCTCGGTCAGCGCCGAGGGCGCGCGCGGCTCGTTTCTCGCAGACGTGCTGGCCCGCGTCACGGCGGCCGCCGACGAGCACAGCCCCCAAGCCCACGCCCGGGCGCGCTCGCGCTCGCTGCTGGTCAGCGCCGACACCGCCCACGCGGTCCACCCCAACTACGCCGACAAACACGAGCCCGAGCACCGCCCGCGCCTCGGCGCCGGGCCGGTCATCAAGCACAACGCCAACCAGGCCTACGCCACCGATGCGCCCGGCTCGGCCTGGTTCGCGCGCTGCGCGGCCGACGCGGGCGCCAGCGTGCAGCACTTCGCCGTGCGCGGCGACCTGCCGTGTGGCTCCACGATCGGGCCGCTGACCGCCGCGAGGCTGGGGGTGCAGACGGTGGACGTGGGCCAGGCGATCCTGTCGATGCACTCGGTGCGCGAACAGACCCACGTCGACGACGTCGCCGCGATGGCCGCGACGCTGCGAGCCCATCTCGAGCGCGACGGGTGGCCGCCGACGGTGTGACGCCCCGCCGCCGGGATAGGCTGCGCTCGTCTGCCAACCGTGGCTGCCGGGGCGCCGGCGGCCACGAACGGCCGCACCAGGAGGTGAGATGAGCCAGCAGGGGGGCGCCGGCTCGCCGCCGGATGCCGACCAGGGCTTCGAATCGGAAGGGCGCCGCCGGCGCGTGCGCCCCGAGGTCGGCGCGAGTGCGGCCGGGTCCGGCCGCACTCGTCGCGCCCGCCCCAGCATCGCCCGGGCGGGCAGGCGCCGTCGGCGCGCGGCCCGCGGCGCGCGCTCCCGATCGCAGGAGCCCGGCGGCGAGTCCCATCAGACCGAGGCGGTCGCCAGCGAGCTAGACACCGCCGAGCCGGCCGCCGACGAGCCAAGCACCGCCGAGCCCGCCGCCGACGCGGCGAGCACCGCCGAGGCCCCCGCCGCTGGCGAGCCCGCCTTTGGCGACGAGCCCCGCCCCCCGGGTCGCGAGGACGCGGCGGCGGCGTCGCAACACGACACAGCCGCGCGGGCGCCCCAAGCGAGCACGCCGCGGTGGTGGGAGCACCCGGTGCTGCGCGTTGGCGCCTACGCCTGGGCGCTAATCGGCATCGGCGCGGTCGCATGGGCGATCAGCGTGGCCGCAGGGGCGCTACAGGTCGTGGTGATTCCCGTGTTGCTGGCGTTGTTCCCGGCCGCGCTGCTGTATCCGGCGGTCCAGGCGCTGCGGCGCATGGGCCTGCCCGCGGGGCTGGCGTCGCTGGCCACGATGCTGGGCGTGCTGCTGCTGCTGATCGGCCTGGGCACCGCGTTGGTGCCGCAAGTGGCCAACGAAGTCCCTGAGATGACCGAGTCGGCCCAGCAGGGCATGCAACAAGTCGAGACGTTTTTGGACGAGTCGGCGCCCTTTGGGGTCAGCGCCGCCGAGGCCCGCACGCGCATCAACGAATTCGCCGAGGGCCTGGACTTCCAAGCGGTCATGGACGTGGTGCGGGCCGGCGCGCTGGGCGCGGCCGCCGCCGTGGCCGAGATCATCCTGATCGTGGTGCTGTTGGTGGTGGTGCTGTTCTTCTACCTCAAGGACGGCGAGCGCCTGGGGCGGTGGCTGTGCGGGCTCTTTCCCGCCTCGGTGCGCGAGGACGCCGAGGTCGTGGGGCTGCGGGCGTGGATGACCATCGGCTCGTACTTCCGGGGCCAGCTGCTGGTGGCGTTCATAGACGCGGTGGGCATCGGCCTGGGGCTGCTGCTGTTGGGGGTGCCCCTGGCGCTGCCACTGTCGGTGCTGGTGTTCTTTGGCGGGCTCTTTCCGATCGTGGGTGCTGTCGTCACCGGGGCGCTGGCGGTCCTGGTGGCGCTGGCCACCAACGGCCCCGTCGTGGCCCTGGCGGTGCTGGGCATCGCGGTGGCCGTCCAACAGCTCGAGAGCAACGTGATGGCGCCCTACGTGCTGGGGCGGGCCACCGCCCTGCACCCGCTGGCGGTGCTGACCGTCATCACCGCCGGCGGGCTGCTGCTGGGAGTACTCGGCGCGTTTTTGGCGGTGCCGGTGGCCGCCAGCGTCGTCCAGGGCGTGGCGGCGTTGCGAGGGCGACGCCGGGGGCGCAACCACTCGATCCCGGCGGTGACCGGCCAACCTGAGCCCGCGCCTACTGCAGCAGGCGCGCCAGGCGGTCCTCGTCGCTGACGTCCAACAGCGGACCCAGCCAGGCAGCCGCGCGCGGGCGGTCCCCGGCAATCTGCTGCAGCGTCGACAGCCGGCTGCCCGCCATCAGGGTCGAGAAGCTGGGATGAGCCTCGGCGACGGTGTGCAGGTCGTCGGCCATATGAGGATACAGGGTGGCGAGGTGGCCCAGCAGCAACCCGAAGGCGCAGGCACGGGCCGCCGGCGCCTGCTCCCGCTCGCGCCAGGCCGGCGAGACCTGGTCCAGGCGCGGGTCGACCTGGGCTGCGACTTGGCGCAGCCACCCGGCGGCGGCCTCGGCCAAGCCGGCGCGCTCGATGGCCGCGAGGTTGGGATCGGTCTCCTCGCCCGCCTCGGCGTCCGCCTCGGCCTCGTGGGCCGCGAGGGCCCCACCGCCAGCCGCCGGCGCCTCAACGTCGCCCGCATCAGGGTGTGTCGGCGACGCCTCGGGGTGGGCGCTTGCCTCCGCGGTCGGCGCCGGGCCGGCAGCCGCCGTGCCGCTGGGCGCGTCGTCAAATAGCTCCCGAAAAGCCGAGGCCTCGGGTCGCGCGGGCTGGGGCTGGCCTTCCCGCGGCGCGGCGCCGCCCACAGCCGCCGCCTCCTGCGAGCTCGTCTCAAACGCATCCGGCGTTGAGCCTGAGGCCGGCTCGCTGTCCGCCCCCCCTTCGGTGACGGCCAGGGCGTCCTCTGCGGCGTCGCTGTCCACCGCCAAGGGCCGTGACGGCTCGGGCTCGGCTGTCTCGGTGCC
>PXPH01000029.1:6925-8907 GCA_003021615.1 Actinobacteria bacterium QS_8_72_14
TGCGCAACAGGCGTCGCGTCACCCTCAACAGGCGTCGCGTCACCCTCAACAGGCGTCGCGTCACCCTCAACAGGCGTCGCGTCACCCTCACCGGGGGCCACCGGCGCCCCGGCCGGCAGCGCCTCCTGGACAGCCGTGGCCCACAACGGCGCTTCCGGCTCGCGCAACATCCACGGCAGGTGGCGGCGCTTGACCACCACCGTCTGGGTCAGCTTGTCGTGCCAGCCCTGCTTGCGGGGGTCCCCTGCGACCCACAGCAGGCCGAGCAGCACCACGACAGTCGACAGCAGGCGTCCCAGCGACCGCCCCAACGCCCGGCCCGTCTCGAGGCGGTGGCCGTCGCCGGCACGCACCTCCACCCCCGTCGCCCGCTTGCCCAGCGTGCCCCCCGCGCCGGCGGTCATGAGCACGTCGTACAGCAGGCTTGCAACGGCCAGCAGGCCCACGGCGATGCCTACCACCATCCCGGTGGCCGGTGCCTCGCCGAGCAGGGTCTCGAGCACGGGACGCGTGAGCAGCACCAGCGTCGCGAAGACGACCAGGGCCACCACGGCATCGACCAACACGGCGACCGCCCTCAACCAGAACCCGGCGAGCTGGCGGCGTTGCCACGACTGCTCGGTCACGACGAACCCTCCTGTGCAGCGGACCGGATCCACGGCCCGGTAGGGTGCGGGCGGCGCCACACCATCGACGTGGTCGGCAAGGATCGCGGACGCTGGGCGTCAGCGCAATGGCTCAACGCCCCCGGCGGCGCTGCTGCACCACGTCGGCAAGCTGGTCGGCCGTCGGGGTGGCCTCGGGAAGACGGTGGCCGTCGATCGCCGTCAGCGCGATGACCGGGCGCACCGCCGAGCTGACCAGGACTTCGTCGGCGGCCAGCGCCGCCTCCAGGCCCCAACGCCCGGCGACCACCTCCACGCCCAGATCCTGGGCGGCCTCGATCACGCTGCGGCGGCTGATCGAGTCGACCACCCCCAGCTCCACGGCGGGCGCGTGCAGCGTGCCGTCGCGCATCCAGCACACGGCGAACGTGGGGCCCTCGGCGACAAAGCCCTCCAAGGTGACCAACAGCGCGTCGTCGCCCCCGGCGGCCTGCGCCGCCCGGCCGGCGGCCATGTTGGGCAGATACGACATCGACTTGACCCCGGCCAGCGCCCAGGTGCCCAGCGGGCGGATCCACGGCGCCGGCTGGCTGATCAAGCGCCGTGGCGCTTCTCGCTCGGGCTGGGCCTCGAGGGTGACCACCCGCGTGCCCGAGCCGGTGGCGTACACGCGCACCACCGCGTCGACGCTCACGTCGTCGAGCACGGCCTCGACGTCGGCGCGCAGCGCGTCGAGGTCCGGCGCGGGCAGGCTGGCGGCGTCCATCGAGGCCGCCAACCGCTGGAGATGATCGAGCAGGCGAAACGGCGCGCCGTCCCACACGCCCACGGTCTCAAAGGCGCCGTCGCCGCGGGCGAAACCATCGTCGAGCACCCCCACGGTGGCCGCGTCCAACGCCGCGTCGCGCCCGTCGACGCGGGCGCGACGCAAAACGCTGTTGCCACTCATGGCCCAGAGCCTATGCGCCTGGCCCACAGCGTGTCTCGTGGGCGAGCGGTGACGCCGCCGGCGGCCGCGCGCCATGACGCCCCCGCCGGGTCACCATCCCCACGACGCCGCCGCCGGGGCCACCACCCCCACCACGCCCCCGCCGGGGTCACCATCCCGTCGGCCGCTGCGAGGGCGGGGGCACCGCCTCGAGCTGGGCCAGCAGCGCCTGGCCCACCGAGAAGTCGCCCTTGGCGCTTTTCCACAGGTCCCCCAGGCGGGCGTGGTCAGCCTGGCCGGCCACATCCGGCGCCCACCCGTCCAGCGCCCGCGTGACACAGCCGATCAGCGCGGCGAGCTCGACGTCGTCGTCAAAAGCCGGAAAGGCCTCCAGCACCTCCCACACGGCCGGCAGCGGACGTGCCTCGTGGCCCAGCGCCAGCGCCTCG
>PXPH01000030.1:0-4922 GCA_003021615.1 Actinobacteria bacterium QS_8_72_14
TCCGCCTCGTCGGCGCCGTCCTCGCCGAACAACACGACGAGTGGCAAGTCGGACGTCGCTACCTGTCCCAAGAGGCCGTGCGTGCCTGCCTGCTCGATGCCATCGACACCACCGACCCCGACGAACACAAGAACCCCCAACCACTGTCCGTGACCGCATAGCCGGTCACACCCCAGGATGCGCGAGTGGCCTCATACACCACTTGACGGGCCGCGGCCCGCCGCCCTTCCAGACCCGCTCGGATGTCCTCAATGCGCCTCACCGAGCCGAACCAGGCGCTCTGCACCAGCAGCCGAAGCTGATCGGTGGATTCAGGGTGAGACCCGGACGGTCGGTTACTCGCCGGCGGGTTCGATCGAGTCGATGCGCAACAGCCGGCCGCGGCCGGGCTCGAACTGGAAGGTGCCCACCACCCGGACCGTCGAGCCCACGTGGGGCTGGGCCCGCTCGAAGGGGACCAGCTCGACGCGGTGGGCCTCGGGGTCCTGTAGCACCGCGTGGCGGGGCACGTTTGCCTGCTCGTCGCCGGCGAACTCGACCACCACCCCGTGTAGCTCGAGGCGCTCGCCCTCGTAGGCCTGATGATCGCGGGCGAGATCGGCCAGCGCGACGCTCGACGGCCCGCCGCATCCCCCTGCCAGCACCACCAGCACGGCCGCCGCGGCCAGGACCGCAGGGCCCACACCGTGTCGCGTTCGTGTCATAGGGGCCAGCGTAGGCGCCCCACCGGCCTGGGGCGCCGGTAGGGCGCCTCTGGGGGCGGCTGGCCGATCGACGCGAGGCGGCCGGCGACGACGCCGTGGCGCATCGCCTCGGCCATCGCGGCGGGGTCCTCGGCCCGAGTGACGGCGCTGGCCAGCAGCACCGCGTCACAGCCCAGCTCCATGGCTGTGGTCGCGTCACTGGCCGTGCCGATGCCGGCGTCCAGCACCACCGGCACGTGGGCGTGCTCGACGATGATGCGCAGGTTGTAGGGGTTGCGGATCCCCGCCCCGGAGCCGATCGGCGCGCCCAGGGGCATGACCGCCGCACAGCCGAGCTGCTCCAGGCGCTGGGCCAGCACGGGGTCGTCGTTGGTGTAGGGCAGCACGCAAAAGCCCTCGTCGACCAGCGTCTCGGCGGCGTCGAGCAACTCGACGGCGTCGGGAAACAGCGTGCGCTCGTCGCCGATGACCTCCAGCTTGATCCAGTCGGTGCCCAACGCCTCTCGGGCCAGCCGAGCGGTGGTGATCGCGTCGTGCGCCGTGTAGCAGCCGGCGGTGTTGGGCAACAGCGTCACGCCCCAGCGCGTCAGCACGTCCACCACCGAGCCCGGGGCGTCGGGAGCCACCCGGCGCAGCGCCACGGTGGCGATCTCTGCGCCCGAGGCCCGCACGGCAGCCTCCAGCGCCTCGAGACTGCGCGCACCCCCCGTGCCCAGCACGATCCGCGAGCTGAACGTGACCCCGCCCAACGCCAGCGGGTCGGCCGGTCCCGAGCCCTCGCCGCTCACCCGCCGCCCTGGGCCGCGGCGACGATCTCGACGTGGTCGCCGGCGTCGAGCTCGAGCTCATCCCAGCGGTTGCGCTCGACGATGTCGCCGTTGATCGCCACCGCCACCTGGCGTCGATCGCCGGCCACCTCCTCGACCAGGGCGGTCACCGTCGTGCCCGCGGCGACGTCGCGGTCGGCGCCGTTGACCACCAGCCGCACGGCGTTCACGCCGCCTTTGCGGCGAAGCGGTCGGGGGTGAACGGCGCCACCTCCGGTGGGGGGGCCTCGCCGGCGACCAGCGCAGCCACGGCCTCGGCGGTGATGGGGGTGAGCAGGATCCCGTGGCGATGGTGGCCGAAGGCGCACACGACGCCGTCGATGTCGCCGTGGCCGATCACCGGCCCGTTGTCGGGGGTGGTGGGGCGCAGGCCGGCGGTGGCCTCGGTCAGCTCGAGCTCGCCGACGTCGGGCAGCAGCTCCCAGGCGTCGCGCAGTAGCTGCAGCACGCCGCCGGCGGTGGTCGCCGTGTCGTGGTCGCGCTCCTCCACGGTGGCGCCCACGACGCGCAGATGCAGCAGCTGGCCCTTGACTGGGCGCACCGGCACCGTCCCGACGCCGGCGATCTGCGCCGAGCGCCAGCCGGCGGCGATCACGACCTGCTCGCAGGCCAGCGACGCGCCGGTGGACAGCCCCACGCCGGTGACGTGGCCGCCGGCGGCGCGCACGTCGGACACCGCCGCCGACACGAACGTCACGCCCATGGCCTCGACAGCGCGGCGCAGGCCCGCCAGCACCGCCCGGTTGTCCACCTGGTGATCACCGTCGCACATGAGGGCGCCCCGCGTGCGCGGCGATAGGCCGGGCTCGAGCTCACGGGCCTGGCGGCTGCGCAGCCGCCGGCTGGACAGCCCCAGGCGGGCGTGGGCGTCGGCCAGCCAGTCCAGCACGGCGGCATCGTCGCCGTCGCGGGCCACCAGCAGAGCGCCGCTGGGCCGCAGCCGCGGGTCGTAGGCGCTGGCGCGGGCCAGCTCGTCGGCGAAGGCCGCCCACCGGTCGGCCGAAGCCAGGTTCAACGCCAGCAGGTCGCGCTCGGCGATCGTGGCCTCGGTGGCCGGGGCCAGCATGCCCGCCGCGGCTTGGGAGGCCCCGCGCGGCGTGCCGGGGTCGCATACGGTCACCGCCCGGCCCGTCTGGGCCAGGCGCCAAGCGCACGCCAAGCCGATGACGCCGCCCCCGGCGACGACGACCTCGGACCGCTGCTCGTGCGCGGCCATCGCGCCTCGCTTCCTCCGCCGGCATCACCCGGATCAGGTCCTGACGGTCGGCGGCTGCCTGCCGCCCTCTCAGCCCAGGGCACCGGGCTCCCGTGCCGGGACCAGGCTATCCTTCGGCGCTGATGAGCACGCGCGGCGCTCGCGCCACCCCGCCACGGGCGGGCGCCGCAGCGCACAGGGGACACCGCATGGCCCAACGCGACGCAGCGTGGCGGCGCGAGCGCCTGACCGCCAGCCGCCTCTACGTGTGCACACCGCTGCGCGATGACCTCGGGGCGTTTTTGCCCGGGGTGTTGGCCGCCGGGGTCGACGTGATCCAGCTACGCGACAAGCACGCCCCACGAGCGGCCCAAACCCGGGCGGCGGCGACGTTCTGCGAGTTTGCCCAGGATCACGGCGCCTTGTTCGTGGTCAACGACGATCCCGCGCTGGCCGCCGAGGTCGGCGCCGACGGCGTTCACGTGGGACAGGAGGACGCCACGGTGGCCGACGCGCGCGCCGCGGTGGGCGCTCATCGACTGGTGGGCCGCTCGACACACTCGCCGCGACAAGCCGCCGCCGCGCTGACCACCGACGCGGACTATCTCGCCATCGGCCCGGTGCACGGCACCCCCACCAAGGCCGGGCGCGAGCCCATCGGCCTGCAGCCGGTGGGCGAGGTCACCGCGATGGCCGACCGCCCCTGCTTCGTGACCGGGGCGATGGGCCCCGACACCATCGGCGAGGCGAGCGCCGCCGGCGCGCGACGCTTCGTGGTGGTGCGCGCCATCATCGAGGCCGCCGATCCCGCCGCCGCGGCGCGTGCCGTGCGCGCCGCCATCGCGGCGGCCGCCCCGTGAGGGGCCGTGGCCGCGGGCGCCGGCGGCCGGCGCTGCCTGCGCGAGCGGGCTATGCCCGTGCGAGACTCGCCGGCGTGTTGGCACGGTCGCGTTCCTCGCGCTGGCTGCGCCGGGCCGTGGCGCTGGCGCTCGCCGGGGCGCTGGCGGCCTGCGCCGGTCAGCCCAACGAGCCCGACGTCGTCACCGTGGGGGTGGGCTCGACCACCGAGCAGCGCCTGCTGGCGGCGCTGACGGTCGTGGCGCTGGAGGAGGCGGGCCTTAACACCGAGATCGCCCCGGACCTGGGCGGCATGGTCGGCGTGCGGCGCGAGGCGCTGCGGGATGCCATCGACGTGTACTGGGACTACACCGCGTCGGCGTGGGCCCAGGGCCTGCATCAGCAGAACCCGCCCGCCGACCCTCAGGAGTCCTTCGAACGGGTCCAGGAGGCCGACCGGGACCGCAACGACCTGGTGTGGCTGGAGCCCTCCGAGGCCAACGCCACGCTGGCGCTGTTCGTCGACCCCGAGGCGCTCGACGAGCAGCAAAGCCCCACCATGGATTGGCTCGCCGGCGAGCTGTCGGGGCAGCAGCGGACGCTGTGCGTCGACCCCGCCTTTCGCGACCGCCGGGGCGGGCTCAGAGACCTCGCGGAGGTCTATCCCATGGATTTGAATCGGGTGCGCGTGCGCGAGGCCAGCGAGAAGGAGGCGATCGCAGGGGTGGCCGCGGGGCGGTGCCTGGCCGGGCTGGCTACGGCCACCTCCGGCAGCGCCTACGCCGAGGGGCTGGTGCGCGTCAGGGACAACCTGTCGGTGCTGCCCGCCTTCGTGGTCGCCCCCGTGGCCCGTGAGGCCGCGCTGGCCCACACCCCGCGCATCGCCGACGCCCTCAAGCCCGTCACCGAGCTGTTGGACACCTCTACGTTGGCCAGGTTGAACGCCGCGGCCCAGCAGGCCGAGACGGCCAGCGAGCGCCAGGACCTGGCGCGCCGGGAGCTCGCCGGCCACCTCGAGGGCCTCGGGGACGGCTGACGGCGGGCTTGACGAGCGCGCGGCCAGCGCTCTACGGTCATGGATCGAACGTATGTTCCCTCTCCCTCGGCCCGGCCACCCGGCGCCGCGCCGGCGATCACGCCATGACCAAACGCATCCACGAACCCGTCGAGGTCCTGCACCGCCGCGACGAGCTCGGCGAGGTGGTGCCGCGGGCGTTTCGTTGGCGGGGACGGCGGTATGCGATCACGGCGGTATTGGGGCACTGGCGCGAAGACGCCGCGTGGTGGAGCGGCCCCGGCCTGTCGGTGCCCCAACGCGATCTGTGGCGGGTCGAGGCGCGCCGGGGCCACCCCGCTGGG
>PXPH01000030.1:4981-28614 GCA_003021615.1 Actinobacteria bacterium QS_8_72_14
GAGGCTGCGTGGATAGGGTGAGCGCCAGACCACCCCTTCGGTGGAGGTGACCCACCCACCGCACGCCGTGCGCCCGCGATCCGGGCGCCCGCCAAGAAAGGGCTCGCCGTGACCCACGACCCCATCATCACCGACGGGATGCCCACCCAGCTGCCGGACGCCGACCCGGCCGAGACCCGCGAGTGGCTGGAGTCGCTGGACGCGGTCATCGCCCACCACGGCCGCGACCGCGCCCGCTATCTGCTGCTGAAGGTGGTCGAGCGCGCTCGCAACAGCCAGATCGGGTTGCCCGCGCTGCGCTCCACCGACTACATCAACACCATCCCACCCGAGCGCGAGCCGGAGTTCCCCGGCGACGAGCACATCGAGCGGCGCATCCGCGCCTACATCCGCTGGAACGCCGCGGTGATGGTCTCCCGGGCCAATCGTCCCGACATCAGCGTCGGCGGCCACATCGCCACCTACGCCAGCGCCGCCAGCCTCTATGAGGTCGGGTTCAACCATTTCTTTCGCAGCAAGGGCGGCACCACCCACGATGGCACCGACCTGGGCCCGCGCGGGCCCGGCGACCAGGTGTTCTTCCAGGGTCACGGCTCGCCGGGCATCTACGCCCGCGCCTACCTGGAAGGGCGCCTGACCCAGGAGCAGCTGGACCTGTTTCGTCAGGAGGTCCACCGCACCCCCGACGGCCGGCGGGGCCTGTCCAGCTACCCCCATCCGCGTTTGATGCCCGACTTTTGGGAGTTCCCCACGGTGTCGATGGGGCTGAGCCCGGTGACGTCGATCTATCAGGCCCGGTTCAACCGCTACCTGGCCCACCGGGGCATGGCCGACACCAGTGGATCGCGGGTGTGGGCCTTTTTGGGCGATGGGGAGATGGACGAGCCCGAGTCGCTGGGCGCGCTGCACGTCGCCGGCCAGCAGGAGCTGGACAACCTCACGTGGGTGGTCAACTGCAACCTGCAGCGCCTCGACGGGCCCACCCGCGGCAACGGCAAGATCATCCAGGAGCTGGAGAGCCTCTTTCGCGGCGCCGGCTGGAACGTCATCAAGATCGTGTGGGGCCGCAAGTGGGACCGGCTGTTGGCCCATGACCACACCGGCGAGCTGGTGCGCCGCATGAACGAGACCCCCGACGGGCAGTTCCAGACGTATGCCACCCAGGACGGCGCCTACATCCGTGAGCACTTCTTCAACACCGACGAGCTGGAGCGCATTCTGGCCGCGTCGGGCTTTACCGAGGAGGACCTGCCGCTGTTGGACCGCGGCGGCCACGACTACCGCAAGGTGTATGCCGCCTTCAAGGCCGCCGTGGAGCACCGGGGCCAGCCCACGGTGATCCTGGCTCAGACCATCAAGGGCTGGACGCTGGGCCCCGACTTCGAGGCCCGCAACGCCACCCACCAGATGAAGAAGCTCACCGAGCGGGCGCTAAAGAAGTTCCGCGACCGGCTCTTTTTGGACATCTCCGACGAGGAGCTCGAAGGCGACCTGCCGCCCTACGTCCACCCGGGGGCCGACAGCGAGGAGATCGCCTACCTCCATCAGCGCCGTCGGGAGCTGGGGGGCTATGTGCCCCAGCGCCACGTCCAGGCGCGCGGAGTGGACCTGCCCGGCGACGACGTCTACGACGAGCTCAAGCAGGGCTCGGGCACCCACCAGGTGGCCACGACCATGGCCGCGGTGCGCCAGCTGCGTGAGCTGCTCAAGCAGCCCGACGTCGGCCCGCGCCTGGTGCCCATCATCCCCGATGAGGCGCGCACCTTCGGCATGGACGCGATGTTTCGCGAGCACAAGATCTACGCGCCCAGTGGCCAGCTCTACGAGCCGGTCGACCAGGAGATGCTGCTGGCCTACATCGAGGCCCGCGACGGCCAGATCCTCCACGAGGGCATCACCGAGGCCGGCTCGATGGGCAGCTTCCACGCCGCCGGCTCCAGCTATGCCACCTTCGGCCAGCCCATGCTGCCGGTGTACGTGTTCTACTCGATGTTCGGGTTTCAGCGCACCGGCGACTTCATGTGGTCGGCGGCCGATCAGCGCGCCCGCGGCTTCCTGCTGGGCGCGACCGCCGGGCGCACTACCCTCAACGGCGAGGGGCTGCAGCACGAGGACGGCCACTCGCTGCTGCTGGCAGCCAGCAACCCCGCGGTGGTCGCCTACGACCCCAGCTTTGCCTACGAGATCAGCGTGTACCTCCAGGACGGGGTGACGCGGATGCTGCCGGCCGATGGCGACGACGTCATGTACTACCTCACGCTGTACAACGAGCCGGTCATCCAACCAGCCATGCCCGATCACGTGACGCACGCCGAGGTCGCCCAGGGGCTATACCGTTTCGCCGAGGCCCCCGCCGAGCTGGCCCACGGCGTGCGGGTGCTGGCCAGCGGCTCGGCCATGACCCCGGCGCAACGGGCGGTGGAGCTGCTGGCCGCCGACTGGGGCGTGGGCGCCGAGCTGTGGAGCGCGCCGGGATGGGTGGGCCTGCACCGAGACGGGGTGGCCACCGACGAGGCCAACCTGCTGCACCCCACCGAGGAGCCACAGCGGCCGATCATCACCCGCGAGCTGGAGAGCTCCGAGGCCCCGGTGGTCGGCGTCACCGACTTCCAGCAGGCCGTGCCCGAGCTGATCAGCCGCTGGGTTCCGGCCACCTACGTGACGCTGGGCACCGACGGCTTCGGCCTGTCCGACACCCGAGCGGCGCTGCGGCGCCATTTTCGCATCGACGCCGAGCACATCGCCGTGGCGGCGCTGTCCGGCCTGGCCCGCGACGGGGTCGTCAAGGCCGACACCGTCGGCGAGGCGATCGCGCGCTACGGCATCGACACCCGCCCGGTCGAGCCCGCTCGGCTCCACCCGGACCGCTAAGCCCGCCCGAGGGGCTGCCAAGAAGGCCGCGCGCGGCCGCGTGTGGCAACCGCGTCAACCCAGCGGGACCCGCTCGCCTCCGGCGGCGGGCACGGCGGTCGGGGTGTCGTCGGTCTGTGCGGTCACCCGCACCCCGTCCACCAGACAGTGGTCGAACCCCGCGCCGCCGCCGGCGTCGATGACCTCGGCATAGACGTCGTCGAACAGCTCGTGGGGCACGGCGAGCTCGTCGATCTCGCCGAGCTCGCTGCGGGCGCGGTTGATCAGCTGGGTCACGACCGTCGTGCGGGTGGTCTCCATCGTTATCGTTTCGCCTCAGCGCAGCGTCAGCAGGATGCTTCCCACGATGATGCCGCAGCGGAGGTGGTCATGAAATCGTGGCCCCACCCCGACCCGCCGGTGGCCGCCGGCGACGTCGACGCCGTGCTAACGGCGGGACCCACCCGGAGCGATCGGGCGGCGCTGCGAGGCTGGTGCGACGAGGTCGACCCGGCGGCGCCTTCCGCCGCGGAAGGCGCTGCGCGCTCGAGGCGATCCACCGGCCTGCCGGCCCCATGACCGCCGAACGCGTCGACGCCGTAGTCATCGGTGCCGGTCCCAACGGGTTGAGCGCCGCCATCACTTTGGCCGAGGCCGGCCGCGACGTCGTCGTCTGCGAGGCCGCCGACACCCCCGGCGGTGCGGTGCGCACCGAGGAGCTGACCCAGCCGGGCTTTGCCCACGACACGTTCTCGGCGGTTTACCCCGCCGGTGCGGCCAGCCCGGTGTTCGCCCGCTGGCCGCTGGGCGAGCACGGCCTGGAATGGGTCCACCCCGAGGTGGCCATGGCCCACCCGTTGCCCGACGGCTCAGCGGTGGCGCTGCACCGCGACCCGGAGGCGACCGCGGCCAGCCTGGACGCCCAAGCCCCCGGCGACGGCCGCGGGTGGCTGGACCTGGTGGGTCCGCTGCTGTCGGCTTGTCCGGCGCTGCGCCGCACGCTGCTGTCGGGATGGCTGCCAGTGCGCGGCCCCGTGGGCTTGCTGGCGCGCCTCGGGGTGGGCCGCGTGCTCGAGTTGGCCCGCACGGCGCTGGCCCCCGCCACGGTGCTGGCCGACGAGCGTTTCGCCGCGAGAGGCTCGCGGGCGTGGCTGCTGGGCTCGGTGCACCACGGCGACGTCCCCGCCGACGAGGCCGGCAGCGCGATGACGGGGCTGTACCTGCAGCTGCTGGGCCACGCGGTGGGCTGGCCCAGCCCCCGCGGCGGGGCCCAGTCGCTGACCAACGCGCTGGTGGGCTACTTGCAGTCGCTGGGCGGACAGGTGCGCACCGCCACGCGCGCCGAGGCCGTGATCTCTTGCCAGGGCCGCGTGGCCGGGGTGCACACCGCCGACGGTCAGCAGCTGCGCGCCGACGTGGTCGTGGCCGACACGACCCCCCAGGCGGTACTAGCCCTGGCCGGCGAGCAGGCCCTGGGGTGGCGCTACGCGCGGGCACTGCGCCGCTACCGCTTCGGGCCCGGCACGGTAAAGATCGACTGGGCGCTGGACGGGCCGGTGCCCTGGCGCGCACCCGAAGCGCGCGGCGCCGGCACCGTCCACGTGGGTGGTCTCCCCGAGGAGATCCTGCAGGCCTCGCACACGGTGCGCCAAGGCGCGCTGCCCGCCCAGCCGTTTTTGCTGGCCGGCCAGCAGAGCCTGGCCGACCCGTCGCGGGCGCCGCAGGGAGGCCACACCTTTTGGGCCTATACGCGCGTGCCCCGCGGGTTGGACTGGTCGAGCGGCGCCAACGCCTTTTTGGACGCGATCGAGGCCCAGATCGAGCGCTTCGCCCCGGGGTTCGCCGACGTAGCGCGGGCCCGCCACGTGCTGCTGCCACCGGACTTCGCCGCGCGCAACGCCAATCTGTCCGAGGGCGACGTCGGCACCGGCACGCTGGCGCTGGACCAGGTGGCCTTTCGCCCCGTGCCGACGTTGGCGCCGTATCGCACGCCGCTGGCCGGGCTGTATCTGGGCAGCGCGGCGACGTTTCCCGGCCCGGCGGTGCACGGCGTGTGCGGCCGGGCCGCCGCCCGCTTCGCGCTGGCCGAGTCGCGCCTTCGGTGGTGGTAAGGGCTCGCCTCGCGCTGCGACGCTGCCGGCATGCCCGGTCGGCGGGGGCCATGGCTGTGGCGCACCGCGCGTCGACGCAGCCGGCGCCACCCGCCCTAGGATCCGGCGGCCGGTGAGCACCCGACGATCCTCCAACCTGGTCGCCGCGGGCATCTTTTTGTCGCGGATCAGTGGCCTGCTGCGCGAGCGCGCCATCAGCCACTTCCTGGGGTTGAGCCCGGCCGCCGAGGCGTTCCGCGTGGCGTTGCGCATCCCCAACCTCCTGCAGAACCTGCTGGGCGAGGGGGTGCTGTCGGCGTCGTTCATCCCGGTCTACAGCCGCCTGCTGGCCGCTGGCCGCGAGCGCGAGGCCGGCGAGGTCGCCGGGGCGATCGCCGGGCTGCTCACGGCGCTGACCGGCGCGCTGGTGCTGGTGGGCATCACGCTGGCCGAGCCCATCGTCGGGCTGGTGGCGCCGGGCTTCTCGGGTCAGCAGCAGCAGCTAACCGCCACTTTGATCCGCGTCACCACCCCGGCGCTGGGTGTGCTGGTGCTGTCGGCGTGGTGTTTGGGCGTGCTCAACAGCCACCGGCGCTTCTTTTTGTCCTACGTCGCCCCGGTGGTGTGGAACGCCGCCCAGATCGCGGCGCTGATCGCGGCCGCCGTGGTGCTGACCGGCGGGCTCAGCGTCGAGGCCGAGCCGGGGCTGCTGACCGATCTCGCCACGGCGCTGGCCTGGGGAGTGCTCGGCGGGGGGGTGCTGCAGCTGGCCGTCCAGCTGCCGCTCGTGTGGCGCCTGACCGGCGGGGTGTGGCCCAGCCTGCGCACCGGACACGCCGGGGTGCGCGAGGCGGTGGGCGCGTTCGTGCCGATCGTGGCCGCCCGTGGCGGCGTGCAGCTCTCGGCGTTTCTCGACGTGGTGCTGGCCAGCCTGCTGGCCGGAGCGGCCGTCGCGGCCCTGTCGGCCGCCCAAGTGCTGTACCTGCTGCCGATCAGCCTGTTCGGCATGAGCATGGCCGCCGCCGAGCTCCCCGAGCTGTCGGCCCGCCAGGACGACGACGCCGAGGCGCTGGGCCAGCGCGTGCGCTTCGGCCTGGCGCGCATCGCCTTCTTCGTGCTGCCCACCGCCGCGCTGTTCATCGCCGCCGGCGACCACGTGGTCGGCGCCATTTTGCAGACGGGCCAGTTCGACCTCGGCGACACGCTGGTGGTGTGGGCGGTGCTGGCCGGCTACGCCCTGGGGCTGCTGGCGGCCACGGCCAGCCGCCTGCTGCAGTCGGCGCTGTACGCCGCCGGGGCCGCCCGCGTCGTCGCCCGTGCCAGCCTGCTGCGCGTGGCCCTGTCAGCGGTGGTGGGCGCGGCGCTGATGCTCCAGCTGGACCGGGTGGCGCTGACGCCCCAGGGCCTGGCGCTGGCCGGTGACCTGCCGGCCCTCGGCCCGCTTCCGGCCGACCGGCGCGCCGAGCTGGAAGGCGCCGGCCGCCTCGGCGCGGTGGGGTTGAGCCTGGCGGCCTCGGCCGGGCTGTGGCTGGAGTACGGGCTGCTGCGCCGGGCAGTGGCCGCCCGCCTGGCCACGGTGCGGCTGGGCGGGGGCGTGCTGGGACGCACCGCGGCGGCCACCGCCGTGCTGGTGGCGGTGATTTTGGCCCTGCGCCCGCTGGTGGAGGGCTGGCACCCTCTGGCGGCCGGAGCCGTCGTGGCTGCCGGCGCCGGTGTGGCCTACCTCGCTGCGGCGTGGCGCCTGGGCCTGGAGGAGCCACGGGCGTTGGTGGCAGCGGTCGTGGGGCGCCTGCGGCCTTGACGCCCACCGGCCAAGCAGGCAAAGCAGAGCGTCATCGCGATGTAGCAAGGAGGAACACCGGGTGACCCCGTGCGGGCGACGCCGTGCGGGAGGAACGCCGCGCCGTGGCCATTTGCCTTGGAGTCGACTCCCAGGGGTAGGCTTGTGGGACGCGGTGCGCTCGAGCAGAGCGTGGGCTCAAGCAGGCCCGCCGGCCGTACCCACAACGAACGGAGCCAGTCGTGAAGATCGGCGTGGTCGGAAAGGGCGGAACGGGCAAGACCACCACCTCGGCCCTGTTGGCCCGGGCGTATGCCCACCGGGGAGCGCACGTCGTGGCGGTCGACACCGATTCCAACCCGAACCTCGGCATGAGCCTGGGGGTGGACGAGGCGACGGCGGCCCAGGCCCCGCTGGTGCCCCGCGAGCTGGTCATCGGCTCCGGCGACGACGACACCCCTCAGCGGCTGCTGGCCGACTACGGCATCGCCACGCCGGCGGGGGTGACGCTGCTGCACGCCGTGCGGGTCGAGGAGGCCGGCGGCGGCTGCATGTGCGGCAGCCACGCCAGCGTGCGCAGCCTGCTGGGCTCGACAGTGGACGAGCACGTCGGCGTCACCATCGTCGACATGGAGGCCGGCCTGGAGCACCTCAGCCGCTCGGGGGGCACGCTGGCCTACGTCGACGTGCTGCTCATCGTCACCGAGCCCACCCACAAGGCGGCGCTGACCGCTGCTCGCACCGTCGACCTGGCCCGCGAGCTGGGGATCCTGCGCATCGCCCTGGTGGCTAACAAGGCCGACCCGAACGACACCGGCCTGCTCGACGACACGACCGCCGAGCTCGGCACGCCCCTGGCCGGGATGATCCCGGCCGACCCCGAGGTCATGACCGCCGACCGCACCGGCGGCCCGCTGCCGGTAACCACCGTGGCCGGCCGCGCGATCGACGACGTGGTGGCGTTCATCGAGTCCGCCGAGGAGGAGCGCACCGCGCTGCTGGCCGAAAAGGCCCGCGTGGACGCCAAGCTCGCCGCGCTGGGCGACGCCTGATCCCGCCGTTGCCCCGTCACGCCTCGGGCAACAGCGCTCGGAGCTGATCGCCCCAGGCCGCCGGGGAGACGGCCGCGTCCAGCGTGACGTCGGCGCCGGTCACGCCGGCGTCGTCGGCAACCGCCGCGACCGGGACGTGGCGCCCGCAGGCCTCGGCCCGGAACTCCAGCAGGAACCGTCGGCCGTCCTCGGTGGCGGCGTCCGCGATCACCAGGTGGGGCACGGTCACGCCGCAGGCGGCCACGGCCCCGCCGAGATCGGCGGCCTGCACGCGGCAGTCGGGCACGACGGCCTCGAGCTCAGCCACCCGCTCGGGGTCCAGACCCACTGCCAGGACGACCGAGGGGGGCATGACCGCCTGCAGGCTGGCGGCGAAGTCCGCGCTGACGTCGCCGGCGGCCGGGTGGTCCCACACGCTCGGCGCCGACGCCGACCAGCCCACGTCGGGCGCCGTCTCGGGCGCCGTCCGGTGGGTCAGGGCCGTCTGACCGCGCTCGGCGTCGCTGGCCCACAGGGTCCACTCGACGCCGGTAAGCGACAGCTCGGCGTAGGTGACCGCGTGGACCAGCGGGTGCTCACCGGGGATCGTCTGCAACCCCCGCCGGACGAGCCCCGCCTGCAGCAGCTCGATCGCGTGGGTCGACGAGGGCGGCGGCTCCGCCTGCACGAGGTAGGCGTCCGTGGCCAGGCGAAACGCCGCCTGCCACCAGCCGTCCAGGTAGAGCACGTCGCCTTCGACATAGAGCCCGCCGGGTGCGACGCCCTGGCGGGCTCCGGCGAGATAGGACTCGATCAAGCTGGGCACGTCGTCCATGGCGACCTCCAACGCTCGGCCCACTCGATTCTACGGGCGACGCGCGCTCGGCCATCATCTCAATCAAGAGGTCCGGCGAAGCTGACGAAGCAGTCATGCACGGCAGACGGACATGAGAAAAGGAGGACCCAATGGGCGTGCGACGCTGCGACGGTGGCTGTGGGCGCCAGGCCACCCACCACTTCCGCGACACCGATCTGTTCCTGTGCGCGCAGTGCGCCCCGACCGACCAGGGCCCCTGGGGTGATCAGTTCGCCGCGCTCTCCGACGACGAGGTCGAAGCCGCTCGGCAGATCCCCGAGCCGGTCAGCACGTGACGGTCGAGCCCCCGCCCAGGCCTTGAGGCCGGCTGCCGGAACTGCTGCAGCCGCTGTAGGTCGGTGGATTCGGGCGCGAGGGCAGCAGCCACCCCGGATCGGGCGATCCGGTTCGGGGCCTATGAGTCCGGCGAGGGATTCACGCGATGTTCGTCGACTGCCGTTGCGTTGACGTAGATCGCCCCGTCCGATCCCGGGGAGGCAGGCAGCAAGCCGCGAAAGACGAGGCGGTAGACGCCGCCGCCGTCCATGCCCAGGCGGCGCGCCGCCTCGGGGACCGTCAGCTTGACGTCAGCGCTCGGCATCGCTTCCACGTTACTCCTCCTCGCCGTCGTCGTCCTTGAGCAGGTCCCCCAACTCGGGCCACAGGCGAGAGGTGATCAGGCGCTGAGTGCGCCGAGCCACGGCGTGCTCTCGGGTGTCACGCGTCGCTTTCTCAACGGCGACGTCGACGGTGAAGAGCAAGTCAGCGACTTCATCGAGGGTGAAGCACACCTCCTGGGGGAACTCGGCGAAGGGCGGTGGAGCGTTCATCCAGCGATCGTGACAGTGACCGGCGATCGCGGCGCGGCGAGATCCACAGGATCCCCGCGATAGCCGGCGGCCCAGTCACTGCCTGCGGCCCAACCACCCTCTCGTAAACGCTCGACTGCGGTCCAGGCGGGGATGGGCCCCACTGTGCCCACCGCCGGAGTTGAACAGTTCGTAGGCATGTGGAGGGGGCCGAGGGGGCGATTTCCCAGGTTGGCGGGGGGGTATGCGGTGGCGAGCACCGCGATTCGAGACCCGCGCGGGGCAGTGCGTCGCCGCCGAACACCACCAGCGGCCCGCACCCTGCGGGCGGGGATCCTCGGCGGTCGTCGCTGGCGGTGCCGGTTCGGGAGGTGCAGTAGGCCCGGCGGGGGAGCGCATCCGCGTGACGTGACGGTCTCGGGCGCGGCTGAGCTCGCCGGAACGCTGCGATGGTCGAACGTATGTTCTAGACTTCGTCTCCCGCCGGGGAGGGAGACGATGCCAAGCCCACCGTTCGCCCACCTCGCCGCCGTCACGGCCTACTCGCTGCGCCATGGCGTCATGCGCCCGGGCGAGCTCGCCGCCGCGGTCGCCGAGCGGGGCATGGAGGCCGTCGGCGTGTGCGACCGCGACGGGCTGCTCGGTGCGGTGCGCCTCGCCCAGGCGTGCACCGCCGCGGGGGTGAAACCGATCTTTGGCACCGATCTCGCGCTGGCCACGGCACACGGCCCGCGGGCAGGGCACGACCACGGCGCCATGCCGTCGGCCGGTGGCGCCGCCGGGAACCCGCTGGGGGAGTGGGCCGCCCAGAGCGGCGTCAGCACGTCGGCCGTCGCCGGTGCCCGCTCGCCGCGCTTCGGCGCACCCTGGCTCGAGGACGACGCGCCGCGCGTGCGCCTGATCGCGCGCACCCAGGGCGGCTACGCCCGCCTGTGCCGCCTGGTCAGCGACGCCCACCTCGACGCGCCCCACGGCCGGCCGCGCCTGACATGGCAGCACCTCGCCGACCGCCTCGGAGACACCGGCGACCACGGGCTGTGGGTGCTGGTCGGCGGCGACGACCCCGTGGGGCGCCGGCTGGACGCCGGGCGCCTCGACGCCGCCCGCGACGAGCTGCGCGCCTGGATGGAGCTGGCCGGTCGCGACAACGTGCGCGTGGCCGTGACCCACCATCGGGCGCCGGAGATCCGCCATCGCGGCGGCCGGGCGGGGCTGGCCGACGACGACGAGCGCGCCCGCCGGCGTTTCGCCCTGGCCGACGAGCTGGGCGTGACCGCCATCGCCGACCAGCGACCCCGCTACCGCGACCCCGGCGACGCGCGCCTGGCCGACGCCATGGACGCCATCCGCGGTCAGGTGCCCCTCGAGCCGCGCCACGTGCGCCGGCGAAACACCGAGGGCTATCTCAAGACGCCGGCCCAGATGGCCGCGGTGTTCGCCGAGCGCCCCGACGCGATCGCCAACGCCGCCGCCGACGCGCACCGCTGCGACGTCGATCTCGGCCTGGGCCGCCGCCGCGTGCCCGACTACGCGGGGATCGGTCCAAACGAGGCCGATGCCGAGCTGGCCCGGCGCTGCGAGGCCGGCCTGCACGAGCGCTACGCCGCCGTCACCGCCGCCCACCGCCAGCGCCTGGACCACGAGCTGGCGCTGGTCGCCCAGCTGGGGCTGGCGCCCTACTTTTTGACCGTGGCCGAGGTCACCGCGCGCATCCGCGGCCGGGGCATCACCGTGACCTGCCGCGGGTCGGCCGCCGGCAGCCTGCTCGCCTACTGCCTGCGTATCTGCGACGTCGACCCGATCCGCCACGACCTCGTCGTCGAGCGGTTCATGAACCCCTACCGTGACGAGCTGCCCGACATCGACCTCGACGTCGAGTCGGCCCGCCGCGAGGAGGTCGAGGCCGACCTGATCGCCGCCTACGGCGACGAGCGCGTGGCGGGCCTGGCTATGGTCGAGACGTTCCGGGCGCGCGGCGCGATCCGTGAGGTGGGCAAGGCCCTGGGGCTGCCCGCCGGCGAGATCGACGCGATCGCCACGGCCATGCCCCACATCGACGCCGGCGACGTGCGCACCGCCCTGGCCCAGCTGCCCGAGCTGGCCGGGATGCGCCTGGACCGCCCCGACACGCGGCGGCTGCTGGCCCTCGTCGAGCGCCTCGGTGGGCTGCCGCGCCACACCGCCCTGCACCCCTCGGGGGTGGTGCTGGGCCCGGGGGGCCCCGGGGGATGTCGACCCGCCGGAGGGGATGCCGGGCTGCGCGACCTCGTGGCCTGCCAGCGCAGCGCCCGCGGGCTGGCCATGGCCCAGATCGACAAGCGCGACGTGGAGGCCCTGGGCCTGTGCAAGCTCGACGTGTTGGGCGTGCGGATGCTGTCGACGATGCGCCACGCCCTCGACGAGGTCGCCCGCGTGCGCGGGGTGGCCCTGAAGCCCGACGACGTGCCCGTCGACGATCCGGCGGCCTATCAGCTGATCCGCACCACCCGCACGCTGGGGCTGTTCCAGATCGAGTCGCCCGGCCAGCGCGAGCTGCTCGGCAAGCTGCAGCCACAGGCACTGGAGGAGCTGGTCATCGACATCTCGCTGTTTCGCCCGGGGCCGGTCAAGGGCGACATGGTGCGCCTGTTTTTGCGCCGTCACCACGGCGGCGAGGACCCGCCGGGGCGCCATCCGCTGCTGGAGGCGGCGCTGGCCGAGACCCACGGCGTGATCGTCTACCACGAGCAGGTGATGCGCTGTGTGGCGGCGGCCACCGGCTGCGACCTTTCCGAAGCCGACCGGGTGCGTCGCCAGCTTGCCGACCCCGACGAGACCGACCGGCTGCACGCCGAGATCGTCGCCGGCGCCCGCCGGCGCGGCATGAGCGCCGGCGAGGCCGAGGCGTTGTGGCAGGCGCTGGCCCAGTTCGCCTCGTTTGGCTTCTGCAAGGCCCACGCGGCGGCCTTCGCGGTGCCCACCGCCCGCTCGGCGTGGCTCAAGGCCCACTACCTGCCCGAGCTCATCGCCGGGCTGTTGACCCACGACCCGGGTATGTACCCCCGGCGGCTGCTGCTGGCCGACGCCCGCCAGTTCGGGGTGTGTGTGCTCGGCGTCGATGTCAACGCCTCCGAGGCCGCCTGTCGTGTGGAGCGCGTGGCCACCGAGACCGCGTGGGCGCACCTGGGCGTGGACCCCGCCGGGGGCCGGGCGCCGCGGGGGTGGCGCCGCGCAGGCGGCGACGACGGCGGCGCAGAGGCTGGCGGCGCGGGCAGGGCGGCTAGGGGCGCAGGCGCCGCGCAGCGTGGCCGCGGCGCCAAGGACGGTGCGGGCATCGATCTTGGCACCTGGATGCCCCCGGCCGGCATCGACGCCGGCACCGACCCGGGCGATCCCACTCAGCGCTTCGGCATCCGCCTGGGATTAGCCGACGTCGCCGGCATCGACGAGGCAATGATCGACTCGCTGGTCCAGGGGCGGCCCTACGCCTCCATCGCCGACGTGGCCCGGCGTGTTCGGCTGGACGCGCCGGTGGCCGAGGCGCTGGCCCACGTGGGGGCGTTCGACTCGCTGGCCGCCCCCGGCCAGTCGCGCCGCGACGTGCTGTTGGAGACCTGCGAGCGGTGGGGGACCGCCGGGGGCACCGGCGGTGCCAGCCGCGCCCCTCGCCACGGCGGTGCGAGGCGCGGATCCGCCACGACGGGCGAGGCCGGCGCAGCCACCGCCGTGCAACCGGCGCTGCTGGATCCCCCGCCGTCGCCGGGGCTGGCGGGGTATCGCCCCAGCGAGCAGGTTCGCGCCGAGCTGGAGGTGCTCGGCCTGGACGCCAGCCGCCACGTCGTGTCGTTCTACGACGACCTGCTCGACGCGCTGGGGGCCACCCGCGCGGTCGACCTGCTGGCCACCAGCGGCGTGGGCGCGGTGGGCGGCGGTGAGCAGCGCGCCGGCCGGCGCCTGCGCGTGGCTGGGGTGAAGGTCGCCACGCAGACACCGGCAGTGCCCTCCGGCCAGCGGGTCATCTTCCTGTCGCTGGACGACGCCACCGGCGTGGTCGACGCGACGTTCTTCGAGTCCACCCACGAGCGCTGCGCCGCCACGGTGTTCCACGCGTGGCTGCTGGCCGTCGAGGGGCGAGTGCAGCGCGCCGGGGCTCGTGGCGTCTCGCTTACCGCCGACCGCGCCTGGGACCTCGTCGAGCTCAGGCGCGCGTGGCGCGCTGGCCGCCTCGAGCAGGCGTTGGAGCCCGCCGCGCCGAGCGGCCATCCGCTGCAGAGCTGGCAGGGCACGGCCGACGCCGACAGGGCGCCGGGCAAGCTGTGGCACGCTTCGCCAGGCTCGGCTGGCCGATGAGCGAGCCCGATGAGCGCCCCCGTTTCGCCGCGTGGCGATCGCCGCGTGGTGGTCGGACATCCGTTCCGCCCAGCACCGGAATGGCTACCATGGGGGTGTGAGCCTCGACCGGCCTCCCGAGCCGATCTTGCACCTCGACATGGACGCGTTCTACGCCGCCGTCGAGGTGCTGGACGATCCCGCCCTCGCCGGGCACCCGGTGCTGGTGGGCGGCACCGGCGCGCGCGGCGTCGTGGCCAGCGCCAGCTACGAGGCCCGCGCCTACGGCATCGGCTCGGCGATGCCCATGGCCCGGGCACGGCGGCTGTGCCCCCAGCCGGTGATCCTGCCGCCGCGCTTCGACCGCTACCGCGAGGTCTCGGCGGCGCTGCTGGACCTGCTGCACGAGGTCACCCCCGCGGTGGAGCCGCTCAGCCTGGACGAGGCATTCCTGGACGTGGGCGGCGCGCGGCGGCTGTTGGGCGAGCCGGTCGACATCGCGCGCTGGCTGTGGCGGCGCATCCGCGACGAGCTGGCGCTGCCGGCCAGCGTGGGGGTGGCGCCCACCAAGCACCTGGCCAAGCTCGCCAGCCAGCACGCCAAACCAACTCGCTCACGCAGCGAAGCGGGAGCGACCCACACCAGTCGCTCACGCAGCGAAGCGGTCGCGACCCACACCAGTCGCTCAAGCAGGGAAGCGGGAACGACTCAAACCAGTCGGAGAGCCGAGCACACGGCGCGCTGGCTCATCGAACCGGGGTGTGTGCACCTGCCGGCCGGTGACACAGCGGCGTTTCTCGAGCCGCTGCCGGTGGGGGCGCTGTGGGGGGTGGGCGAGGCCACCGCGGGCGAGCTGGCCCGTTTCGGGGTGCGCACCGTCGCTGATGTTGGTCGCACCGACCGCGCGGTGCTGGCGCGCATCGTCGGCCCCGCGGCCGCCGAGCAGCTCAGCGAGCTCGCTGCCGGCCGCGACGAGCGCGCCGTCACGCCCTACGAGCCCGCCAAGGGGCTGAGCGCCGAGGAGACCTTCGAGCACGATGTCGACGATCCAGAGGTGCTGCGCCGTGAGCTCCTGCGCCTGGCCGAGACCGTGGCGCGCCGGCTGCGCGGCGCACGGCTCGCCGCGCGCACGGTGACGCTGAAGCTGCGCGACGCAGCGTTCGCCACGCTGACGCGCTCGCGCACCCTGGCGACGCCCGGCGATCAGGCCGCCGTGCTGCACGGGGAGGTCACCGCCGCCCTGGAGGCGCTGGGCTTGCAGCGCGTGCGCATCCGGCTGATCGGGGTGGGGGCCACCAACCTCGTGCCCGCCGAGGCGGCCCGCCAGCTCGACTTGTTGGGCGACGACCGGTGGACGCGTCTGGAGCAGGCCACTGACGCCGCCCACGAGCGCTTCGGCGACGGCACGGTCACCCGGGGGGCGCTGCTGGGCTCGCCGGCCGCCGATGACGACCCTGCTCCCAGCGGCCAAGATCGATGGCCTCGCGGCACCTGAGCGATCACCGACGATCCGCCCAGTCCGGTCACGCTGCACGCGAGGCGACCGCGTCGTTCCTATACTGTCCCTCTCACCGGGATGTGGAGCAGCGCGAATGCCACTATCCGACCGTGAACAGCAGATCCTCTCGGACATCGAATCGCGACTCCGGGAGGAGGACCCCAAGCTCGCCCACACCGTGTCGACCGCCGACGTGTCGTCGGGCGCGCGGCGAGCCATCAAGCTCGCCGTCGTCGGGCTCGTCGTGGGTTTCATCATGCTGCTGGCCACGGTGCCGGCCGGCAGCGTGATCCTGGGCGTCGCCGGCTTTGTCGTGATGCTCGCGTCCGTGGTCTTTGGCGGCACGCAGCTCAAGCGCCTGGGAGCCCAGGGCGGCGGCGACCTCAGCGGCCAGCTGCGCGGCGGGCTCCAGCGCTATCTCCGCGATCGCCGCGGCGAGCGCAGCGGCGACCAGGAGCGCGACGACACGGGCTGACCTCAAGCGGGCGGCAGCGGGCCCGGGACACCCGCTGCCGGCGTCGCGCCCGCGCCCATGCCGGCGCGGGTGTTGTCGTGTCCGGGCCCCCGCTCGAGTGGTTCCCGGCGAGGCTGGCGCGGCCTCCACGAAAACGGCCGGCGGCGCCGCACACGCCCCCTCGATCGGACATGGTCAGCGGGCCCCGGGGGGCCCTGCGGTGAGGGTGGCGGCGCGCCGGCCCTCGCCAGCCCGGGCCCGTTTGACCCAGCAGCGGGCCCCATAGCCCCAGCTGCGCACCGCGACCATGGCGCGGGTCACCCGCCCCAGGCCCCCCAGCCGGTGGGCGCGGATCGCCGCCTCGGCCTCACCGGCGGCCTCGTCTGCCCCGGCGGGCACGGTCGGCGCCCATCGGGCGCGCTCGACGGCCGCAACCAGCGGCTGCGCCCGCTGTGCGTCGCGGGCGACGGCCGCCAGGTACTCGGCGTCAGTCTCGCTGGCCTCGCGCGGACGGCCAAGGCCCGCCCCGAGGCGCTCCACGCGCTGGACCCGGGCGAGCACCTCGCCGGGGGCCACGATCGCCGCCGACCGGGGCTGGCGCCTGCCCCACAGCAGCCCGCCGCCGGCCAGGCCCACCACAGCCACGCCCAGCCACGTCCACGGCAGGCCCCCACCGGCTGGCTGGCCACCGGCGGCCTCGGCGTCGGGGCCGGCATCGGGAGCCGCCGGCGACGGGGTCGGCTGCTGGGGGGGTCCCTGCTGCTGGCCGAAGTCGGGCGTGGCCGTCGACTGCGGGCGGCGGGTCAGCTGCGAGTCGAGCTGGGTGGGGGCCATGCCCGCCTCGGCGCCGGGGGTGAGCACGTTGCCGTCGCTGCGCGGGGTGGGCTCGAACGAGACCCAGCCATAGTCGGGAAACAGCACCTCCACCCAGGCGTGGGCGTTGGCGCGGCGCACGATGTACTCGCTGTCGCCCACGCGCTCGCCGGGGGTAAAGCCCACCGCCACGCGGGCGGGGATGCCCAGCGACCGCAGCATGGCGGCCATCGTCCCGGCGAACTGCTCGCAATAGCCCACGCGGCGCTGGATGAAGGAGCGCATGGCGTTGCTCCCATGGCCCGCCGGCGGGTTGAGCGAGTACTCCCAGGAGCGCAGTTCCTGTTGGATGGCCAGGGCCCGGTCGACCGCGGTGTCCGCCCCGGCCTCGCTGACGATACGCTGGGCCAGGGCCCCGACCTCCTCGGGGAGCTCAGGCACGCGGGTCAGCGCCGGATTGGCTTCGGAGACGTCGACCTCGCGCAGCGCCTCCAGCGGGGGGTTGGGCACCTCGACGGCGAGTTCGTAGCTGTCGCCGTTGGCCAACCGCTCGTCGCCGGTCATCGTCAGCGTGGCGAGGTCGGAATCCCAGCGCAGGTCCTCCAGGCGGGGGCTGCTGATCGCCCGCGGCTGGTAGGGGGCGGGAACCAGCACGGCTCCGGACAGGCCCAGCGCCTCGACCTCCACATTCAGCGAGCGGCTCAGCGGCTGCTGGGCCTCGGCGGGCAGCGGCCCCGAGACGGGGTCGCCGCGGATGCCGTCGTTGGTCCAGCGCTGCCCGGCGTCGAAGCGCTCGAGGCTGGTCAAGCGCAGATACACCGGCTCGGGCGAGCTGACCCTGGCCACCGGGATACGGCTCTGGTCGACCAGGTTGGAGCGGATGTCCACCATCGGGTTGTCGGTGGTCGTCAGGCCGCCGCCGGAGCCGCCGGGTTGCACCAGGGCCCGCTCGCCGAAGCCCGGCACGAGGCCCACCAGCAGCACCCCCGCCACCACCGCCCCCAGACCGGTGACCCAGCCGAAGGCGGGCGCCACCGACCCGCCGCCGACGCGGCGTGCGCGACCCATCCGCGCCGTGTCGCTTCCCAGCAACAGCACGGCGACCGCGGCGATCAGCAGCGGCACTGCCCAGCGCCACGCCTGCCCGCCGGGGGTGGTGGTCACGGCCAGCGGCACTGTCCACAGCACCAGCGCCGCGGCGACCGCGTGCAGCGGCGACCGCAACCGGACCGCCAGGACGTCGACGGCGTGGGCCACCCACCAGACGCCGGTGACGGTCAGGACCATGAGACCGGGCACGGGGAAGGTCGGCGCCGGGCGGGTGCGCACCAGCTCGACGCCGTCGGCGAACAGCTCCGCGCCGGCGCGCAGCGTCTCCGAGGTGGGCACGAACCCGCCGTACAGCGTCGACGCCGGCAAAAACGCCAGCGCCACGAACATGCTCCAGGCGACGATGCCCACCAACAGGCCCGTCAACGGGCCGCCACCGGCGCGGCGCGCCAGGCTCTGTCCGCCCAGGCTGAGCAGGATCGCCGCCGCGACCGGCCGCGCGAACTCCACACCGACAAACACCCGGGCGAAGGGCAGCACCGCGGCGGCCATCAGCGCGGCGCAGGCGCCCACCAGTAGCCACTCGGACACGGGGCGCCCGGCCGCCGTGCAAGGCCCAGCGGTTGACTCGGCCGTGGGGCGCGCGGTCATCGTGACCTCACGCCGGCGTCGGGTTGCGGCGTGCGACCAGGGTAGGCCACACCTGCGCCAACGGCTGCCCGGCGGCCAACGCCACGCTGCGCCACCCCGCGCTAGCTAGCAGCGCCACGAGCTCGTCGGCGCGCGGGTCGGCCCCCCCACCGACCACGACCGCCGCGCAGTGGCGGAACCTGCGCCCGGCGTGCAGCAGCGCCCGCGTGTCGGGTGCGACAGCCACCGGGTCGCTGCCCGGTGGTGGCGCCACACACGCCATCATCATCCCCTCGCCGCCGCTGTTGCGGACCAGCTCGCCCACCCCGGCCAGGGTGGGCGCATCCGAGGGGGCCACCACGGCCAAGCGGTCCAGCAAGGCTTGCCGGTCGATGACGCCGGGCAGCGTGCAATCCGCCTCGGTGGCCAACCGCAGGTGGTGATGCCGCGCCGCGAGGTGGCATCCGACGCTGGCGATCGCCGAGACGGCCGTCTCGAATGACTCGCGCTGGTTGGGGCGGTGCGCCTCGGCGCGGGTGTCCAGCAGCAGCGTCGTCTGAGCGTGCCAGGGCAGCTCGTGTTGGCGCACCATGAGCTTCTGCTGGCGGGCGGTCGAGGGCCAGTGGACCCGCCGCAAGTCATCGCCCTGGACGTACTCGCGCATGGTGTGGAACTCGTCGCCTTGCTCCAAGACCCGGTGCTGGTCGCCCGCTGCGCGCGCCGGCGGCGTGCGAGCGGTGGCGCTGTCGGGCAGGGCCTCGACGCAGGGATAGACCACCAGCTCCTCGTGGCTGGCCAACGCGCGCGTGCGCCGCGCCAGCCCGAAGGGATCGGCCAAGCCCAGCCGCACGGGGCCGATCCAAAAGCGCCCCCGCCGGGCGCCGTGCAGGCCATAGCCCACCGTGACCGCCCGGCCGCGGGGCAGGCGGGCAATCACGAATGTCGGGGGCTCCTCGCACAGTGGGGCGGGCACCTGGTCGGCGACGAGCACGGTGGGCGCCGGCAGCCACCCGTCGCGGCGCGCCTTCAGCTCGACCTCGGTGCGCCCGCCGAATGCCAACCGGGAGGCCCCCAGCGCCCGGCGCACGGCCACCCGGTCGGCGGGCAGGCGCACGCTGAGCCAGGCCAGCACCACCAGCGCAGCCGCGGCCACCGCGACCACGTGCAGCGCGTCGACGCCCAGCACCCGCCCCACCAGCCACAGCAGCACGGCTGAGGCCAGCAGCGAGAGGCCACGGACGGTGAGCATCAGCCGACGGCCGTCAGCGCAAGCTCGCGGCCTGCCGTCGTGGCGCGCCAGCCTGCGGGCCACGGTCGGACGTGGGCACCGGCACGGACGCCAGCACCTCGGCCAGCACGTCGTCGGGTGTGGCATCGCCCATTCGGGCCTGGGGCGTGAGCACCAGGCGGTGGGCCAGCACGTAGGGGGTCAGGTGCTTGACATCGTCGGGGATCACGAAATCGCGGCCGGCTATGGCGGCCAGCGCCCGCGCGGCTCGCAGCAACGCCAGGGACGCACGCGGCGAGGCGCCCAGCTCGACGGCGGGGTGCTCACGCGTGGCGCGCACGACGTCCACGATGTAGCGCCGCAGCGCGGGGGCGGCATGCAGCTGGCCGACCACCTCCTTGAGCCAGTTGATCGACGAGGCATCGGTCACCGGCGACAGCTCGGCGAGGCGGTCGCCCTCGCCGTGGACCTCCAACACCTCCAGTTCCGCGTCCGCCGAGGGGTAGCCGATGGACAGGCGCATCAAGAAGCGGTCGCGCTGGGCTTCCGGCAGGGGATAGGTGCCCTCGAGCTCGATCGGGTTCTGGGTGGCGATGACCAGAAAAGGCGACGGCAGCGCATGGGTGACGCCGTCGATGGTCACCTGCTGCTCTTCCATGGCCTCCAGCAGGGCCGACTGCGTCTTGGGCCCCGCCCGGTTGATCTCGTCGCCCAGCACCACGTTGGCGAACACGGCCCCCGGGCGGAAGGTGAAGCGCCCGGACTCCTGCTGGTAGACAGTCACGCCGGTGATGTCGGTGGGCAACAGGTCCGGGGTGAACTGCACGCGCTTGACCGTGCACTCCAGGCTGCGCCCCAGCGCCTTGGTCAGCAGGGTCTTGCCCACCCCGGGCACGTCCTCCAGCAGCACGTGGCCGCCGGCCAGCAGCGACACGAGCAGCAGGCGCACGACCTCGGGCTTGCCCTCCATGACCGTGGCCATCTGCTGCTCGATGGCAGCCGTCTCCTCGCCCAGCCGCTGCACCGCGTGATCGGCCTGATCCCGTGCCAACGGAGGTTTCCCCTTGGGCTCGATCGCGGGCGGACCCTCGGCGTGCCGGAGGTCACAGCGGCGTCAGCGAGTGTAGCGGCGCGTGGGCGAGCCGAGTCGGCGCGAAGTTCGGCGCCACTAGCCCATTAGGATTGCGAGATGCCTGCTGCCGATGACGAGACCGAGGAACCCGTGGAGCCGTCGGCGAGCCACCGCGAGCTCGACCGCGACACCGCGGCACGCTTGCGCGCCGCGGCCCGCGAGGCCTTCGCCGCCGGGGGGTGGCAGGGCACGCGGGTCCAGGACGTGGTCACCCGAGCCGGAGTCAGCCACGGCACGTTCTACACCTACTACGCCAACCGCGCGGCGATCCTCGAGGCGTTGCTGGACGAGGTAGAAAGCGGCTTTCTGGCGCTGGCCCAACGCCCGTGGCACGGCGACGACGTCCACGCCGCCCTGGCGGAGGTCATCGGGGGGTTCTTGGAGCACTATCGCGCCCACACCCCGATCATCGGCGCGTGGCTGGAAGCGGCCCGCGAGCAGCCCGATTTCGCCGAGCGCTACCGGCGCGCGCGCCGCATGTTCGTCAGCCGCGTGGCCGAGCAAGTCCAGGCCACCGCGGCCGCCTCCAGCCGTGGGCGCCCCCCGGTGACGGCCGGTGCGGTGGCCGCAACGCTGGTGGCGATGGTCGAGCACGTGGCCTGGACGTGGATGACGCTGGGCGAGCCCGACGACCGCGACGAGGCGCTGCGCTCGCTGGTGCTGGTGTGGGGCGCGGCGCTCAACGAGCTCGCCGGCTTCGAGGTGGTGCCCTCGCCGGGCAGCTGACGCCCGGTGGTGCCGGGTCTCGGGGCGGGCGACCCTGGTATCGTTGCCCTGCCTTCGCCGCCACGACACAGGGCGAACAGGAGGATCGCCGCGGTGGATCCCGAGGCACTGGGCAGCTGGCCGCGTGACGACGCGGGCTCGCCGACGCGGCCCGTGGGTTGCGCCGACGGCGCCAGCCGCCCCCGCGCCAACGCGAGACCGGCCGGCGCCGCGGGCAAGGCCTTGGTGCTCAACGCCTCCATGGAGCCGCTGTGCGTCGTGGCCGCTCGCCGGGCGGTGGTGATGGTGCTGGCCGAGAAGGCCGACGTCGTCCACGCCAACGGGCACCGCTTTCGCTCCCAGCACCTGGACCTCACGGCCCCGTCGGTGGTGCGCCTGCGGCGCTACGTCAACGTCCCCCGGCGTCGCCACGCGTCGTTGACGCGCCGCGGGGTGTTTTTGCGCGACGAGCACACCTGCCAGTACTGCGGGGCGGGCGCCGAGAACGTCGATCACGTCCTGCCCCGCAGCCGGGGCGGCGATCATGCCTGGGGCAACGTGGTGGCCGCCTGCCGCCGCTGCAACTCCCGCAAGGAGGACCGCACGCCCGCCGAGGCTGGCATGCGGCTGCGCCGCCGCCCGTTCGCGCCGCGCCCGGCGTTCTGGCTGGTGGTCACCGTGGGCCGCGTCGATCCGGAGTGGTCGCGCTATCTCGGCGACGTGCTCGGCTCGCCCGCCGAGCCGGCCCGCGCCTCGTGACGCCGGGGGCGGCGTCGCCGCCCGCCCGCACCTCTCGCGTTCCCACCGGGGCCTGACGGGGGCGCTCCACTTCGCTCCACCACGGGCCTGTCGGCGGCGACGTCGACCGGCGCAGTCACTCGCTGCGGGGCATTCGCCCCGCCCCGTGCCGTCGCCCCTCGGCGGCTGAGGGGGTGGCCGTGCCCAGCGTCGCCCCACTTCGCTCCACCCCTGTGTAACCCCGATTTGGCGGCCTTTTCTGGGTCGCTTGCCGGCCAACACCACCCGGTGGGGTGGTGTGTGGCGCCGGTGGGGTGGTGCGTGGCGTCTGAGTGGAGTACAGTGGGGCACTGTGGAGCAGGTTGGAGTGACCGGGTGCGACGGGGCTGAGGCCGTGGCCGGCCAACGGCCGGGAGGCGTGGATGTTTGTCGGGGAGTACCAGCACACGCTGGACTCCAAGGGTCGCTTGATCCTGCCCTCGGCCTTTCGCGAGCCCCTCGAGAAAGGGCTGGTGATCACCGTGAGCCAGGATCGCTGCCTGAAGGTGCACCCCCGCGCCGAGTGGCAGCGCGTGCTGGAGGGGCTGCGCGAGCTGCGCTCGACCGACGAGCAGCAGCGCAAGTTCCTGCGGGTCATGACGTCGCAGGCCCACCTCGACGAGCTCGACAAGCAGGGGCGCATCACGATTCCGGGCCGTCTGCGGGAGTACGCCCTGTTGCAGCGCGACGTCGCCGTGGTGGGCGCCGACTCCGCCATCGAGCTGTGGGACGCCGAGCGGTGGGCCAGCTACCGCGACGAGTCCATGAGCGAGTTCGCCGCGATCGACACGCCCCTGGGCGAAGGAGTCTTCTGACATGCCCGCCGGCTGCCGCCCCGCCGACCGATGCGCCCCCACGCTGGTGGCCCACGGCCTGTCCAGCTCACGGCCGGAGACCGAGGTGACAGCCGCTGGCCACGATCCGGTGATGGTCGAGCGCGTGACCGCGCTGCTGGCCACCGACCAGCCGGGGGTGCTGGTCGACGCCACGATCGGTCCCGGCGGGCACGCCGCCGCCCTGCTGAGCGCCAGCGGGCCGGCCACGCGCTTGGTGGGCCTCGACCGCGACGCCGCCGCCCTGGAGGTGGCCCAGAAGCGCCTGGCCGATCACGCCGCCCGCCTGACGCTGGTGCACGCTGCCTTCGACGAGCTCGGCGACGTGCTCGACGACATCGCCCCCGCCGAGCCGGTGCGGGCCGTGCTGTACGACCTCGGCATGTCCTCTCTGCAGTTGGACCACGCCGAGCGAGGCTTCTCGCTGTCCAGCGACGCGCCGCTGGACATGCGCATGGATCCCACCAGCGGCGAGCCGGCATCGGCGCTGCTGGACCGCCTAAACGCCCAGGAGCTGGCGGCGCTGCTGCGCGACTACGGCGAGGAGCGCCATGCCCGTCGGATCGCCCACGCCATCGTCGCTGCCCGCCCCATCCGGCGCACCGGCCAGCTGGTCGAGGCCGTCACCGCCGCCGTGCCGGCCCGCGCCCGCACAGGACCGCGCCCTGTTGCCACCCGCACGTTCCAGGCGCTGCGCATCGCCGTCAACGACGAGCTCACCCGCTTTCGCGCCTCCCTTCCCCAGGCGCTGGAGCGGTTGGCCCCCGCGCCTGGCTCCAGCGCCCGCTC
>PXPH01000030.1:28637-29296 GCA_003021615.1 Actinobacteria bacterium QS_8_72_14
CCACCGAGGTGGCCGCGAACCCGCGCTCGCGCTCGGCGCGCCTGGGCGCCGCCGAGCGCACCGCCGCCTCCCTGCCCTGATCGCCGTCCGCCAAAGGAAGCCCCGTGGCCGCACCCGCCGCAGCAGACGCCCCGGCTCACCGCCGGTTTTCCACCGCGGCGTCGCGGCCGGACCCGCAACCGGCCGGGCGCCCCGGCTCGCAGCCGCAACCGAGCCAGCGACCCGAGCTCTCCGTGGTCGCGGCGCCACGTCGGGCTCGCCGCTGGCTGGCAGCGATGCTGATCACCGGCCTGATCGGCGTGGCCGGCATCACCAGCGTCTCGGCCGCCGGCGCCGAGGCCGCCTTCACCGCCCGGGAGCTCAACGAGGAGATCGCCGGCCTGGAGCAGGCGCGCAACGAGCTCAGCGCCGACGTCGCCGAGCTGTCGTCGCTGCGGCGCATCCGTGCCATGGCCATCGAGGAGCTGGGCATGGTGCCGGCCGGCACGGGGAACAACTTCGCCAGCAACGTCGGCGTCGAGAGCGTCGCGCAAGCGTTCGAACTGCTCGACGGCGGGCCGGTCCGCCGCATCGACCTGGGCGTCGAGGACGACCGGGTGTTCGTGAACTCCTGCGTCGGCGGGCTGACGGCCGAGGCCAGCGAGCGGACCGACGCCGAG
>PXPH01000031.1:0-9498 GCA_003021615.1 Actinobacteria bacterium QS_8_72_14
GCCCCGCCGAGCCGGCTCAGGCCCAGTCGCACGGCGCGGATTTCGATGAGCCCGCCGAGGCGGCTCAGGCCCAGTCGCACGGCGCGGACTTCGATGAGCCCGCCGAGCCCGCCGAGGCGGCCGAGCAGGGCGAGCTTGATGAGCCCGTCGAGCCCACCGATCCCGCCGAGCCCGCCGAGGCGGCCGAGCCGGGCGAGCCCGCCGACCCGGTCGCGGCGGCGCAAGCCGAGCGTGACCAGTATCTGGAGCTGCTGCGGCGCGAGCGGGCCGAGTTCGAGAACTACCGCAAGCGCGCCAGCAAAGAGCACAGCGAAGCCTTGGACCGCGGCGCCGAGCAGGTCTGTAGCGAGCTGCTGTTGGTGCTGGACAATTTCGACTACACCCACCAGGCCGCCGAAGCGTCTTCAGACGACCAGCTGGCCAAGGGCGTAGAGATGGTCCATCGCCAGTTGCTGGAGACGCTCGAGCGCTTCGGGCTCGAGGCGGTGCCCGGCGAGGGCGCCACCTTCGACCCGACCGTCCATGAGGCGGTCGCCCAGGTCGAGGCCGAGCAGGAGCTCGGCGAGGCGGTCGAGGAGCCTGTCGTCGTGGAGGTGATGCGGCCCGGCTATCGCTTCAAGGACCGCCTGCTGCGTCCCGCGTCCGTCAAAGTAGCGAAGTAAGCCCATGAGCGAGCGCGACTACGTCGAGAAGGACTACTACAAGACCCTGGGGGTCTCGCGCGAGGCGTCGCAGGACGAGATCGCCAAGGCCTACCGTCGCCTGGCGCGCCAGTACCACCCCGACGCCAACCCAAACGACCCCAAGGCCGAAGAGACGTTCAAGGACGTCTCGGAGGCCCATCAGGTCCTGTCGGACCCAGAGAAGCGCAAGGAGTACGACCGCATCCGCGACATGGTCGAGTCCGGGGCGTTCGCCGGCGGTCGTGGTGGCGACTCTTTTGGCGGCGCGGGCGGCTTTGGCCGTGCCGGGCCGGGCGCGGCCGGCATGGACCTGGGCGATCTGCTGGGCGGGCTCTTCGGCGAAGGCGCTCCCGGCACGGGCGCCACCGGCGCCGGCCGCGCCGGGGCCGGCCGTGGCGGCCAGCGCGGCCGCGACGCCGAGACGACGCTGACGCTGTCGTTCGCCGACGCCATGGCCGGGGTGACCACCACGCTGCAGGTGGCCGGGCGCGCCGCCTGTGGCACCTGCGGCGGCTCGGGGGCTAAGCCCGGCACGTCACCGGCGGTCTGCACCACCTGCGGCGGGCGCGGCCAGGTCCTGTCAGACCAGGGGTTGTTCAGCTTTGCTCAAACCTGCACTGCCTGCGGTGGGCGCGGCATGGTCATCACCGACCCCTGTCCCACCTGTGGCGGCGGCGGCGCCGTGTCCAGCACGCGCCGGGTGCGCGCGCGCATCCCGGCCGGGGTCAAGGACGGGGCGCGCATCCGCCTCAAGGGCAAAGGGGAAGCCGGGCTGCGCGGCGGCCCGCCCGGCGACCTGTATGTCACCGTCCGGGTCCACGCACACGAGCTGTTCGGCCGGCGTGGCGACGACCTCACGCTGACGGTGCCGGTGACGTTCGCCGAGGCGGCCATGGGCACCACCCTGCGGGTGCCCACTCTCGACGGCGAGGTGTCGGTGAAGGTGCCTGCCGGCACCCCCAGCGGCAAACGGCTGCGGGTGCGCGGCCACGGGGCGCCCAAAACCGGTGGCGATCACGGCGACCTGCTGGTCACCGTGGACATCCACGTGCCCCGCAAGTTGACCAAGACCCAACAGAAGCTGCTAGGCGACTTCGCCGACACCGAGGATCCCGAGGAGCTGCGCGCCCACCTGCGCCCCGGCGAGCGAGTCCAGGCCTGACCAGGGGGTGCTGGTCGGCCGTGGCGCGCGGTCGGGCAAACGCCGATAAGGGGAGATCAGAGCACTCATGCCGGGCAACGACGCCGGTATCTACATCATCTCGGTCGCCGCCGAGCTGGCCGGCGTGCACCCCCAGACACTGCGCACCTATGAGCGCAAGGGGCTGATCAAGCCCAAGCGAACGGCCGGCGGGACCCGGCGCTACTCCCGCCGCGACGTCGAGCGCGTCCAGCTGGTCCAGCAACTGACCCAGGAGGAGGGGGTCAACCTCGCCGGCGTCCTGCGCGTGCTGGCCCTACAGGACGAGGTGGAGGCGCTGCAGGCCGAGGTGGAGCGCCAGCGCCAACGCATCGAGCAAGTGCGCCAGGAGTTCCGCGAGGCACTGCGCGAGGCCCTGCGCAGCCGCGGCACCGAGCTCGTTTTGTACCGCCGCCCCGAGATCCAGCACCAGCGCGACCCGTCGCGCCCGCGCTAACGCTGCCGGTGCTCGCGGTCCGCGCGCGGGTAACGCTGCCGGGGCGCGCGGTCGGCGCGCGGGGAACGCCGCCGGTGCTCGCACAGGGTAAGTGTGGAATAATCTTAGTCGAACAGACTCAGGAACCGCTTCGAAGGCTTAGCTGGATCATGGACATCGAACGTCTCACCCATCGCTCGCAGCAGGCGCTGCAACAGGCCGTGACCACGGCCACCCACCGCGGCAACCCGGAGGTGCGCCCGCTGCACCTGCTGCACGCCATCCTCGCCGACAGCGAGGGCGCCGCCGGCGCGATCCTGTCGCGGCTCGGCCTCGACCGCAACGAGGCCAAGAACGCCGCCGAGGCCGCGCTCGACCAGTTGCCCGCCGCCCACGGCACCACCGCCCAGCCGGGCTTGAGCAAGAACCTGTCGACGGTGCTGTCCGACGCCGAGCGGCACGCGGGCCAGCTGGGCGACGACTACGTCTCGGTGGAGCACGTGCTGCTGGCCATCGCTGAGTCCGACGACCCCGCCGCCCGGGTGTTGACCGACCGCGACGCCACCGCCGAGCAGTTGCTCAACGGGCTACGCCAGGTGCGCGGCAACCAGCGCGTGACCAGCCAGGACCCCGAGGCGACCTACGAGGCCCTGGAGAAGTACGCCCGCGACCTCACCAGTGAGGCCGAGGAGGGCGAGCTCGATCCGGTCATCGGCCGCGACGAAGAGATCCGGCGCGTGATGCGGGTGCTGTCGCGGCGCACCAAGAACAACCCGGTGCTGATCGGCGATCCCGGCGTCGGCAAGACCGCCATCGCCGAGGGGCTGGCCCAGCGCATCATCGCCGGCGACGTCCCCGAGAGCCTCAACGACCGCCGCCTGATCCAACTCGACCTCGGCTCGATGATCGCCGGGGCCAAGTACCGCGGCGAGTTCGAGGAGCGCCTCAAGGCGGTGCTGTCCGAGATCGAGGCCGCCGAGGGCCAGATGATCACCTTCATCGACGAGCTGCACACGATCGTGGGCGCCGGCAAGGCCGAAGGAGCCATGGACGCCGGCAACATGATCAAGCCGATGCTGGCCCGCGGCAAGCTGCGCTTGATCGGCGCGACCACCCTCAACGAGTACAAGGACATCGAGAAGGACAAGGCCCTGGAGCGGCGCTTCCAGCCGGTGTACGTCGGCGAGCCCAGCGTCGAGGACACCGTGGCGATTTTGCGCGGGCTCAAGGAGCGCTACGAGGTCCACCACGGCGTGCGCGTCACCGACGGCGCCCTGGTGGCCGCCGCGCGGTTGTCGGATCGCTACCTCACCGAGCGCTACCTGCCCGACAAGGCCATCGACCTCGTCGACGAGGCCACCAGCCGCCTGCGCATCGAGATCGACTCGATGCCCGCCGAGATCGACGAGATCGACCGCCGCGTCAAGCAGCTCGAGATCGAGCGCGCCGCCCTGGAGGGCGACCGGGAACGGTCGACACGCTACGCGGCGACGGCGGGTGGGCCCAAGGAGGACCCCGAGACGGTCGCCCGCCGCGAGGAGCTCGACGCCGAGCTGGACAAGCTGCGCGGCGAGCTCGACGAGCTCAACCGGCGCTGGGAGGACGAGAAGGCCCGCATCGGGCGCATCCGCCAGCTCAGAGAGGACGTCGAGCGCGCCCGCGAGGAGGCCGACCTCGCCGAGCGTGACGGGGACCTGCAAAAGGCCGCCGAGCTGCGCTACGGCCGCGTGCCCACCCTGCAAACGGACCTCGAGTCGGCCGAGGGCGAGCTCGCCGAGATCCAATCCGACCAGCGCCTGCTCAAAGAGGAAGTCGACGCCGAGGACGTCGCCGAGGTCGTCGGCGCCTGGACCGGCATCCCCGTGTCGCGGCTGCTGGAGAGCGAGCGTGACAAGCTCGTCGGCCTCGAGGACCAGCTCGCCCACCGAGTGGTCGGCCAGCAGGAGGCCGTCACGGCCGTGGCCAACGCCGTGCGCCGCTCTCGGGCCGGCATCGGCGATCCCGAGCGGCCGTTGGGCTCGTTTTTGTTCTTGGGGCCCACCGGGGTGGGCAAGACCGAGCTCGCCCGGGCGCTGGCCGAGCTGCTGTTCGACGACGAGCGCGCCATGGTCCGCCTCGACATGGGCGAGTTCCAGGAGAAGCACACCGTGTCGCGCCTGGTGGGCGCCCCGCCCGGCTATGTCGGCTACGAGGAGGGCGGCCAGCTCACCGAGCCGGTGCGCCGCCGGCCCTACTCGGTGATCCTGCTCGACGAGATCGAGAAGGCGCACCCGGATGTGTTCAACACCCTGCTGCAGGTGCTTGACGACGGGCGCCTGACCGACGGCCAGGGCCACACCGTGGACTTTCGCAACGCGGTGATCATCTTGACCTCCAACCTGGGCAGCCAGTGGCTGCTGGACGAGGAGCTGTCCGAGGCCCAGATGCGCGAGCGCGTCATGGAGGCGGTGCGCGAGCACTTCCGCCCGGAGTTCCTCAACCGCCTCGACGAGCAGGTGATCTTCCACCGCCTGGAGCGCCAGCAGCTGCGCGACATCGTCGACGTCCAGCTCGCCCGGGTGCGGCAGCGCTTCGCCCAGCGCGACCTGGGCCTGGAGGTCTCCGAGCCCGCCAAGGACTGGCTGGCCGAGCGCGGCTACGACCCCGTCTACGGGGCGCGCCCGCTCAAGCGGGTGCTGCGCACGGCCCTGGAAGACCCGGTGGCGCTGAGGATGCTGGACGGCACCTACGACGAGGGATCAACCGTCACCGTCGACGTCGAGGGCGACGAGCTGGTGCTGGGCTGACCCGCCCCGGGCTCGCCCGGGGCCTCACCGACGGCTCGCCGCCGGCCACGCGCGGCACGACGCCCACCGCCGCGACGCCGCCGTCGCCCGACGCCGCCAGCTTGCCCTGACCGGGGTGGGGGCGGTCGCAGGCCTGTCGGCGTTGATCAGCGCCGCGCACGCCCTGGCGATCCCGCCCTTTCTGCCTCCCGACGAGACCGCCCACGTGGGCTATGCCCTCAACGCCGTCGCCGGTGACATCCCCCCCGTGGACGCGAAGCCCAACGCCTCGCGCATCCCCCACATGCGCGAGGGGCTGAGCCTGTGGGTCACCAACCACCCGCCGCTGCTGTATCTCGTGCTGGGGGTGCCGCTGCGGCTGGCGGAGATGGCCGGCGTGCCGCTGCTGGGCTTCTACGCGCTGCGCCTGGCGGGGGTGGCCTCGGTGGCGGTGGGCTATCTGCTGGTGGGCTGGTTCGCGGTGCTGCTGCTGCCACAGCGTCCGGGGGCGGCCGTGGTGGCCACCGGGGTCGCCGCCACCGTGCCCTACTCGCTGCACGTCGCCGGCATGGTCTATAACGACGGTTTCGCCTTCGCGGTGGTCGCCGCGCTGCTGGTGGCCGCGGCCGTGGTGTTGCAGCGCGGGGTGACCACCACCCGCGTTGTCACCCTGACGGGGCTGGCGGTGGTGGCGGCGAACCTGCGCGTGGTGGGGGTGGCCGCCGCGGCCGGCTGCCTTGGCTGCCTGGCGGTGGCCCAGCTGCTGCACGGTCGAGGGCCGGTCGCGGCGCGCCTGGGCCGAGGGGTGGGCCTGGCGGCGGTCAGCGGGGTGGTGACGCTGGCCTCATCGGCGTGGTTCTACGTCGGGTTCAACCTGGCGCGCTACGACAGCCTGACGGGGGCGCCGGCGCTGCTGGAGCTACACGACCGCGCCCCCCACACGGGGACGCTGGCCGAGCGCCTGGTCGACCCCGCCTATCTGCGTGAGCTGATGTCGCAGTACTGGGCGCGCGTCGAGGCTGACGCGGTGTCGGCGTCCTATCTGCCCGAGGCGCTGCTGGTCGTCGGGCGGTGGGCGATCGGGGTGGTGCTGGCGGTGGCGGTGCTGGTGGGCGTGTGGCGGTTGAGCCGCGGCGCGTGGCGCCAGCCGGCGGGGGTGGCGCTGTGCTGGGCGCTGGCCGTGGGCTGGTTCGCGGTGCTGTATGTGGCCATGGCCGACTTCGTGCAGGCCGGCGGCGGGCCGCACCTGCGGTACCTGTGGCCGGCGGTGGGCACCTACGGTGGGGTGGCTGCCGCCGGGCTGACCGCCGCCGGGCGCCGCGCGGGGGCCGTGGCCGGCGTGGCCTTCGTGGGCTTGCAGCTGGTGGCGGCCGCGATCGTGCTGGCCGAGGTCGTGTGGCGCCCGACGCTTACCGCCGCCCCCGGCGAGCCCGCCCCGGACGTGGCGCTGCGGGCGCTGGCGGCAGGCACGCCGGCGGCCGCCGGCGCCGTGCTGGTCGTGCTGGCCGCGGCGGGGCTGGCCCTGGCCGCCGTCTGGGCGCGCTCGGTGTGGGTGTTGCTGCCCGACGACGACCGGACGTACTTGGCCGCTAGCCCGTCCGGCTGGACGGTGGGGGTGGCCGGCCGCTGGCACGTGCGCCCGGCCGACGTCGCCTTGGCCACCGTCGCCGGCACTGCCGCCGGATGGGTGGCCGCCTACGAGCACGCCATCCCCGTGTCGCTGCCGCTGCTGGTGGCGGGCGTGGCCGTCGGCGCGGCGATCACCAGCGCCTTGACTTGCCGCTCCCACCCGGCCCCACCCGGGTCGACCCCGTCCGGGTCGGCCCCACCCGGGTCGGCCCCCTCCGGGGCCGTGGCCGGCACGGCCGCCGACGGTGGCGGGGGCGACCAATCCGGCAGGCCGGGCTCAAGCGGGCAGCGACGAAGGCGGGGGCCATGACCGCGCGGCCCAGCGACCCTCCCGTGGCGGGCACGCGGGACGAGCACGTCGAGGCCACAGGCGCCCCGGCGGGGGCGCGGCGGCGCCGGGTGCCGGCTGCGGTGTGGCTGCTGGTGCTGGCCCAGGCGCTGCTGGCGCTGGGCTGGAGCCAGCTGGCCCCGCCTTGGCGCGCCCCCGACGAGCCCCAGCACCACGACTTGGTGCGGGTGGTGCGCGCCGAGCCGGGCTGGGTGGGCATGCAGCGCGCCCTGTCGCGCCAGATCACCGCCACCTTCGACCCGGCCGGTTTCGACTATGACCAAGTGCGCCAGCTGTCGGCCCTGTCGGCGGCCGAGGCCCCCCAGCCGCACGCCCGCCAGCCGTTCGCCCAGCTCGCGGTCGACGAGCCCTCCGTGGCGGACAACTGGCTGTGGCAGCACGCGCCGCTGTACTACGTGGTTACCGCCGGCGCGCTGATCCTGGGGGAGGTGCTGACGCCCGGCGGGGCGCTGAGCTGGCTGGGCGAGTTGGCCGCCGCGCGGGCCGTGTCGGCGCTGATGATCGCGCCGCTGCCACTGCTGGCCTTTGCCGCCGGGCGGCGCCTGGGCGCGCGCCGCGCGCCCGCCGTGGCCGCCGCCGGGCTGACGCTGGCCGTGCCCCAGCTGGCCCACATCGGCGGCGCCGTCAACAACGACAACCTGCTGACGCTGCTGGTGTCGGCCGCCACGCTGCCGCTGGTGGGCATGGCCACCGGCGACGGGCGGGCGCGGCCGGCACTGGCCGCAGGGGCGCTGTTCGGCGCGGGGCTGCTGGTCAAGGCCTTTGCGCTGATAGGCGTCGCGCTGATCCCTCTGGCAGCGGCCGTCGGGGCGCTGAGGCATCGCCGCGGCGCTGTTGCGGTGGGCCAGACCGTGGCGGGGTTGGCGGCCATGGCCGTGGTCGGCGGCTGGTGGCTGGTGCGCAACGTCGTGGTGTTCGGCACGGCGGTGCCCTCCAGCTACGACCCCCCGCCCTTTGAGGCGGCCCAACCGGAGCTGGCGGGTTGGCTGTCGGTGGCCGTGCCGGGCTACGTCGAGCGGTTCTGGGGCTCGTTTGGCTGGTTCCAGGCGGCGATTCCCGCCGAGGTGGCCTGGGCGGCCACCGCGGGGCTGGCCGGGCTGGTGGTCGTGGCCGTGTGGCGGCGCCGGCGCGCCCGCGCCGGCCTGGCGGCGCTGGCCGTGGCCGCGGCCCCGGCGGCGGCGCTTGTCGCCGGGGTGCTGACCACCGCCTGGTCGCTGCATATGACCTACGGGTACTACCCCATGATCCAGGGCCGCTACATGCTGCCGGGGCTGGTGGGCGTGCTGGCGATCGTCGCGGTCGCGGTGGACTCGCCGCGCGCCCACCGCTGGTGGCCGCCGGCGGTCGCCGTTGGCGTCCTGGCGATGGTCGCCGTGGCCACCACCACCGCCCTGAACGCGTTTTGGGCCGGTGGCGGCCGGCAGGCCTTGGCGGCATTGTGGGCCTGGTCGCCGTGGCCGACGTGGCTGGGCGTGGCCTGGCTGGCGGCGCTGGCGGCGGTGACCGCCGGGCTGGTCGGGGCGGTGATCGCCGCGGCCGCGCGCGGGCCGGCTTCGCCGCCCGTGGCGCTCTCGACCTCGGGCGGGCGGTGGGCCGGCGATCGCCAACCGGGCGGGCCCGACGGATCTAGCGCCCAGCCGGACGGGCCCGACGGATCCAAGGCCCAGCCGGACGGGCCAGACCCGTCGGACGCCCAGGCGGCCAGGGGCTTGCCCCAGGCGAGGCGCCGGGCCCGGTGAGTGGCCACACTCCGGCCGGGTCGCCACCAGGGGCTGACGGGGGCGCCGGCGGGCACGCCCCGGTGGCCTCGCCGGGTGCCGGGCGGGTTCATCCGGCCACGCGCCGGGCCCTAGTGGCCCTGGTGGTGCTGCAGGGGCTGGTGGTGCTGAGCTACGCCGTGGTGGTGCCCACCTGGCGCGCGCCCGACGAGCCCAGCCACTTTGACATGGTGCGCCTGGCCCGCCAGGGCGGACCTTGGCCGCTGGAGGGCGGCGACCGTCGGCTCAGCCGCCAGATCGAGGCGTCCTACGAGGCCGCGCGCCTCGACTTGGCCCGGCGTCATCAGGAGCCGCCGCTGGCGCGTGGCGAGGCCGTGCCCCGCGCGCGCCGGCCGACCTTCGACGAGCTCGCCGCCGACGTCGCCGACGGGGCCGGCAACGGCATGTTCCAACATCCGCCGGGCTACTACGCCGCGGCCGCGGTGGGCCAGGCGGCGCTGACGACGATGGCCCCGACCGGGGGCGAGTGGGCCTACGACGAGGTGGTGCTGGCCACGCGCGGGCTCGGGGCGGCGGTCGCGGCGCTGCTGCCGTGGCTGGCGTTCGCCGCCGCCCGGCGCCTGGGGGCGAGACCGCCGGCGGCGCTAGCCGCCGCGGTGGTGCCGCTGGGGGTGCCCCAGCTGGCCCACATTGCCGGGGCCGTCATCAACGACGGGCTGTTGGCGGTGATCGTGGGGG
>PXPH01000031.1:9609-17216 GCA_003021615.1 Actinobacteria bacterium QS_8_72_14
GATCGCGGTGGCCGTCGGGGGCTGGTGGTGGGTGCGCAACCTGGCGGTCCACGGCACGCTGCAGCCCAGCGCAGTGGGCGTCGGCGACCCGCCGGCCGGCTTCGACCCGCCGCTGGGCCCGTGGCTGGCCGAGGCGGCGACGAGGCTGCCCACCAGCTTTTGGGGCTCCTTTGGCTGGCGCCAGGCCCAACTGCCGGCGCCGGCGATCGTCGCTGCCACGGCGGTGCTTTTGGTCGGGCTCGTGGCGGCCTTTGCGTGGCGGGCGCGGGCGGGTGGTCGGGCCGTTGACGCCGTTGACGCCACCGACGCCGCGGGTGGGCCCACGGGGCCGCCGCCGGGCGGCGTCGCCGGCGGCCGCGTGGACGCGGCGCTGGCGCTGGTGCCCACTGTCGCCGTGGCCGGGATCGTGCTGGTGGGGGCGTGGCGCTACCACGTGACCACCGGCCTGACGGCCGCCCTGCAGGGGCGCTATCTGCTGGGCGGGCTGGTGGGGCTGGCGGCGGTGGCCGCCGTGGGCTGGCAGACCATCAGCGGGGCGTCGCGGTGGCTGCCGGTGGCAGCCCTGGCCGGGGCCGTGGCGCTGCACGCCCTGGCCGGCTGGACGCTGCTGGAGCGGTTCTATGGCCCCCCGGGCGAGGCCGCGGCGACCGAGCGGCTGGCTGCCTTGGCCGCGTGGGCGCCGGTGGCGACGCCGGCGCTGGCCGCCATAGCGGTGGCCGTGGTGGTGGCCGTGGCCGTCAGCGCCCGGTGTCTGGTCGCCGCCACCAGCCCAGCGCGCCAACGGCGATGAGCCCGACGACGCCGGCGCCGGTCAGCCCCCGGCCGAGATCGCGGCCCGGCGAGGCGTAGGCCAGCGTCACGTCGTGGCCCCCGGGGCCGACCACGACCCCGGCAAAAAGCCCGTCGACGGCCACCACCTCGGCGGGCTCATCGTCCACGCGTGCGTGCCAGCCATCCAACGCCGCCTGGTCGAGGGCCACCACGGCGCCGGCCTCGCTGCGCACCCGCGCGGTGACCCGGCCGCCGGCGCGCGCGAGCACCGTGACCTCGGCACCACCGCCGCCGGGCACCGCCGCCGGCGCGACCGCCCCGTAAGGCAGCGCCGCCTGCGCGGCGGCCTCGCCCGGCTGGCGGTCGGCGACGTGCTCGAGGGGGGCGTCGGTGACCGTGACGTCGGTTAGCGCCGCCACCGGCGCGCGGGCGTGGGGGTTGGCTAGCACGTCGACGGGACCGTGGCGCCGGCGCCGCCACCCGGGCGGCAGCGCGCCGTCTTGGGCCGCGGGGGTCAGCATGGCGTGGACGCCCAGCACCGACAGCCACGGCTCCCACGAGCCACGGGCGGTCCCGTCGAACGTCCAGTGGGTCGGCGAGGCAAAGCGCGCTCCGGCGCGCCGCAGCGCTCGGCGCTGAGCGGCGGGGAGAAAGCGGGCCAGCCCCGGCGCGTCGGGAAACAGCCCCTGGCGGGGCACCTGGGTGTTCCAGCCCACGGCGTGCATCGTCACGTCGACGCCCACCAGCAGCGCCAGCGCCGCTGCGGCCGCCGCGCCCACCGCCGCGACGGGCCGCCCGCGGGCGAGCCGTCGGCGTCGCCACCACCAGCCGATTGCGACGATCAGCGCCGCGGTCGCCACCAGCCCGGCGGCCACCGCCAGGCTCGTCACCGCCCAGTCGCGTGCCAGGGCTCGCTGGGCGGGATCGTCGAGGTAGCGCCGGGCGAACTGGGCCAGCGCCCCCACGGCCACGCGCTCGCCACCCCAGGCGGCAAAGACCCCGCTGACCGCCACCGCCCCGGCCAGCCCCCACGGCGCCAGCTTGGCGCGCCCGGCCAACGCCCGGCGCACCGCCTCCACGCCCAGCCCCCCGACGACCGCCGTCGACAAACACACCAGCGCCAGCGCGCGGTTGGGCGGGTTCGTCGCCAGCGGCGGCACCAGCCGCACCAGGGCCACCAGCGGCGCCACCCCGTAGGCCAGTCCCCCGAAGCCGAAGGCCATCGCGGTGTGCAGCGCCACGCCGCGCCGGCGCGGGGCCAGCGCCCAGGCGGCGGCGGCCAGCGCCAGGGTGACCACTCCCACGTAGGCGGTCGACTCGACGCTGGCTTGGCCGATCCAGTGGGGCACGTCGGGGCCGATGCCGCCGGCGCCGCCAAACACCCGCGGTGCCACGAACGTCCACAGGGCGATCGGGAACGCCTGGGCGGTCCAGGCGTCGGCGCGCGCGGACAGGTCCATCTCGCCCAGCAGCGCTGCGCTGGGCACCAAGGTGAACGCCGCGGTCAGCGTGCCGGCGCCCACCCCGGCCGCGGTCGCCGCCAGGCGTCGCCACGGGCGGTCGGCGCGCGCCGCGGCCGCCACGGCCACGATCCCCGCGCCCAGCAGGGCGTAGACGCTCAGCGCCGGGAAACCCCCTAGCCACAGCGCGGTGGTGGCTACCGCCAGCGCCGCCGCGCCCCACCAGCGGGCGGCGCAACCGGCGGTGCGCTCGGTGGCCCACCACACCCAGGGCATCGCTGCGGCCACGTGGCTTTGGGGCCAGCCCAGCCAGCCGACCACGAAGGCGCTGAGCCCGAAGGCGAGCCCGGCGGCCGCACCGCCCGGCCGACCGGCCCCAAGCGACCGGGCCAGCAGATACGCCCCGGCCATGGCCGCCACCAGCCGCAGCCCCTGACCCCACGACCACGCCAGGTCGAACGGGGCCACCAGGGCCGGGGCGAGCGTGAACGGGCTGACCGCGCCCCAGCCGACGAACTCCCAGCCGGGAAAGCCAAAGCCGACGTCGGCTAGCCACGACGCGTCGCCCTCGCCCAGCAGCCGATCGACGATGGCGTGCTGGGTGGGATAGTAGGTGTCGATCAGATCGCCCAGCTCGTGGTTGGCAACGGGCGCCTCGGCGGCCGGCAGCGCCGCCCACGGCAGGCGCTGCAGGTGCAGATCGTGGGGCAGCGCCACCCGCCCGCCGGCAAGCGACGGGCCCAGCAGCACGGCCGTGGCGGTCAGAAACAGCGCCGCCACCGCCAGGCGGGCCCCCCAACGTCCGGCGCGGGCGCGCCGCGGCGGCGTCGCGATCGTCACGCCGTTTCGTCCGGGTCGGGGACGGGCGCGCCGCGGGCGCGTCGCCAGGCCTGCCAGCCGTGGGCCACGCCGGCCAGCGCCCCGTCGCTGGCCACGTGCAGCAGCCGCGTGCCCAGCGCGAACGTCGCCGCGCCCACCGCGCCGAGCGCGCCGCCCAGCAGCACTAGCAGGGCGCTCTCGCGCACGCCGATGCCGGCCGGCACGGGCACGACGAGCTGACCGGCCACCCAGCTGGCCGGATAGGCCCCGGCCACCGTCAGCCACGCCCCATCGCCGGCGTCGAAGCCCAGCGCCAGCAGCCCGCCCAACAGCGCCCAGGTGGCCACCGCCAGCGCGATCGTCCCCGCGGCGGTCGCGGCCGGCAGCGGCCGCAGCGCCAGCCACGCCACCCCCACGCCGGCGATCACCGCCACAGCGGCCGTCAGCGGCGCCGGCACGCCGACGCCGGCGGCGGCCGCGGCCACCGAGACGCTGCCCACCGCGGTCGCCGCGCCCATGTGCAACAGCGTGTGGCGGATGATCAGCCCCAGCCCCTGGCGGGTGGTGCCTCCGCGGCGCACGGTCGTGCCGACCATGCCCACCACGGCCGAGCCCGGCACCGGCAGGTATTTGGCGAGCTGGGCGGCCGACCAGATCGACAGTGCCGGTTGGCTGTCGCGCAGCAGCGGGCCCAGCGTGGCCACGGCGCCCACGTGAAAGATTGCGAAGCCCACGATGAACGCCGCCAGGCCCCCCGGGGTGATCGAGCTCACCCACTCCAGGGCCCGCGCGCGGTCGGCGGCCAGCGTCTGAGCCAAAAAGCCCAGGGCCACCACGCCCACCGCCAGCCCGACCCAGCGAGCCGCACCTGAGCGCAGGGCGCGATCGCTGACCGTCTCGAGGTCGAACACGACACCTCCGGGGGCAACGGCAACAGCAGCCGCATTCAACGGTGACAACGCCGGGCGACGACGCGCTGATCCTATCCAGCGCCGCTGGCGGGATAGCCTGCCCTGGCGTGAGCGCCGCCGCCCCGCCCGTGCCGGCCCGTCCGGCGCTGCGCACCGCCACCCCCACCGCGGTGTGGCTGCTGTGCGGGGTGCTGTTGGGCTTGGCGTTGGCATGGAGCGTGGTCGTGCCGACCTTTCGCGGGCCCCAGGAGATCGCCCACGTGGACCGGGCCCGTGACATCGCGGCCCGGGCGGGCCTGCCGCCGCCGGGCGTGGCGCTGAGCCGCCAGGTCGTCGCCGCCGGCCAGCACGCGAACTTCTGGTCGGACTTCTCCGACAGCCCGTCGCTGCAGCCCGACCGCACCGTGCGCTACCGGATCGCTGACGCCGCGCCCCGCACCGCCCGGCCGTCGTTCGACTCGCTGTTTCCCGCCGGCGGGCGCAGCCCGGTGGTCAACCCGCAGTCGGCGAGCCCGCCCTTGTATCACGCGGTTGCCGCGGGCGTGCTGGCTGTGCTGCCGGCGACCACCGCCTACGACGTCGTGGTGTGGCTGCTGCGGGCGCTGGGGGCGCGCACGATCGTGGTGCTGTCGTACTTTTTGTTCACCGGTCTGTTGGAGGACCGGGTGCGCCAGCAGGCCGCCGAGTTCGACGCCGCCCACGACGACGTGGCCGTGGTCGCCGCCGGCCATCTCGGCGTGAACGACCGCGTGGCTGACCTCGCCGTCGAGCGCTACCACGAGGCCGCGGTCGGCGCGCCGCCGCGCAGCTGCGACACGTGTGTCTACCGCGTGGCCATGCCCGGCTTCGAGGACCGCGTGGGGTCACCGCTGCAGCCCCACCACCATCCCGACGACCCTGCCACCCACGATCACGGGCCGGTGGAATCACCGGTGGGGCCCCACCACCATCCCCACGACCCCGCCACCCACGATCACGGGCCCGGGGGGTCACCGCTGGCGCCGCACCACCATCCCCATGAGCCCACCACCGACGATCACGAGCCCACACCGGTGCCCGGATCGGAGACGAGCGGGCATGGCTGAGCGCGTGCTGGTCGTGGGCGGCTCGCGCTCGGGCAAGAGCGCCGTCGCCGAGCGGCTGGTGTCGGGCGCGGAGAGCGTGACCTACGTGGCCACCGCCACCGTGGCCGACGCCGAGATGGCCGCCCGCGTGGCCGCCCACCGGGCGCGCCGCCGATCGTCGTGGCACACCGTGGAGACCACCGACCTGGCCGGGACGGTGCGTGCCGCGCCAGCCGGGCCGGTACTCATCGACGCCCTGGGCCCGTGGGTGGCCGCCCGCATGGGCGACCACGGGCTGTGGCCCGACGCGCCAGCCGAGGTCGCGCCGCTGGACGAGGCCGGCGCCGAGCGCGCCGAGGGGCTGCTGGCTGAGCTCGACCACGCCTGGCGGGCGGCCGCCGCCCACCACGGCGGGCCGGTCGTGGTCGTGGCCGAGGAGGTCGGCGCCGGGGTGGTGCCCGCCGAGGCCGCCACCCGGCGCTTCGTCGATCTGCTGGGCACCGCGCTCCAGCGGCTCTCGGCCGAGGCCGATCGCGCCCTGTGGGTCGTCGCGGCCCGCGCCGTGGAGTTGCCGTCGCCGACCGCCGCCCCGGGCGTGGGTGGTGCCGCGGGCGCCTCGACCCTCGACGATGCAGCAAACGACTCGAATATCGACACGACAGGCGCCCCGCCGGCGGCCACCGCCCCGCCTCAGCCGGGCGAAAAGGCCGAGGTCGACCAAGCCGAGGTCGACAACGCCGACTTCGTGGAGGTCGTCGAGGAGCCGGTGGGGCTGCGCGAGCACGGCGACGCGATGGCCCCCGAGGGCACGCTGGATTTGGCCGTCAATGTCGTCGCCGGCGGGCCGCCGGCCCACGTGGGCGGGGCGCTGCGCGCCGCGGCCGCCAATGTCGGCGACTACCCCGACGACACGGCCGCCTGTGAGGCCGTGGCCGAGCGGCACCGCATGGCGGCCGACGAGGTGCTGCCCACCGCCGGGGCCACCGACGCCCTGTGGACCCTGACCGGGGCGCTGGCACCGGGGCGGGCGGTGGTGGTCCACCCGCAGTTCACCGAGGGCGAGGCCGCCCTGCGCGCCCACGGCTGGCAGGTCGCCCACGCCTACCGCGATCCCGAGCGCGGCTGGGCGCTGGACCCGGCGTCGGTCCCCGATACCGCCGACCTCGTGCTGCTGTGCAACCCGGTCAACCCGCTGGGGCGCTTGGACGATCCCGCGGCGATCGCGGCGCTGCGCCGCCCCGGGCGGATGGTGGTCGTCGACGAGGCGTTCGTGGACTTCGTGGCTGACGAGGCGGCGGCCACCCTCGCCGGGCAGGTGAGCGACGGCGACGTCGTGGTGGTGCGCACCCCCACCAAGCTGTGGGGTCTGCCGGGGGTGCGCGCCGGCGCGCTGCTGGCCAGCACCGACTGGGTGGCTCACTTGCGCGCCCACCGCCGCCCCTGGGCGGTGGGCAGCGTGGGGCTGGCGGCGCTGCGGGCCTGTGCCGACGACGAGGCGTACCGCCGCCGCCTCGCCCAGGAGGTCGCCGCCGAGCGCGACCGGTTGCGGCGCCGGCTGGTGGGCATGCCCGAGGTGACCTTCGCCGCCGAGCCCGCCGCCAACTTCGTGTGTCTGGGCGTGCCCGACGGCGAGAAGGTGCGCGAGCGCCTGTGGGCCCAGGCGGTGGTGGTGCGCCCGTCGACGTTTCCCGGACTGTCGGCCGAGCACCTGCGGGTGGCCGTCCGCGACACGGCCTCCACCGACCGGCTGGTCAACGCCTTGGCGGCGGCTTTGGGCCACGCCCGTCCCGACGGAGACCGGCTGTGAGCGCCGACGGCGACCTGGCCGACCTGGTCGAGGCGGTCGCGCCCGTCGACGCCCGGGCGCGCGAGGACGCCCGCCGTCGCCACGAGCGGCTGGCCAAGCCCCCCGGCAGCCTCGGGCGCCTGGAGTTGTTGGGGGCCCAGCTCGCCGGGATCGCCGGCGTTAGCCCGCCGCCGGTGCCCGGCGTGCCGGCTGCCGTGATCGCCGCGGGCGATCACGGGGTGCATGTCCACGGGGTCACGCCGTGGCCACAGGCCGTCACCGCGATCATGGCCGAGCAGATCGCGGCCGGTAGCGCCTCGGCCGGGGCGATCGCGCGCAGCGCCGGCGCGCGGCTGTGTGTGCTCGGGCGCGAACCGTGACCGGGCTCGCCGACGACGGCGCCGATCTCATCGTCCACGGCGAGATGGGCCTGGCCAACACCACCCCGGCCGCGGCGATCCTGTCGGTGGCCACCGGCCGCGAGCCCGGCGAGGTGGTGGGCCCCGGCGCGGGCGGCGACGCCGACATCGTGGCGCGCAAGCGTGACGTCGTCGCCGCCGGCCTCGCGCGCCACCAGCCCGAGGGCGACGACCCCGTGGGGGTGCTGGCCGCCGTCGGCGGCCTGGAGCACGCCGCGCTGGTCGGTGTGACGCTGGCCGCCGCCGCGCGGCGCCTGCCGGTGGTGCTCGACGGGGTGTCGAGCCTGGCGGCTGCGATGCTGGCCCGGCGCCTGGCTCCCGCGGCGGCCGACTACCTCATCGGCGGGCACCGCTCGATGGAGCCCGGCGCGGCGATC
>PXPH01000031.1:17231-23583 GCA_003021615.1 Actinobacteria bacterium QS_8_72_14
TGGGGGAGGGCAGCGGCGGGTTGCTGGCGGTGCCGCTGGTGGTCGCCGCCGCCCGGGTGGCCGGCGACGTGGTCACCCTCGACGAGTTGGGCCTGGCCGGCCACTGACCGGTGGTCGTCGGATCGTGGCTGGGGGGGCTGGCCCCGGGGGGCTGATCCCTGTCGGCGGCCTGCTACCGTGGGTGGGTGGGCCGCCGCGATCCCGGCGGCTCTCGCCACTCACCGCCTCCCCACCCTGTTCGAGCGCTGACCGAAAGACCGACCCAGCATGGCCAAGCGACACGCCGGCAAGACCACCAAGACGCGCCGTTACGTCGATGAGGAGACGCGGGCCAAGCGAGAGGCCCGTGCCGGCTCGCAGAAGGAGGCCGCCCTTGAGCTCGAGGGGGTGGTCGAGGAGGCGCTGCCGAACACGATGTTTCGCATCACCCTGGACAACGGCCACTCGGTCCTGGGGCATATCTCCGGCAAGATGCGCAAGCACTACATCCGCATCCTGCCCGGCGACCGGGTGACCGTCGAGCTGTCGCCCTACGACCTCACCCGCGGGCGCATCACCTACCGCTACAAGTAGGCGGGCGCGATTGGCCTGTTGCGGGCTGATGGCGTTGCCTGCGCCGTGACCGGCGCACCCGTTTCTTAACCCCGAGGGCCACATGGGCCAGGGCCCCCACCAGGACCCCCACTCCCACGTGGACGCCCACGGCGGGGGCTGGCGCGGCCGGCTGGCGGGCTGGATCCGCCCGCACAGCCACGACGTGACCGACCAGCTCGACGCTGGCGGACAACGCAGCGCCCAGGGCATCCGGGTGACCAAGATCACCTTGGCGGTGTTGGATGGCGTTCGTGCTGGGCCGGCGCCTGCCCAGCCGGCGCTATCCCTACGGCTACCGCCGCGCCGAGGACCTGGTGGGCGTGCTCATCGTGGCCGGGATCGCCGCCTCGGCGCTGCTGGTGGGCTGGCAGTCGGTGCAGCGCCTGATCGACCCCGCCCCGCTGTCGCACGCGGGATGGGTGCTGCTGGCGGGTGTGATCGGGGTGGCCGGCAACGAGATCGCCGCGGTCGTGCGCCTGCGCGCGGGGCGGCGCATCGGCTCGGCGGCGCTGGTGGCCGAGGGCTATCACGCGCGTGCCGACACGCTGGCGTCGTTGGCGGTGATCGTGGCCGTGCTGGGCACGTGGGCCGGCGCCCCGATTGTCGACCCCCTGGCCGGCCTGCTCATCACCGGGCTGATCGCGTGGGTGCTGGTCCAAACGGCGCGGCCAGTGCTGCGCCGGCTGATGGACGGCGTGGATCCCGAGGTGATCGGGACCATGGAGCAGGTGGCCACGGGCGTCGACGGCGTGCGGGGCGTCGGGTGGGCGCGGGCGCGCTGGGCCGGCCACCGCCTCACCGGCGAGCTGGCGGTCACCGTCAACGCCGACCTGACCGTGGCCGCCGGCCACGCGGTCAGCGAGGAGGTCCACCACGCCCTGCTGCATGCCCTGCCACACCTGGCCGAGGTCACCGTCCACGTCAACCCGCTGTCGCCCCACCCGGCCGCCGACCCCCACCACCGCACCCGCCATCACCGCGACGGGGACTGAGCCCAGGCGAACCCGGCGGTGTCACGCCGGCGAGGCCAGGGCTCGCCGCCGGTGGCCGTGCCCGGTGGGTGGCAGGCGGGCTCACCGCGCGGCGTGTCGCACGCTCTGGCGCTCCACCGCCGGTGAGATCGCGCTGGCGCCGCCCACCAGCCGCAGCACGTTGGCATCCCTGACTCGCCGGCCCACGGGGCCGTGCGCATTGAACCGGTGGGGCCAGGTCAGTTGCAGCACGCCGCCCACATGGGCAGCGGCCGGCCCGGCGGCCAGCGCGTCGGCCCACCCGTTGGCGGAGGCCAGCCACAGCCGTTGCTTGTCGGCACCCGTGTGAGCCATGAGGTTGGTCACCTGGGCCGCGGTGTGCACCCGCGTGCGCCCGGCCAGGCGGGTCAGGCGCCCGTAGCGCTGGAGGGCCGCCGACACCTGCGGGGGCACCGTGTTGCGGCCGCCGACGAGGATGACGTCGTCGGGGTCGATGCGCCGCAGGGCCCGGTGGGTGGCCGCCGGGACATGGGCTCCGGCGGTCAACAGCACCGGGATCTTGTCGCGCGCGGCGAGCTGGGAGGCCGACACCGCGTCGGGCCAGCCGCCCGCGCCGTCAGCGATCAGCACGGTCTCGGCGTCGGTGAACCGGGACGCCACCGCCGCGGCCGTGGCGAAACGGGTGTCACCGGTGATGCGCTCGACCGCCAGCCCCCGCCGCCTCAGGTCCTGGGTCACGTGGTGGGTGACCTTGGTGGGGCTGCCCAGCACCACCGCCCGCTGGGCGCCCAGCCGATCGATCTCGGCGCGGGTGGCCGAGTCGAGCCCGCCCGGGGCGGTCAGCAGCACGGGGGCGCCGAGCCGCCCCGCCAGCCCCGCCCCGGCGAGCGCGTCCGGATAGGCCACGGCGCTGGCGATCACCACCGTGTCCGCGCTGTCAAAGGCGTGGCGCGACACGCGCGCGGCGGTGGCCTGGCGCGTGTCGTCGGCCAGGCGCGCCACGCCGGGCTGCCCCCTCGAGGGGGCGCTGTGGGGAGAGCCAGGCGAGGGGCCCTCCTGGGCAGAACCAGGCGAGGGGCCCCTGTGGGCAGAACCAGGCTCACCGGTGTGGGTGCCGCCTTCTAACGCGGCCACCACGTCCCGGCGGATGCCGGCCAGGGCGGCGTTGACCGAGCTGCCCGGGCAGCTGGTGTCGCCGAGATGGCCGTGACCCACGATGCGGCGCACGAAACGCTGGTAGGTGTAGCCGCTGGGCAGCGTGGCCTCGGTGCGCGGGTTGATGCCGTGGACCTGGAACAGCCAGGCCAGCAGGTCGGTTGCGGCATTGGCCGCGGCGTGGCGAAGGGCTGTGTCGCCGGCGCTGCCGGCGTGGTGCTGGCCGATGAACGCCACGCCGATGGTCCCGACGTTGTGGCCGGCGGCGTGCGCGCCGACCACCGGCTGGGTGACACCGCCGGCGCGGCCCTGATAGATGCGCCCGAACCGGTCCACCAAGAAGTTGTAGCCGATGTCCTTCCAGCCCTGGTACTGCTGGTGGTAGCGCTGGATGCTGCGCACGACCGCCGGGCCCTGGCTGCGCCCGTAGTCGTTGCTGGTCGCCGTGTGATGCAGCACGGCGCCGCGTGCCCGGTGGGCGGCAGACGGCGGGCCGCTGGGCGCAGCGGCGCCCCACTCGCGGCGCGTGATGATGCCGGGACGGCTGGCGGCGGCCGCCGGCGCCACACCGTCGGTCACCGCTTGGGCCAGGCGGTGGCCCACGTCGCTGAGGCGCTCGGTCGGGGAGCGGTTCTGGCCCAGGCCGTCGACGAGGTTGATGGCGACGTCCTCGGGGCGGGCGCCGCCCACGCGCAGCTGCAGCTCGTCGGCCGCACCGGTCCACACCGCCCGTGTGACCTGCATCTGGGCGTTGTCAGCCTGCGAGCCGGCGGGGCCTTCCTGGCGATCGACCTCGGTTGTCGTCCAGTCGCTCCAGTCACCGCCGTCGACGCGGTGGCGAAAGGCCACCGTGGCCCCCCGGGGCACCGAGAAGCCGACCAGCGAGAAGGCGATCGGCATCTCGCGAGGTTCGCTGAGCACCTCGGTGGCCTGGCCGGTGACCGCTTGGCCGTCGGCGTGCCCGGCGGTGGGCAGGCCCTCGACGCGGCGGCTGACGACCTCGGCGCCCGCCTCGCCGCCGACGGCGGTGGCCAGTACGGCCACCACGGCCACCACCAGCACCGTTGCGCTGACAACACCCGCAAGCACACGCGACACCATGATCGCTCCAGACGAGGGGGCCCTCGCAGCGGCGCCGGCTCATGCGCGGTGGACGTTCCGCGCGCGGCGAAGCGCAGCGCCTGCGTGGGGTCGTTGTGGGTGACGCATCGGGTCAGCCGGGCTGGCCCGTGTGGCGGGCACAACGACCGTGTGCCCCGGCTGTGACGCCGCAGGAGCCAATACATGGCCGCAAGGAAGCGTTGGAGGCTTGCATCGGGTGATCAGCTGGCGCCGCGACACCGGTGGCCGGCCCTGCTATCCTTGGCGGGCGTTGCAGGTTGTGCCAACACGCGTTGCGGCGATGCCGCGCCCGCACACGGGCGATCGCCCACGCCGCGAAAGGAGGGTCGTGGCCGCGCAAGGAGCCGATCCCGGAGAGATCCAGCCGGGACAGATCATCACGGGCAAGGTCGTTAGCTTGCAGGAGTTCGGCGCGTTCGTCGAGCTCTCGTCGGAGTCGACTGGCCTGGTCCACATCAGCGAGGTCGATCGGGAGTACGTGGACAATATCCACGCCTACCTCACTGAGGGCCAGCAGGTCCAGGTGAAGGTTTTGGCCGTCAAGGAGGACGGCCGCACCGACCTGTCGATCAAGCGGGCCGACCCCGAGTGGGAGGAGCAGCAGCCGCGCCGGTCTTCGTCCAAGGTCGACAAGGAATTCAACCAGCGCCTGCGCAAGTTCATGCACCAGTCGGACATGATCCAGGGCGAGGTGCGCCGCCGACGGCGCTCCCGCCAGCGTTAGTCGCTGCCGGGCGCGAGGCCGTGTGCCGCCATGGACCCGCCCGCGCGGCGGGTTCTCTTGTGCGCGGCGTGCCGCGGTCCGCTGTGTGAGCCGCGGCCCGCTGTGTGACCGGTGATATTTCTCAATACTGATGTTACAGTATCCAGCGTGAGTACCGTGGATGACAGCTTGCTGGATCTGCTCGGCGACACCCGGGCGCGAGTCGTGCTGGAGCTCAACGACGGGCCTCGCGGCGTCGCCGAGATCGCCGCCGCGCTGCAGCTCACCGAGGTGGCGGTGCGCCGCCACCTCCACGCGCTGGAGCACGACGGGCTCATCGACGCTGAGACGGTACGGCGCGACGGGCCCGGGCGACCGGCGGCCAGATATCGCCTGACCGAGCGGGGCCGGCGGCTGCTGCCGGATCGCTCGGCTGAGTTGGCCAACGAGCTGCTGGAGTTTTTGGAGGCCGACGGCGGTCGGCGCGCGGTGCTGCGGTTTTTGCGCTGGCGCCGGGCGCGTCAGCAGGCGCGCTATGCTGACGGGCTCGACGCCGATGCGAGCCCGGCACAGCGGGCTGAGCAGCTGGCACAGCTGCTCAGTGACGATGGGTTCCCCTCGCGCCTCGAAGCCGACGGCGACTCCCTGATCCTGCGACAACAGCACTGCGCCATCCGCGACGTCGCTGCCGAGAACCCGGAGCTGTGCGCCTTCGAGGCGGCGATGTTCCGCGATCTGCTGGGTGTGGAGGTCACTCGGCGCGAAACGATCGCCGGTGGCCACGACGCGTGCCGCTGCCACCTCGCGGTGGACGCCGCCGAGCCCGCCGCCGGAGACGCGCCCTGCGCCCCGCCCCAAGCCCCCGAACAAGCCCCCGAGATTGACACCCACCTTCGAGCCCAAGAAAGGGCTGTCGCGCGAGGTCATCGCCGAGATCTCGGAGATGAAGCAGGAGCCGGAGTGGATGCGCAAGCTCCGGCTGAAGGCCTATGAGCAGTTCCGGCGCCGGCCGGTGCCCAACTGGGGCGCCGACCTCTCCGCGATCGACTTCGACGACATCTACTACTTCATCCGCTCCACCGAGGAGCAGGCCAACAGCTGGGAGGACCTGCCCGCCGAGATCCGCGAGACCTACGACAAGCTGGGCATCCCCGAGGCCGAGAAGCAGAGCCTGATCGCCGGCGTGGCCGCCCAGTACGAGTCGGAGGTCGTCTACCACAAGGTGCGCGAGGACCTCGAGTCCCAGGGCGTGATCTTTACCGACACCGATACGGCCTTGCAGGAGTACGAGGACCTCTTCCGCGAGCACTTCACCACGGTGATCCCGCCCAACGACAACAAGTTCTCGGCGCTCAACACCGCGGTGTGGTCCGGCGGGTCGTTCATCTGGGTGCCCGAGGGCGTAGAGATCGACATCCCGCTGCAGGCCTACTTCCGCATCAACCAGCAGAACATGGGCCAGTTCGAGCGCACGCTGATCATCGCCGAGCCGGGCAGCTACGTCCACTACGTGGAGGGCTGCACCGCCCCGGTCTACTCCAGCGACTCGCTGCACTCGGCCGTGGTGGAGCTCATCGCCAAGCCCGGCTCGCGGCTGCGCTACACGACCATCCAGAACTGGTCGCCCAACGTCTACAACCTGGTGACCAAGCGGGCCGCCGCCTACGAGGACGCCACCGTCGAGTGGATCGACGGCAACATCGGCTCGAAGGTCACCATGAAGTATCCCTCGGTGCACCTGATGGGCCGGGGCGCGCGCGGCGAGGTGCTGTCGGTGGCCTTTGCCGGCGACGACCAGCACCAAGAC
>PXPH01000031.1:23830-33980 GCA_003021615.1 Actinobacteria bacterium QS_8_72_14
CGCCACGCGCCGGGTGTGTGGGTGCCCGCCGGCGCCGGTTGCGCCCGCGGGTCACACCACCACGCCCGGCGGTGCGCGCGCTGCCCCCTCGGCCCCGTGCCGAGTCGCTGCCTCGAACAGGAGCCAAGGTGACCACGACGTTCGTGCCCGGTGAGCTCAGCGAGGCCGATGTGCTCGCGCTGTCGAGCGAGCGCGGCGAGCCCGACTGGCTGCGCGACCGCCGACAGGAGGCCTTCAAGGCCTTTGCCGACCTCGAGTGGCCTCACAAGAGGATGGAGGCGTGGCGGATGACCGACCCGGCGCGCTTCGACCTGGCCAACCCCGTGGTTCGCGACGCCGGGCCGGCGCCGGCGCAGCCGGCCAGCATCGTGCGGGGGGCTGGTGACGCCGCCGCCAGCGCCGTGCTGTCCGACACGGGCCTGTGTGAGGTCCATCCCGGCGACACTGGCGTGGTCATCGCCGACCTGTCACAGGCCGCCGGCGGCGAGCGCGCCGACGTCGTCCAAGCCGAGCTGGGCCACACCGTGGGCGCCGAGGGAAAGTTTGAGGCGCTGAGTCTGGCCGCCTTCACCGGCGGGGCCCTGGTCTACATCCCCCCCGAGGTCGAGCTGGACCGCCCGGTGACCCTGACGGTCCACGTTGACGCGCCGGGCACGCATCTGCCCCGCGTGCTGGTGGTGGCCGACCACCACGCCCACGCGTCGGTGTACGTCGCCTTCACCGGCAACGCCGAGGCCACCGTGGTCGACGGCGTCGAGATGGTGGCCCGCCAGGGGGCCAGCCTCGACGTCGTGACCGCCCAGCAATGGGGGTTGGAGGTCGATCAGATCTCCACGCGCCGCGGGCGGGCGGGTCGCGATGCGCGCTACCGTCATCTTGAGGCGACCCTGGGCGGTGGGATCGTGTACCTGCGCCCGGACGTCGAGCTGGCCGGCGAGGGCGCCGCGGGCGAGCTGCTGGGTGTCTACTTCGTCGAGACCGGCCAGCACGTGGAGCACCGCTCGCTGATTGATCACACCGCCAGCCACACCTCCTCGGAGGCGCTGTACAAGGGCGCGCTGCAGGGCGACTGCCGGGCGGCCTGGTACGGCAACATCCGCATCGAGGCCAACGCGAAGCAGACCTCGTCGGATGAGACCAACCGCAACCTGATTTTGACCGACGACGCGCGCGCCGACTCGATCCCGTGGCTGGAGATCCTGACCAGTGACGTCGCCGGCTGCGGCCACCACAGCTCCATTGGCCAAATCGACGAGCTGCAGCTGTTCTACCTCGAGTCGCGCGGCATCCCGCGCGCCGAGGCGCTGCAGATGCTGGTGTTCGGCTTTTTCAGCGAGGTCACCGACCGCATCGAGCTGCCCGGCGTGACCCCCGTGGTGCTGGAGGAGATCGCCAGCACCATCGACCGGGAGGCGATCGTGCTGACCGATCCGCGCAGGAGTGGCTGATGACCTGGGTCCGCGTGGCCGGCGCCGACGAGCTCCCGGCGGGAGAGGCCCTCAAGGCCGAGATCGACGGCACCCCGGTATGCGTCGTGCGCCTCGACGCCGAGACCGTCAAAGCGGTCCACGACGTCTGCAGCCACGAGGACGAGGCGCTGCACGAGGGCTGGGTGGAGGACAACGCCATCGAGTGCCCGGCCCACGGCTCGATGTTTGACCTCGACTCGGGTGAGCCGACCATGCTGCCGGCGACCCGCCCGGTGCCCTCCTATCGCGCCCGCATCGCCGAGGGGGCCATCTGGGTCGACCGCGACCAGCAGCTCAACGACGCCCCCGAACCGCGGCATTGACCCCGCCCTCCCACAGTCGCACCCCCAGCAGCCCACACCCCGCAAAGGAGTCCGTCCATGGCCGAGCTCGAGATCAAGGGACTGGTCACCGAAGTCGAGGGCGCCCAGATCCTCAAGGGCGTGGACCTGACCATCCGCTCGGGGGAGACCCATGCCCTCATGGGCCCCAACGGCTCCGGCAAGTCGACGCTGGCCTACGCCATCATGGGCCATCCCTCCTATGAGATCACTGGCGGCTCAGTCACCCTCGACGGCCAGGACGTGTTGGCCATGGCCCCCGAGCAGCGCGCAGCCCAGGGCCTGTTTTTGGCCATGCAGTACCCCACCGAGATTCCCGGCGTGAGCCTGACGAACTTTTTGCGCACCGCCCTGAACCAGGTGCGCGGCGAGGAGACCCCGGTGCGGCAGTTCATGAGCGAGCTGCGCGAGCACATGACCGACCTGGGCATGGACGAGAAGTTCATGCAACGCAACGTCAACGAGGGCTTCTCGGGCGGTGAGAAGAAGCGTTTCGAGATCCTGCAGCTGGCGCTGCTGACGCCGCGCACGTTGATCATCACCCACTACAGCCGCATCCTGCAGTACGTCACCCCCGACTACGTCCACGTGCTGGTCGACGGGCGCGTGGCCAAGTCGGGCGGGCCCGAGCTGGCCGACGAGCTGGAGAGCACCGGCTACGAGCAGTTCCGCGAGGCGCCCGTCTAGCACCCAGCCCCCGCGGTCTCAGCGCTCGAGCCACCGGCCTCAACCAGGCCGGGGTCGCCCCGGTGTCCACGGGCACACCCAACGCGCAGCCCGCCGCCCCTACCATGGGAGCGCGACCCGAGACCAGGAGCTGGGCATGTTCGACGTCGCCACCGTTCGCAAGGACTTTCCCGTGCTGGAGCGGGAGGTCCACGGCCGGCCACTGGTCTATCTGGACTCGGCCGCGACGTCGCAGACACCCCAGCAGGTCATCGACGCCTGCACCCGCATCCATGCGGAGCACAACTCCAACGTCCATCGCGGTGTGCACGCCCTGGCGGAGGAGGCCACCGAAGCCTATGAGGCGGCCCGTGCCGCGATCGCCCGGTTCGTGGGCGTCGACGCCAGCGGGGTAGTGTTCACCAAGAACACCAGCGAGGCGTTCAACCTGGTGGCTCACAGCTACGCCCGCCGCCGCCTTGGGCCCGGTGACATCCTGCTGGCCACCCAAATGGAGCACCACTCCAATATCGTGCCGTGGCAACTGGTGGCCCCCGAGGCCGGCTTCGAGCTGCGTTACGTCCCCGTGACCGCCGAGGGCTATCTCGACCGGGAGGCGTTCGACGCGATCGTGGCCACCGGCCGCGTCAAGCTGTTGGCCGTCACCGCGATGAGCAACGTGCTGGGCACGCTCAACCCGGTCGCCGAGCTCGCCGGGGCGGTGCGCGCCGCCAACGAGGACGCGATCGTGGTCGTTGACGGCGCCCAGAGCGTGCCCCACGTGGGCACCGACCTGGCCGCGCTCAACGCCGACCTGCTGTGCTTCTCCGGTCACAAGATGCTGGGCCCCAGCGGCATCGGCGTGCTGGCCGGGCATTGGGACCTGTTGGAGTCCATGCCGCCATTCCTGGGCGGCGGCGAGATGATTTTGGACGTGACCCTGGAGGGCTCGCGCTTCAAACAGGCGCCGTACAAGTTCGAGGCCGGCACCCCGCCCTACGTCGAGGCGATCGGCCTCGGCGAGGCCGTGGCCTACCTCGAGCGCCTCGGCATGACCAACGTGCGCGCCCACGAGGTGGAGCTGCTGGAGCGAGCCCTGCCGGCGCTGCGCGGCGTCGAAGGGGTGTCCGTCCACGGGCCCAGCGACCCCGCCCAGCGGGGCGCGGCGGTGAGCTTCTCGGTGGAGGGGTTGCACCCCCACGATCTGGGCACGGTCATGGATCGTGAGGGCGTGGCGGTGCGCGCCGGCCACCACTGCGCCAAGCCCCTGATGCGCGCCCTGGGCGCCTCGGCGACCACGCGCGCGTCGTTCTACGTCTACAACACGCTCGACGAGGTTGACGCCCTCGTCGACGCCATTGAAGCCACGCAGCGGTTCTTTCGTCCCTAGACGCCCGGCACGGCTCGCCCGCGCCTTCGCGGCCAGAGGAGGAGACGCCCCGTGTCGCTGGACGACCTCTACATGGAGATCATCCTCGACCACTACCGCAATCCGCGGAACCGGTCGGGCGAGCTCGAGGGCCACGACGTGCACGTGCACCACTCCAACCCCTTGTGCGGCGACGAGCTGGATCTGCGCGTGCGGCTGCGCGACGGTCAGATCGACGGCTTGGCCTACGACGGCGACGGATGCTCGATCTCCATGGCCAGCGCCTCGGTCATGAGCGAGGTCGTCATCGGTCGCAAGGTGGCCGACGCCGAGGACCTCGCCGAGGCGTTCCGGCTGATGATGCACGGCGAGGGCGTCGGGCGCCAAGAGGACCTCGGCGACGGCGTCGTTTTCGAGGGTGTCGCCAAGTTCCCGGTACGGGTCAAGTGCGCCCTGCTGGGCTGGATGGCGCTCAAGGACGCCCTGAACACCCACAGCGAGGGTGGGCAAGCCCACTCGGTGACCCACGAGTAGGCTGGAGTCGACCCCGCCAACCCTGCCCCGCCGCCCGCGCAGAGGAGTCATCGGTGAGCGAGACGGAGACCACGCGTCAGTGGCCCACCGACGAGGCCACGCCAGACGACGGCGACGGCGATCTCGCCGACGTCGCGGTGGACGAGCACGGCATGGCCACCGAGGAGGCCATGCGCGAGGCGCTCAAGGCCGTCATGGACCCCGAGATCGGGATCAACGTCGTCGACCTGGGCCTGCTGTATCACATCACCACCGAGCCCGAGGCCGGCAACGCCCACGTCACCATGACGTTGACCTCCATGGGCTGCCCGCTGACCGAGCTCATCCAACAACAGGTGACGATGATCCTGACCCGCCTGCCCGGTGTCGAGCACGCCGAGGTCGAGTTCACCTTCACGCCGCCGTGGAGCACCGACATGATCTCCGAGGAAGCCCGCGAGGAGCTGCGGGCGATGGGGTTCATGGTCTAACGCGTCGAGGGCGGGCTAAAACCGCCCCGTTGGCCGGGCCACCGGTTCTTAAGGTTTGCACCGGTGCGAAGGATGCGCGGGGGCAAGCGTCGCGTTGCACTGGCCCAGAGCTTGCAGTGACTTCATGCCCGTGTTGTCGACAAGGATGCGTTGATGGACCCAGTCATCGCCGAGCCCGCAGAGCTGACCAACGACGAGATCCGCCGTTACAGCCGGCACGTGATCATGCCCAACGTCGGCGTGGAGGGCCAGGGGCGCCTCAAGGCCGCCAAGGTCCTGCTGATCGGCACCGGCGGGCTGGGCTCGCCGTTGGGGATGTATCTGGCCGCGGCCGGTGTCGGCACGCTGGGGCTGGTCGACTACGACGTCGTGGACGACACCAACCTGCAGCGCCAGATCATCCACGGCGCGGCCGACGTGGGCCGGGCCAAGACAGAGTCGGCGCGCGAGACCATCCACGACCTCAATGCCACCGTCGAGGTGCGCGTCCACGAGACGCCGCTGACCAGCGACAACGCGCTGGACATCATCGGCGACTACGACATGGTCATCGACGGCACCGACAACTTCCCCACCCGCTACCTGGTCAACGACGCCTGCGTGCTGTTGGGCAAGCCCAACGTGTACGGCTCCATCTTCCGCTTCGATGGCCAGCTCGCCGTCTTCTACGCCAAGGAAGGGCCGTGCTATCGCTGCATGTTCCCCGAGCCGCCCCCGCCGGGCATGGTGCCCAGCTGCGCCGAGGGCGGCGTCTTTGGTGTCATCTGCGCCACGATCGGCGCCGGCCAGGCCACCGAGGCCATCAAGCTGCTGGCCGGTTTGGGTGACCCGCTGGTGGGCCGCATGCAGATCTACGACGCCCTCGAGGCGCGCTGGACCACCGTCAAGGTCAATAAAGACCCCGACTGCCCCGTGTGCGGCGAGACGCCCACCGTCACCGAGCTGATCGACTACGAGGAGTTCTGTGGCATGCCGGCCCACGACCGCGCCGACGAGACGCCGTTGGACCCCACCGAGGAGGTCACCCCCCAACAGCTGCAACGCGCGGTCAACGAGGGGGTGCGCGTCATCGATGTGCGCGAGCCCCATGAGTGGGACATCGCTCACATCCCCGGCGCGCAGCTCATCCCCTTGGGCGAGCTGAGCCAGCGCACGCCCGAGCTGGACCCCAGCGAGCCCGTGCTGCTGCACTGCAAGTCGGGCGGGCGCTCCAAGCAGGCCCTGGACTTTCTGCGCGACAAGGGCTTTTCCGACGTCAAGCACCTCAAAGGCGGCATCGAGGCCTACGCCGAGGAGGTCGACAGCTCGGTGCCCACCTACTGAGCCGGCCCGGCCTCACGGTCGCCCGCGTCGGCGTCGCCGCCCGCCGGCTTTGCCGTCTGGGAGCCGGCAGCGGGACCGAACTCGACGATGCGCGGCTGAGGGTTGTAGCGCGTGGTCACCGGCTCGCGCTCGATCGTGCCGTCGGGGAAACGCAGCACCCGCGTGACGGTGATGGTAAAGCCCGACCGACCCGACTGCGCCACGCGCTGCGCGCCGGGGGCGAGGTTCGGGTTGGGGCGACGTTTTGCCGGCGCGGGGGTCACGTCGCGGCGCTCTCCCGCCTCGCTGTCGACCTCGACCCACGTGGTGCCCCACATGGACACCGTCACCGAGGTGTCGGTCGACGATGTCGTCACCAGCAGCCCGTGGGGGCTGTTGTTGCGCACCCGGAGCTCGACGTGGGGATAGTCGATAGTGGCCTCCCGGCCCACCGGGTAGCGGCTGAAGTAGTAGGAGTGCGGTTTGAACTCCGGGATGGCGTAGCCGCCGAAGTACGCGGCGTTGTAGAACGTCGTGGCGAACTGGCTCACGCCGCCGCCGACATCGGTGATGAACTCCCCGTCGAGGATGGCCCCGCCGCTGGTGAAGCCCTTCTCGCGGGTGCGGCGCCCAACGTGCTCGTTGAGCCCCAGCGACTCGCCGGGCTCGAGCAGCACGCCGTCAACGAGCTCGGCGATGCGCTGGATGTTCTGCACACGGCTCTTGCCCGGGGTGAAGGTGGTGGTAAAGCTCGACACCTTCTCGGTGATGTCGAGCTCGCCGACCTCGGCGCTGGTCAAGTCCGGCTCGAGGACCTCGCCGCGCAGCCGCGCCGAGCGTTGCCCGTCGCCGGTGGCCACCGAGACGAGCTGCTCGGCAGCGGCCTGGGCGTCAAAGGCAAAGCCCGACTGCGACGGCTCGATTCGCGGCGAGCCCTGTTGCACGCGCACGGTGGCGTCGACGGGCTCGCGGTGGACGTCCTGGACTACCTGACCGGCCAATGACTCGACGGCGTCCGCCTCGGCCGTTAACGACAGGTCCCCGCCATCCTCTGTGACGTGTAGCACCGAGGCGAGCTGCTCAGGGGTGACGCGCCAGGTGACGCCGCGGCGAGTGAGCGTGACCGGCGCCGAGAGGGCGCGCTTGGCCGCCTCGGCCACCGCGTCGACGTCTTGTGGGGTCGTCTCGGGTTCCACCCGGTCGGTCTCGACCCGCACCGGTCCCTCGGCGGCGCCCTCGACCGCCGGGCGCAGCGCGCCAGCCACCTCCTCGGGCTCGACCTTCCAGCCCTCGGCGGGCTCGACGCGCTCCACCGAGCCTTGCGAGAAGCGCAGGTCGCCCGCCACCGGCTCGCGTGACAGCTGGCGGGCCAGGCGCTGGGCAGCCGCGGTCAGGGCCTGCTCGTCGACTGTGACGCGGGGCGCCACGGGCAACGTGGCCCAAAAGGCGCGCGCATGGTCGGTCAGCGCCGCGACCGGGTTGGGCTGGCGCCCGCGCCGCATGGCTGCGCGAGCGGTGGCCTGGCGGTCGAGCTCATAGCCCACAGCGGCGAGCTCGACGCTGACCTCGGCGTCGGCTGCGGTGACGGTCAGCTCCTCGTCGGCCCGGTCCACCTCGGCCACGCGGCGCGCCAGCCGGCTCTCGGCGACGCCACCCACGTCGACGCCGCTGACCTGCACGCCCGGAAGGGTCGAGCCGGCGCGGGCCAGGCGCAGCCCCACCAGCACCGACACAGCGAGGGCGGCCACGGCGACCAGGGCGATCAAGCCCCCCACAAGCCCCCCAGGGAGGCGGTGGCTTTCCGCCTGCGGACGAAGCGTCACAGCACAGCCCAGCCACATCCCATCATGACGCTACCAGGCCATCGCCACAGCCGCGGTCGCCCGCCCACAACCCGGCAGAGGGCGGGGCTTGCGGGCGCGTGTGGGGCTGGGCCGAGCCGCCCGCGGTGCCCTTGGGGGCCGCTTGCGGACATGGCCAGTCGGACAGGGCCGGGGCGCTGTCGGGGTCCTTGGTGGGTTGTGACCACGCGGTTATAGTCCACGGTCCTTCCCCGCGGTGCGTACCGGCGAACGTGTGCCGCTGGTGACGGGCAACGGCAGCGCGCCGAGTGATGATGCGACCCGGTGATCCCGTGTCGTGCGGGTTTGTGGCCCTGTTGAGAGCTGGTGTGATGTGGTCGAGGTGCGCGCGTCGAGTTGTGGCGTGACAAGCGAGCGCAAAATTTTCACGTCCTCGACCAGCGGGCTGCGCCTGGGTTGGCGCCTGGTGGCGCTGGCCGCCCTCGTGCTCATCGCTTCGACGGGGGTGGGGGCGTCCTCGAGCTCGGCGGCTTCCGCTGACGAGCGGCGCCTGCAACAGGCGCGGGCGAAGCTCGACGCCGTGCGCGACAAGATCGAGTCGGCCCGCGACAAGCGACAGGAGCGCGAGGCCGCCCTGGCCCAAGCCGAGGCGCGCGTGGCCGAGGTGCTGGAGGCGGTGCGCGCGGCGCAGACGGCGGTGCGCCGCCAGCAAGAGCGGGTCCAGCAGGCCCGCCAGCGTTACCAGCGGCTACAGGCCCAGGCCGAGTCGCATCAGCAGGCCATGGCCCGGCGAGCCGCCGAGCTCTATCGCCAGGGCACGCAGGTGCCCATGAGCGCGGTGCTGGCCTCCGATTCGGTCGACGAGGCCATGAATCGCTCGACCTACATCGAGTTCGTGCAACGCGCCGACCGTGCCGGCTTTGAGGAGGTGGAGGCCGACCAGACGCGCCTCGACGCCCAGCAGGAGGTGTTGCAGCAAGAAGAGGCCGTGCTCGAACGCCGGTTGGCCCAAAAGGAGGAGATTCTGGCCCAGGCCCGCGAGTTGCGCGACGAGCGGGCCCTGCGGCTGGCCGACGTCGAAAAGAAGCTCGACGAGCTCCAGGCCCACGAGAGCCATCTCGAGTCCGAAAGCCGCCAGCTGGCGGCCATGGCGCGCCGGGCCAACGAGCAGCACGCCCATCACACCGGCGGGGGGGCCTCACAACCGTCGTCCAGTGGCGGGGCCGGGTGGCAATGGCCGGCCAGGGGGGCGGTGACCAGCACATACGGCATGCGGTGGGGACGCATGCACGAAGGTCTCGACGTCGCCGCCGCCCACGGGGCGCCGGTGGTCGCCGCCCGCGCCGGCACCGTCAGCGACGCCGGGCGCGTCGGCGGGTACGGCAACATGGTGGTGATCGCCCACGGCGGCGGCGTGGCGACCGCCTACGCCCACCTGTCGAGCATCACCGTCTCGCCCGGCCAGTCGGTCGGGGCGGGCCAACGCCTGGGCGGGATGGGCTGTACAGGGTCATGCACCGGCACCCACGTGCACTTCGAAGTGCGCGTCAACGGTGCGCCGCGCAACCCGCAAAGCTATCTGCCGTAGCTAGCCCAGCGGGTCTGGCTTTGCACCCACCCAGGCCGTATGCCACGACCTTGTGGCGGGCGCAAGGCCGCGGTGCCTGTCCGAACGGGCCAGCCGTGGCGACGGTGTGGGGGTTTCGGGCCGGTAGGGGTGTGCACGGCAACGTCTCGCAAGCCCCCTGCGAGACACCTGCGGGCACGAAAAGGGGCGTTCAACGCCGTCTGCGGCGGTGGGCCAATCACGTCGCGCCATACGCCTGTGCCGTGAGCCGAGGTGTGGCCAATACGGGGCGATGGAGGCATCAACGGGCATGCGCGTGTACCAGGACGGCAGGGCCGCCGCAGCCGGCGTCGCGGTCAGCGTGTTGGGCGGGCTTCTGCTGGGGCCTGTGGGCATGGCCAGCCACGGCCCCGTGGCGCCCCCGGCCCACCCGTCCGGCGGCGCAGTCAGCATCCGTGGTCTCGACCTGACGCCCGGCCCCTTGCCTGACCGTCCCGGACAGCCCCCCGGGGCGGGTCCCGGCTCGCGCTTATCCGGCCAGCGCCAAGCCACCCCCGACCCAACGTCGACCGCTGCCGCCACCGACTTGTTTAATCCCCCCGACGGGTCAGCGCCACAGACAGGCGGGGG
>PXPH01000032.1:0-11675 GCA_003021615.1 Actinobacteria bacterium QS_8_72_14
GGAGTGGAAACGCGATGTTTTGCGCGGCGGTCATATGCGGGTACAGCGCAAGATCCTGAAAGACCATGCTGATATCCCTCTCCTGTGGTGTTCGATCCGTCACGTCGACCTCGTCGAACTTGATCGTCCCACTCGTCGGAGTTTCGAGGCCTGCGATCGACCGAAGCGTCGTGGTCTTCCCACACCCGCTCGGGCCGACGAGTACCACCAGTTCCCCGTCATCGATATCCAGGGATACTTCGTTGGTCGCAACGATCGAACCGAACTCCTTCGTGAGATTCTCGATAATAACTTCTGACATCGTGTTACACCTCGGTTATGCCGAGCGTCATGCCCTCTATGATGTGTTTTCTGAACGCGATCAATATCAGTGTCGGGGGGAGCGTGACGATGACCGCCATAGCCATAATCCGACCCCACAGGATCTGATTGCTCAGTATCAGGGTAGGGATGATAGTCGTATACGGTTCGACGTCGTTGCCGGTTATGATGAGCGCGAAAATGAACTCGTTCCACGCGAACACCCACGATAACATCGTGGTCGCGATGAGTCCCGGTCGAACGAGCGGTAAAACGACCTTCCAGAAGGCCTGGAGCCGGGAGTAGCCATCCACGTAGGCGGCTTCCTCGAACGAGTGTGGGATCTTGTCGAAGAAGTCCCGCATTAGCCACGTGCTCAACGGGAGATTGAACGTCAGGTAAAGAAGGATGAGCCCCATGTGCGTGTCCTGGAGATTGAGCCATCCGAAGATGAAAAACATCGGGAGGACGATCGCGATGGGAGGGAACATCCGCGTCGAGAGAAGCCAGAACGAAACGTTCTCGCCACCGACAGCGTTCCCGTATCGGGAGAACGCGTATCCAGCCATCGACCCCAGAACGACCGAGAGGACAGTCGTTCCGGTCGCGATGATAAGACTATCGATGATAGAAGAGACCGCACGGGAGTTGGTCACCACCCACGCGAAGGCTTCGAGGGTCGGGTCCGATGGAACGAACGTCGGTGGGAACGTGTTGATCAGTTCGAGCGGTTTCAGCGCCGTATTGAGTGTCCAGTACAGGGGAAAGGCCGCAAACAGCGCATAGACCACCAGGAAGAGCCTGGCCACCGTCGGCGTGAAACTGTTCGTGGTTTCCATCTCAGGACGCCTCCACGGTTCTCATGTATCGCCAGAACAGGAGCATGGTGAGGACCGATCCGAGCCCCAGAACCCACGTGAGCGCTGCTGCACGGCCGACGTTGAACTCCTGGAACCCGACTAGGTAGGTGAAAAACGTCGGCAGTTCCGTCGCCGTGCCTGGTCCGCCGTAGGTCATGATGAACAACTTATCGAAGAACTTGTACGCATCCATGAACCGAAGGATAGCAGCAACGATAATCAGGTTGCGCAACTGGGGAAGCGTTATTCGCCGGAACATCATCCACCGGGACGCTCCGTCCACCTTCGCAGCCTCGTACAGGCTATCCGAGAGGTTTGCCCGACCGCCGTAGACGATCAATAGCGGGAGTCCGACCCACTGCCACGTGTCCGAGATCATGATGGCTGTCAGGCCGAGCCACCTGGTCCCGAGCCAGTTGACCGTCGGGAGCCCCACCACGCCGAGCAGCCCGTTGACGACTCCGCCACCCGGCAAAAAGAGCAATTGCCACATTCGGCCAGCTACGAGCGGAGCGTACATCATCGGGACGATAAATAAGGTGAGGAGGCCGATTCGAAGGGTCCTGCTCTCGACGTAGTTGTAGAGGGCAAGCGCCAGAAGCGTCCCGAGGGCGACCTGGAGGAAGACGCCGACCCCTCCGTAGAAGGCGAAGTTAACGACCGAGTCTATGAACCGGTCGTTACTGAACAGCCACTCGTAGTTGTCGACTCCGTTCAGTGTCGGTTCCTGGTGGGCGAGCGATCCCGGCTTCCAGCGGTTGAAGCTCAACCACAGAGACCAGAGCATCGGCCCGATGGTCACCAGGAACACCGTCACGAGTGCCGGCCCGACCAGGAGATACGGAGCCGCGTCTCGGTCTCCGATGCGATCAGATACCACCGACAAGCGCGTGAGTTTTCGTCGAATCGTGCTCATGAGGTCACTCCCGTGGGTCTATCGAACCACCTTTCGATAGCGTTTCGCATATTCGGAACCGCCGATACTCTCGAGTCCATCGAGACGAGCGTCCGAGAGGTGACATCGTTCGGCTAATGGTTCGATCCCGTCGGTCAGATGTAATCGAGATCCTTGGCCGTGTCGAGGAAGTCCTGGTAGGCTTGCTGTTGTTCCTCTCGACCGAGTTCCTCGACAGTCTCCCTCCACTTCTCGGCGGCGTTGTCCAGTGCTTCTTGGGGGGACTCCTGGCCGGATAACGCGCGCTGGATGTGGATCGAGAGGTCCTGGATGTACTGGTTTGCACCCGGCCAATTGGGTTGTGGGAACCCGTTTTCCATGTTTACTTGGCCGGCTTTGATGTGCTGGAGTGCCTGGTCGAGCGCGGATCGGTCCTCCGGGTACTCGTTGTCGGGCGAGAAGATAGGCACGTTCTCCGGGAACCCCTCGCCGGTGTCCCGCAACGGGTTCGGCTGCGTATACTTCTCCGCGGCGTCCTCCGTATAGTGTTCTTCGAGGAACGGATCCAGCCCGGTGAACGGATCCGCGACGGCCTCGACGCTGTAATCAGGATGGGAAATCCGCATCGCCGCGTAGAAGGCTGCCTCCTTGCGCTCATCGGACAGTGAGGCCGGAATAGCGTAGAGCCGGTTGTACAGCATCATCGCGTTGCGTCGGACGGACCCGTCCTCTTGCTCCCACCCGGGGACGGCTGCAGCGCTCTGGTCACCGACGACCGGGAAATCCCCGCGGGCAGTGAACTCCGTCAGATCGATCCACCACACCGACATCACGACGTTCCCCTGCTGCCATTGCTCGACGGTTTCGGCGACGCCGAGCTGGTCGGTGTTCGGAGGCGCGTACTCCGTCGTCTCGACCATATGCTCGAGCGCCGCGACGGCATCCTCGGAGTTGATCTGGGGCTCCATCTCCTCGTCGAAGTAGATTACTTCGCCACCTGGTTGAATTCCGGCCACGTCTCCGGCACCTGCAGTTCTTCACCGTATTCGTCCTGGTACTGCTCCTGGTGGTCCTCGTCGTTGAAAAAGGATGGTCGGTAAAACAGGTTGTGAATGTCGCCATCGATCGGGAGCGCGACCGTGTTGTCGTTCCACTTCATATAGAATTCGCGGTACGGTTCGATCACGCTGTCGAGATACGCCTCCATCCCCTCGTACTTGTTGAGATACGGGTCCAGCGGTTCGAACAGTTCCCGGGCCTGGAAGTCGCCCAGGTGCAGGGGTAACATCAGCGTGATGTCGTACGGGAAGTCCCCGCCGCCGACGAATTCGGAATTCAACGCCGAGTAGTAGTTATCAGGGGGGAGGATTTCGCCATCGTCGAACGACACGCCACTCTCATCCCCGATGGCGGGGCCGAACATCGAATACAGCGGCCCGGCAGCGTTGTCGGAGGTCCATCGGAGTTCGATGTCCTCGAACGCGTCGTCGTCACGCGGAACCGAGACCTCCTCCTCTGGATCTTCCCCGCCGCCTCCGTCGCCTTCCTCGTTCCCCGCACAGCCCGCGAGCGACGTGAGACCGGCCGTCACACCCCCAGCCCCGAAGTACTTGAGCCACTGCCGCCTGTTCATCCCATATGGGTACTCCTCGTCCGTGGAGTCTGGGTGCTGCTCGCCGTCAGGACCCGCTAACTCCTGTCGTCGTTCCATGGTAACACTGGCCACCATGGGGTTCCCCTCGACATAAAACTTCGCCAATACATATCAATACTGTTACGAATAATCATAATTTAGTATATAATTGTTAAATGTTGAATCGAGTCACCGGTCCCGGGACCTCGACGACGCCTCTCGGGCGACACTCGATCGAGAATCGGACGCCGACTGCCGCCTCGTCGGGTATCTCCCTCAGAGGAACGCGAATGCTCTGACGGACGCTCCGCTGGTCCCTCGGTAGTTAATCGGCGGGTAGAGGAAATACGCCCGTCGGCTATCGGCGCCGTCGAGCACTTCGCCGAGGTTGTGGAGTTCCTCGATCGGGAGAACGTCGTTTTCCAGCAGCGGTAGATGCGACGCGTCGGGCAGATCTTCGGTCGTCGCTGGGCCGTGTGCCTCGACCTGGCCGGCCCACCCACCGCGTCGTCCCAACCGGGAGACGGCCGATGAGCGGCGCCCTGCTGATCACCGGCACCACCTCCGACGCCGGCAAGTCGACGCTGGCCGCCGGTCTGTGCCGCCACCTCGCCCGGTCCGGGCTCAGCGTGGCGCCGTTCAAGGCCCAGAACATGGCGCTGAACTCGACTGTCACCGCCGACGGCTGCGAGATCGGCCGCGCCCAGGCGCTGCAGGCCGCCGCCTGCGGCATCCCCGCCGAGGCCGCCATGAACCCGGTGCTGCTCAAGCCCACCGGGCAAGCCACCAGCCAGGTGGTCGTGGACGGCCACCCCGTGGGCGTCGACGCCGCCGCCGACTACCGCGACCGCGCCGCCCACCTCGCCGAGATCAGCCAGGCCGCCCTGGCCGGGCTGCGTGAACGCTTCGATGTCGTCGTCTGCGAGGGCGCCGGCAGCCCCGCCGAGCCCAACCTGCGCGCGACCGACTTCACCAACCTGGGCCTGGCCCGGGCCGCCGGCCTGCCGGCGATCGTCGTCGGCGACATCGACCGCGGCGGGGTGCTGGCGGCCTTCCACGGCACCCTTGCCACCCTCGCCGCACAAGATCAGCGCCACGTCGCCGGCTTCGTGGTCAACAAGTTCCGCGGCGACCCGGCGCTGCTGCAGCCCGGCCTGGGGACGGTCACCGAGCGCACCGGCCGCCCCGTGCTGGGCGTGGTGCCCCACACCGAGGGGCTGTGGGCCGACGCCGAGGACTCGCTGGCGCTGTCGGGCCGCGAGGTCGTCGCCGAGGCGCCGCTGGGCCGCGACGGCCTCGACGTGGCCGTGATCGCCCTGCCGCGGCTGAGCAACGTCACCGACGCCGACGCGCTGGCCGCCGAGCCCGGCGTCAGCGTGCGCCTGGCCGGCGACGCGCCGGCGGTGGCCACCGCTGACCTGGTGATCGTGCCCGGGTCCAAGCACACCGTCGGCGACCTCGCGTGGCTGCGCCAGCGCGGCATCGACGCCGCCCTGGCCGACCGGGCCGCGCGCGGCGCGCCGATCGTAGGGGTGTGTGGCGGGGCGCAGATGCTGGGGGCGCGCATCGTCGACCACGTCGAGTCCCACGCCGGCGAGGTCGCTGGGCTGGGGCTGGCCCCGCTTGCCACCGAGTTCGCCGACGCCAAGCAGCTGGGCTGGGCTGGCGGCCACAGCCCGGCGCTGGACGGGGCGGCCACGCAGGGCTATCGCATCGCCCACGGGCGGGTGACCCGCCACGGCGGCCAGCCGCTGCTGGTCACCGACGACGGCGGCGAGGACGGCTGCGCCGCCGGGGCGGTGCTTGCCACCACCTGGCACGGGGTCGCCGAGGCCGACGGGTGGCGCCGTGCGCTGCTTGCTTGGGTCGCCGCAGCGGCCGGCAAGGACTTCGTGTGCGGCGACGTGGCCTACGCCCAGCGCCGAGAGGCGCGCTTGGAGGCCATGGCCGATCTCGTGGCCGCCCACTGCGACATCGACGCGCTGGCCGAGCTGATCGACGCCGGCGTGCCCGAGGGGCTGCCCACGCTGGCCTCGACGCTGCAGCCCGCCCCCCACGGCGCGGCCGACCACACGCCACACGGCCCGCACGGACCTGGCCACGCCCCCGCCTTTGCCCGCGCCGCGACCCCCACCTCCGGAGTCACGCCGTGATCGTCTTTTTGACCACCGCCGACACCGAGGTTTTGGCCTGCGAGCGCGCCCGCGCGCAGCTGCCGGCCGACTTCGAGGCCGTGCGCGCGCTCAACCCCACCACCCACCCGGACGCCGGCGCGTTGGTGGACGCCGTGGTCGAGGCCGCGCCCACCGCGGTGCTGGTGCGCCTGCTGGGCGGGCGGCGCGCCTGGGAGGGCTTTGACGCGCTGGCCGCCCGCTGCGCCCAAGCCGGCATTCCGCTGCTGGCTTTTGGCGGCGAGGCCACCGCCGACGCCGATCTGACCGCCGCCTCCACCGCTCCGGGCGGAGTGGTCGCCGACGCGTTCGAGTACCTCGTTCAGGGCGGGGTGGCCAACACCGCCAACCTGCTGTGCTTCGTCGCTGACACGCTGGGCGCGACCGGCTTTGGCTTCGCCCCGCCGGTGCAGCTGGCCGACCACGGTCTGTGGCATCCCCGCCAACCCGAGCCGCTGGCGGCGTGCGTCCACGGCAAGCCCACCGTGGCCGTGGCCTTCTACCGCACCCACTGGATGAGCGGCAACACCGACTTCGTGGCCGCCCTCATCGACGCCGTCGAGGCCGCCGGTGCCAACGCCGTGGGGGTGTTCGCCTACTCGCTGCGCCCAAATGAGCACGGCGAGGTCCCCGCCCTCGACTTGGTGGCCGGGCGCGTCGACGCGCTGATCACCACGGTGCTGGCCACGGGCGGCTCCAACGCCGGCGACGCCTGGGCTGATGACGAGCGCGCGGCCGGCTGGGACGTGCCGGCGCTGGCCCGCCTGGACGTGCCGGTGGTCCAGGCCATCGGGGCCACCTCGTCGCGGGCGCAGTGGGCCGCCAGCGACTGGGGCTTGAAGCCGTTGGACGCCGCCATGCAGGTGGCCATCCCCGAGTTCGACGGGCGGCTGATCACCGTGCCGGTCAGCTTCAAGGAGGCCGGGTCGCCACGCCGGGGTGACCACGGCTGGCCCGACCAGGACCACCAGGCCCATGACGGCGCGGCGCCTGGCGCCGCGAGCGCGACCGCCGAGGGTGGCGAGGCGCCGGGGCCGCGCGGTGGCGGGGCAGTGGCCACCGCGCCCGGCGAGGTGGCCCAGCCCGGCGTCCCGGCGGCCCTGCAGCAGGCGGGCGGCGTCGTGAGCTACGTCGCCGACGCCGAGCGCTGCGCCCGCGCGGCTGGCATCGCGGTGCGCCAGGCCCAACTGGCCCACACCCCGCCCGAGCGACGTCGCCTGGCCATCGTGCTGTCCAACTACCCCACCCAGCACAGCCGGGTGGGCAACGGCGTGGGCTTAGACACCCCGGCCAGCGCCGCGGCGCTGCTGGACCACTTGACGGCCGCGGGCTACGACACGGGGCAGTGGCCGGCGTTTCGCGACGGCGACACCGACACAGCGCCGGGCGGCGACATCGACATTGAGCCAGCCGGCCACGGCGATCCCGGTAGCGGCGACGACGCCAACGGGCTAGCCCCCGGCGACCGGCTCATCCATGCGCTGATCGACGCCGGTGGCTTCGACGCCGACCACCTCTCGGAAGGACAGCTGGCTGCCAACCCCTTCGCGGTGGACGCGGCCACCTACACCGCGTGGTTCGCCGAGCTGCCCGAGGCGCTGCGCCAGCGCATCGTCGAGCACTGGGGTCAGCCACCCGGCGACGTGCTCGTCCATGATTCAGGCGATGGTGGGGGCCACAAGCTGCGCTTCGCCGGCCTCGAGCTGGGCAACGTGCTAGTGGCTATCCAGCCGCCGCGGGGCTTTGGCGAGAACCCCGTGGCCATCTATCACGACCCGGACCTGCCGCCCACCCATCACTACCTAGCGTTCTACCGCTGGCTGGACCGCGCCTGGGGCGCCGACGCCGTGGCCCACCTGGGCAAGCACGGCACGCTGGAGTGGCTACCGGGCAAGTCGCTGGGGCTGTCGGCCGACAGCGCCCCCGATCAGGTGCTGGGCGATCTGCCGCTGGTGTATCCGTTCGTGGTCAACGACCCCGGCGAGGGCACCCAGGCCAAGCGCCGGGCCCACGCCACCATCGTCGATCACCTCGTGGCGCCCATGACCCGCGCCGACACCTACGACGACCTCGCGCGCCTGGAGCAGCTGCTCGACGAGTACGAGCACGTCAAGGCCATGGACCCGGCCAAGGACGCCGCCATGCGCGGCGAGATCTGGCAGCTGCTGCGCGCCTGTGAGCTCACCCGCGACCTGGGCTGGTCCGACGCCGACGCCCAGCAGGCCCCACCCGATCTCGACGACCGGTTGACCGAGGTCGACGGGTGGCTGTGCGAGATCAAGGACGCCCAAATCCGCGGCGGGCTCCACGTCCTGGGCCGCGCGCCCGACGGCGACACCCGCCGCGACTTGGTGCTGGCGATTCTGCGCCTGCCCCAAGCCGGCCATCCCGGCCTGCGCGCGGCGATCGCAACCGCGGTCGGTCTCGACGAGGCCGCGCTGTTGAACGCCCCCGGTGAGCCCGCCGGCCACCAGCCCCCGGGGTTGCTGGCGGCCGCGCCCGGCCCGGCGCGCACCGCCGCTGATCTCATCGACCGCCTCGAGGGCGCCGCCACCGCCCTGGTGCAGGGCATGGACGCCAAGGGCTGGGACGCGGCCGCGGCCGACGCGGTGATCGCCGACGTGCTGGGCGAGCTCGACGCCCAGGCCCACCAGTCGCTGGCCGGCGTGCTGGCCTTTGCCGCCAGTGAGATCGTGCCGCGCCTGGATGCCACCACCGGCGAGCTCGACGCGGTGGCCGGCGCCCTGGCCGGGCGCTACACGCCGTCGGGGCCGGCCGGGGCGCCCACCCGCGGGCGCGTCGACGTGCTGCCCACCGGCAAGAACTTCTACTCGGTCGACCCCAAGGCGCTGCCCAGCGAGCTGTCGTGGCAGGTGGGCTGGTCGCTGGCCCAGGACCTGATCGCGGCCCACACCGAGCAGCACGGCGGGCCGCCCTCCCACGTCGCGCTGGTGGTGTGGGGCACCGCGGCGATGCGCACCCACGGCGACGACGTCGCCGAGGCGCTGGCGCTGCTGGGCGTGCGCCCGGTGTGGACCCCCGAGTCGCGGCGCGTGACCGGCCTGGAGCTGATGAGCCTGGCCGAGCTGGGCCGCGCGCGCGTGGACGTCACGCTGCGCATCTCGGGGTTCTTTCGCGACGCGTTTCCCCACCTGGTGTCCCTGGTCGACGACGCCGTCGCCCTGGCCGCCGAGGCATCCGACGAGCCCGACGAGCTCAACCCGGTGGCCGCCGCCGCCCGCGACGACGCCGCGGCGCTGCAAGCCGAGCAGGACCTGGACGCGGACACCGCCCGCCGGCGGGCCACCACCCGGGTGTTTGGCGCCAAGCCCGGCGCCTACGGCGCCGGGCGACCTCGCCGAGGTGTATGCCACCTGGGGGGGCCACGCCTACGGCCGCGGCCTAAACGGCGTCGAAGCCCGCGACGACATGGCCCGCGCGTTCTCGCGGGTGCAGGTGGCGGTCAAAAACACCGACAGCCGCGAGCACGACCTGCTGGACTCCGACGACTACTTCCAGGAGCACGGGGGCATGGTCGCCCTGGTGCGCCACCTGGCCGGCGCCGGCCCCCAGGCGGTCATCGGCGACTCGTCGGACCCCGGGCGGGTGGCCACCCGCGACTTGGCCACCGAGGTCGCCCGGGTGTATCGCTCGCGGGTGGCCAACCCCAAGTGGATCGAGGCGATGCGCGCCCACGGCTACAAGGGCGCCTTCGAGCTGGCGGCCACCGTCGACTACCTGTTCGGCTACGACGCCACTGCCAGGTGCGTGGCCGACTGGATGTATGGCGACCTCGCCGCGCGCTACACCGAGGACCCCGACACGCGGGCGTTTCTGGAGCAGGCCAACCCCTGGGCGCTCAAGGCCATCGCCGAGCGCTTGCTGGAGGCGGCCGACCGGGGGCTGTGGGGCGAGCCCGACCCCGATCGGCTCGAGCGGCTGCAGGCGACCTATCTGGACAGCGAAGCGACCCTGGAGGACCGCACGTGAGCGCGACCCCCGCGAGCCCTGCGGCGACCGCCGCGTTCCCGTTTAGCGCGCTGGTGGGCTGCGACGACCTGGCCACCGCGCTGCTGCTGTCGGCGGTCGATCCCGGCATCGGCGGCGTGCTGGTCCGCGGCGAGAAGGGCACCGCCAAGTCCACCGCGGTGCGCGCCCTGGCGGGGCTGCTGCCGCCCGTGGCGGTGGTCGAGGGCTGTCGCTTTGCCTGCGACCCCCGCCAGCCAGACCCGGCCTGCCCCGACGGGCCCCACTCGGTCGACGCGGGCGCCACGACCCGCCCGGCGCGCCTGATCGAGCTGCCGGTGGGCGCCTCCGAGGACCGCGTGGCGGGCTCGCTGGATCTGCAGCAGGCGCTTACCCACGGCGCGCGCGCCTTCGAGCCGGGCCTGTTGGCCGCGGCGCATCGCGGCGTGCTCTACGTCGACGAGGTCAACCTGCTGGGCGACCACGTCGTCGACCTGTTGTTGGACGCCGCCGCGATGGGCCGCGCCGTCGTCGAGCGCGAGGGCGTGTCGGTCAGCCACGCCGCGCGCTTTCAGCTCATCGGCACCATGAACCCCGAGGAGGGCGAGCTGCGCCCCCAGCTGTTGGACCGCTTCGGGCTTAGCGCGGCCGTGGTCGCCAGCCGCGAGCCGGGCGAGCGCGCCGAGGTGGTGCGCCGCCGCCTGGCCTTCGACGCCGATCCGGCCGGGTTCGCCGCCCGCTACGCCGACGACGACGCGGCGCTGGCGGCCCGCCTGGCCGACGCGCGGGCGCGGGTGGGCGACGTCGCGCTGGGCGAGCGGGCCCTGGAGGCCATCGTGGCCGCCTGCACCGCCTTCGAGGTCGACGGGCTGCGGGCCGACCTGGTCACCGCCAAGGCCGCCGCCGCCCGGGCCGCCTGGCGCGGCGGCGCGCAGGTGACCATCGACGACGTCCACGCGGCCGCCCGCCTGGCGCTGCCCCACCGGCGCCGGCGCGGCCCGTTCGAGGCCCCCGGGTTGGACGACGCCGAGCTCGAGGCGGTGCTGGAGCCGTTTCGCGACGAGCCCTTCGACCCGCCGCCCGACGGCGACGGCCCCAGCGAGCAGGGCTCCGTTGACGGGTCGGGGGACGCCGGCGGTGAGGGCGGCCACGGCGAGGCGTCGTCGCAGGAGCTCGCCGGCAGCCAGCGGTCTCAGGCCGGCGATGGCGACACACCGGGCGACGCGCCCAGCGAGGTGTCGCCAGCCCACGACGCGAACGCCTCCCCGGCCACGGATCCCGCCGGGGCGGGGGCGGATGCCGGGGTTGAGCCGCACCCGGGAGCAGACGCCGGCAACGCTTACCACGGCGCGGCCCCACCTGCGGGTGACGCCGGCCCCGAGGATGGTGAGGCGGCGGGTACGGTCACGCTGCCGGCCGGCGACCCCTTCGCGCCGGTGCGTCTGGAGCTTGCCACCACCGGCCGCGGCGCGCGCGGGCGGCGCAGCCCGTCCCAGGCGCGCCACGGCGCCTCGGTGGGGGCACGGCCGGTCGGTGACGGGCGCCGGCCCGGCGCCGTGGGCGACGTGGCCGTGGCTGCCACCGTGCGCGCCGCCGCGCCCCACCAGGGCGCCCGCGGTCACACCGGGCCGGGGCTGGCGCTGGCCCCCGACGACCTCCACCACCACGTGCGCGAGGGCCGCGAGGGAAACCTGGTGGTGTTCGCCGTCGACGCCAGCGGCTCGATGGCCGCCCGCAAGCGCATGACCGCCGTCAAGGGCGCCGCCCACAGCCTGCTGACCGACGCCTACCAGCGCCGCGACCGGGTGGCCGTCGTCGCTTTCCGCGACGCCGGCGCCGAGGTCAGCGTC
>PXPH01000032.1:11688-19089 GCA_003021615.1 Actinobacteria bacterium QS_8_72_14
GCCAGAAAGGCATCGAGTGGTAACCCCGTGTGACTCGGCGCCCACGGTGCTGGTGGTGCTGACCGACGGGCGCGCCACCCGGGCGCGCCCCCACCCCGACGGAGAGGCCGGCGATCCCGTCGACGACGCGCTGGAGGCCGCCGGCGCCTTGGCCGCCCGCGGCGTGGCCGCCATCGTGGTTGACACCGAGGACGCGCCGGTGCGCCTGGGCCTGGCCACTCGCCTGGCCGCCACGTTGAAGGCCACGCCGGTGCGCCTGGAGCAGCTCGCCGCCGGCGAGCTGGCCGGGGTCGTGCGCGCCGCCACCGCAGCCCCCACCCCCCGAGCCGCCTGAGACCGCAGGAGCCACCATGAGCGACAGCGACACACACCCCGGCGTCGCCGGCGCCGGCGTCGCGCCCCATGCCGCCACGTTCCCGCTGGGCGGCGACGTGCCGGCCGGGCGCAACCGCGAGCAGCCGCTGGTGCTGGTCCACACCGGCCACGGCAAGGGCAAGTCGAGCTCGGCCTTTGGGGTGATGCTGCGCGGCTGGGCGGCCGGCTGGCGCGTGGGGGTGTATCAGTTCGTCAAGTCCGCCAAATGGAAGGTGGGCGAGCACGCCGCCGCGCTGGGGCTGGACACCCTCGAGGCCGTCACGCCCCCCGAGGGGGTTAGCGCCCCCAAGCTGGACCACCCGGGCACGATCGAGTGGCACAAGATGGGCGACGGGTGGACGTGGACCTCCCGCGACCTGGAAGAGTCGGCCGACCTGGCTCGCGAGGGCTGGCAGGAGGTCAAGCGCCGCCTGGCCGATGCGACCTACCGGCTGGTGATCCTGGACGAGTTCACCTATCCCATGAAGTTCGGTTGGGTCGACACCGACGAGGTGGTGGCCACGCTGGCCCAACGCCCCGGCTTTCAACACGTGCTCATCACCGGCCGCGACGCGCCGGACCAGTTGCGCCAGCTTGCCGACCTCGTTAGCGAGGTGAGCGTCGTCACACACCCCTACGACGCGGGCCAGAAGGGCCAGAAAGGCATCGAGTGGTAACCCCGTGTGACTCGGCGCCCACGGTGCTGGTGGTGCCCGACGGCGCCAGCGAGCCGCTGCGCGGCGACACCGCCACGTCGCTGGAGCTGGCCGCCACCCCCGTGTGGGATCGCCTGGCCGCGCAAGGCCGCGCGTTGGCGGTGGCCACCGTCCCGCGGCGGCTGCCGCCGGGCACCGAGGTGGGCCTGCCCATGCTGTTGGGCGTCTCGGTGAGCATGGCTCCCGCCCGCGGGCGCATCGAGGCGGCCGCGGCCGGCGTGGAACTGGCCGCCGGGCAGGCCGCGTGGCGCGTCGACGCCCGCCGACGCCGAGCTAGTCGACATCGCCGGCGGCGTGTGGCGCGAGCTGGCCCAGGCCTGCTCGGCCGCGCTGGGCCGGGCCGGCGTCGACGCCGCCGCGTGGCCATGGGGCCGCGCCGGCGGCGCCGACGAGCTCCCCGATCTGCCTGCCCGCGACGGCCGACCGCGCCAGGTCGTCAGCGGCGGCGGGGCCGCGCCGGGCCTGGCTCGCTTGCTGGGCTGTGAGCTGATGGCCGCCGAGCCCGCCGACGCCGCCAAGGTCGTGATGGCCGCGCCGGCGGCCGCGGTGGTCGTCGTCCACGACCCCCGCCCCGACGAGGCCGCCCACGCCCGCGAGGCCGGGGCCAAGATCGACTTGCTGGCCACCTTTGACCACGAGGTCCTGGCCGGGGTGGCTGACGCCGCGGCCGACCGCGGCGCGCGGCTGGTCGTGTGCCCCGACCACGGCTGCGATCCCGCCACCGGGCGCCACACGGCCGATCCCGTGCCCGCCGTCGTGTGGCGAGCCGGCCAAGGCGGGCTGGCAAGCGTGCGCACCGCCACCGAGCGCGGCGTGGCCGGCATGGGGCCCGTGCCCGGCGGTCAGCTGATGACCGACCCTCAGACAGCCCAACAGCCCGGGGGCCGGCCGTGACCGGCGCGCTCCCGCCCGAGGGCGGGCCACACCGACAGGCCGAAAGCGCGCCGGCGGCGGCCACCGCGCGCGACGCGCGCCGACAGGCCGGGAACGCCCCGGCGGCGGCCACCGCGCGCGACGCCCGGACTACATCGACCCCTCCTACCACCGCCTGGCCACTGGACGGGCCTCGGCCACCCTCGACGCGGCGATGAGTGGCCCCGACCTCATAGCCCCGCTGGCTCGCCGCCGCGGCGAGGGCTGCGACGCGATGGTCGTCGAGGGCGTCATGGGGCTGTTCGACGGGGCCGGCAGCAAGCGGGTGCCGGCCGAGGCCGCCGCTGACGCCGCCCCGGCCGACGCGGCCTCAACGGCCCACGTCGCCCATCTGCTGGACGCGCCGGTGGTGCTGGTCGTCGACGCCTCGGCGGCGTCGACGTCGGTGGCCGCCACCGTGCACGGCTTTGCCACCTTCGACCCGCGGCTGCGCCTGGCGGGGGTGGTGGCCAACGGCGTGGGGTCGCCGCGTCACGCCGAGCTGATCGCCGGCGCGTTACAGCGGCTCGCGGTGCCGCTGCTGGGCTGGCTGCCCCGCGACGCCGGCGTGACCGCCCCGGGGCGCCATCTCGGGCTGGTGCCCGCCGTCGAGCGCGCACCGGCCGCCCGCGAGGGCGTGGCCGCGCTGGGCCGGGCCGTGGCCGCCCACGTCGATGTGGACGCGGTGCTGGCCGCGGCCGCCACCGCGCCGGCCTGGCCCGCCCCGGCCTGGTCGCCGCCGTTCGCGCGCGCCGCTCGCGCGCGGGTGGGGGTGGCAACCGGCCCGGCGTTTAGCTTCGCCTACCCCGACGACCTCGATGTGCTGGCCGCCGCCGGCGCCGAGCTGGCCTGGTTCGATCCGACCGCTGACGCCGCCCTGCCGGCCGGCTGTGACGGCCTGGTGCTCTCTGGGGGGTTCCCCGAGGTCTACGCCTCGTCCCTGTCGGCCAACGCCGGGCTGCGCGGCCAGATCGCCGCGCTCGCCGGCGCCGGGGCCCCGGTGCGCGCCGAGTGCGGCGGGCTGGCCTACCTCGCCGCCTCCCTGGACGGCCAGCCGATGTGTGGGGTCCTGCCGGCCCGCGCGCGCATGACGGACTCGCTGACGCTGGGCTATCGCCGCGCCGTGGCCGCTGACGACGCGGGCGGGTGGCGCGCCGGCGAGGTCGCGGTGGGCCACGAGTTTCACTACTCCGTGGCCGAGTCGGCCCCGGGCCGGTGTGGCGACGCCGCGGCGGCCTGGCGCGTCGACGGCCGCGGCCCAGAAGGGTTCTCGCTGGCCGGGGTCCACGCCAGCTACGTCCATGCCCACTGGGCGGCCCACCCCCACGTGGCCGACCGCTTCGTGGCCGACTGCGCGGCAACGCGGGAGGCCCCATGCGCCTGACGGGCGTGGGGGTGGGCCCCGGTGACCCCGAGCTGTTGACCCTGAAGGGCCAGCGGCTGCTGGGCGAGGCCGACGTCGTGTTCGTGCCGGTCGCCGCTGGGCCGGCCCCGGCCGGGCAGAACCACCTCGGCGCCGGCGACGGTGGCGAGCCCGGCTACGCTGAGCGGGTGGTGCTGGCCCAGGCGGGCTCGGCTCACATCCAGCGCCTGGCGTTCTCGCTGGCCGACGACCCCGACTCGCGGGCGACGAGCTGGGCCGGGGCGGCCGACGCGGTGGCCGCCGCGATCGACGGTGGGCGCCACGCGGCCTTTGCCACCCTCGGCGACCCGGCCGTCTATGCCACGTTTGCCTACGTCGCCGCGGCCGTGGCCCAGCGCCGCCCACAAGTGGTCATCGACACGGTGCCCGGTGTCACCGCCGCCCAGGACCTGGCGGCGCGCGCCGGCGTGTCCATCGTCGAGGGCGAGGAGACCCTGGCGCTGTTGCCCATCACCGCCGGGCAGCAGCGCTTTACTACCGCCCTGGCCGAGCACGACGCCGTGATCGCCTACAAGGGCGGGGCGCGCCTGGCCGAGGTCCGCGCCGCGCTGGCCGAGGCCGGGCGCGCCGACGACGCGGTGTACGGTGCCCGCCTGGGTCTTTCCGATCAGGTCGTTGGCGGTCTGCCGGCCCAAGGCGCCGGTCCGTACCTGTCGACAGTCATCGTGGCCCCTTCCGGGCGTCGAAGGAGCCGCCGTGACTGACAGCCACCCAGCATCGCCCCAGCCGTCGCGCCCCAGCGACGCCCGTGTCGTCTTCGTGGGCGCCGGGCCGGGCGCGGCCGACCTGCTGACGCTGCGCGCAGCCAACGCGATCGCCGCCGCCGACGTGATCGTGTGGGCGGCCAGCCTGGTGCCCGCCGAGGTCGTGACCGCCCACGCTGGCCCCGAGGCGAGGCTGATCGACTCGTCGTCGCTGGATTTGGCCGCCCTGGAGGAGGTCTATGCCCGCGCGGGGCGCGAGGGGTTGACCGTGGCTCGGGTGCACTCCGGCGACCCGTCGCTGTACAGCGCCATCGGCGAGCAGATCGAGCGCGTCGAGGCCCACGGCCTGGCCTGGGAGATCGTGCCGGGCGTGGGGGCGCTGTCGGCGGCGGCCGCCGCGCTGGGCGAGGAGCTGACCGTGCCCGAAGTGGCCCAGTCGGTCATCTGTACGCGGCTGGGCACCGCCACGCCCATGCCGCCCGGGGAGGACCTGGCCGCCTTCGCCGCCCACGGCACGACCCTGGCGCTGTTTTTGTCCGCCAAGCGAGCCCAGCGCGTCCAGGCCGAGCTGACCGCCGGCGGCTATGCGCCCGACACGCCGTGCGCGGTGTGCTACCGCGTGAGCTGGCCCGACCAGCGGATCGTGCGCTGCTGGCTGGACCAGCTGGCCGCCACCCTGCGTGACGGCGGCTTCGTGCGCCACACGCTGGTGCTGGTGGGCCCGGGACTGACGCGCACCACGGCGTCCCACGCCGCCGAGGCCGACCCCGACGACGCCTGCCCCCCGGCGGCGCGCAGTCGCCTGTACGACCCGGCCTTTGCCCACCTGCACCGTCTTCCCGGTGGCCGGTCCGGCCCGGCGCCGGCCGGGGGCGCCGGACAGGGAGAACACCGGCCGTGAGCGAGCCGCAGCTGCGCGAGCCGGACCTGCCCCGCTCGGCCAAGGAGCGCCCCGAGGCGCTGCGCACGGGCTGGACCACCGGAGCGTGCGCGGCGGCGGCTGCCAAGGCCACCGCGTGGGCGCTGGCCGGCCGCGGCGTTCCGGCCAGCGTCACCATCGGCCTGCCCGAGCCCGCCCAGGGCCGGCAGCGCGTCGAGCTCGCCGTCGAGGCCGCCCGCGTCGACAACGCCGACCCGCCGACGTGGGCCGAAGCGGTGGTCGTCAAGGACGCCGGTGACGACCCCGACGTCACCCATGGCGCCCACCTCACGGTGTGCCTCGAGCGCCGCGCCGACGGCCCCGGCGCCGGTGAGCCCGGGGTGGTCTTCGCGGCCGGCGACGGGGTGGGCACCGTCACCAAGCCGGGGCTGGGGCTGGCGGTGGGCGAGCCGGCGATCAACGCCACGCCGCGGGCGATGATCGCCGCCGCCGTCGGCGAGGTCGTCGATGTCGCCGCGACCGGTTGGCGCTGTACCATCTTGGTGCCCGGCGGGCAGGCCATGGCCAAAAAGACCACCAACCGCCGCCTGGGCATCGAGGGCGGCATCTCCATCCTCGGCACCACTGGCGTCGTGCGGCCGTTCTCGACCGCGTCGTGGCGCGCCTCGGTGGAGCAGCAGGTCGACGTGCTGGCCGCCCAGGGCGGCCACGAGCTCGCACTGGCCACCGGCGGGCGCACCGAGAAGGCCGCCATGGCCCTGCTGGACCACCTTGCGCCGCGCCCTCGCCGGGGGGCTGGCCACGGTGCGGTTCGTGGGCATGGCCGGCAAGCTCGCCAAACTCGCCGCCGGCGTGATGATGACCCACTGGACCAAGTCGAAGGTCGACCCGCGCATCCTGGCCTGTCTGACCGCCGACGCGGGGGGCTCGTCCTCGTTGGTCGAGGCTGTGCGCGACGCCAACAGCGGGCGCCACGCCTACGAGTTGTGGGCTGACGCCGAGCTGGCCGGGCCCGCCGGCGCGCGGCTGTGCGCCGCGGTGGCCGACAACCTGGCCCACTTCGCCGCCGCCGCGGCCGCCGAGGCCGGCTTGCCGGCCGAGGCCGCCCCGAGCTGCCACGTCGCGCTGATCGACTTCGACTCGCTGGCACTGGTCGCCGCCAGCCCCAACTGGGCCGACGGGGCCGAGCCGGGGCAGGCTCGCGTGCCGTCGGTGCCGTCGCGGCAAGGCCGACAGCCATGAGCGCGAGCGCGTCGCTGTGGGTGGTGGGCCTGCCGGCCTGGGGCGAGGACGCCATCACGTCGCTGGATCTGGTGGGACGCCAGGCGCTGGCCTCGGCGGCGGTGGTGGTGGGCGGCGAGGCGCATCTGGCCGCCGTCGACGACCTCGCCGGCGACGCCCGGCGGGTGGTGCTGCGCGCCGACCTGTCGGGGCTGGACGCCGCCGTCGACGCCGACGCGCCGTCAGTGGTGGTCGCCTCCGGCGACCCCGGCTTCTTCGGCGTGCTGCGGGCGCTGCGGGCTCGCCTGGAGGGCGACCCCCGCGGGCGCGTGCGGGTGGTGCCGGCCGTGTCGTCGGTCGCGGCGGTGTTCGCCGCCGTGGGGCTGTGCTGGGACGACGCCCACGTGGTCAGCGCCCACGGCCGCGACCCGGCCACCGCGGTGGCCGTGGCCCGCCGCAGCCCCAAGGTCGCGGTGTTGACCAGCCCCGACTTCGGCCCTGGCGAGCTCGCCGACGCCCTGGACGAGCGCCCGCGCCGGTGGCTGGTGGGCCAGCAGCTGGGCACAGCCCAGGCCCGCGTCACCGAGAGCTGGCCCGGTCCGCCACAGGGTCCCTTCGCCGAACCCAACATCGTGGGGTTGATCGCCGTCGACGAGCCCGGCGGCGAGCTCGCCGGCGACCGCGCCGTGCTGGCCCCGCCGGCCTCCGCGGGGTGGCGGGCCCACGCGGGTCTGGCCGGCTGGGGCCTTGCCGACGACGCCTTTGCTCACCGGGACGGCCAGCTGACCAAGGCCGAGGTGCGCGCGGTCGCGCTGGCCTGGCTGGGCCCCGCCCACGGCGACCTCGTGTGGGACGTCGGCTGTGGGTCGGGCTCGGTGGCGGTGGAGTGCGCCGCGCTGGGCGCGGCCGTGTGCGCCGTCGACCGCGACGCCGACCAGATCGAGACCACCCGCGCCAACGCGGCGCGCCACGGCGTGCCCGTCGACGCCCACCTCGGACAGGCCCCGGCGGCCCTGGCCGACCTGCCCCAGCCCGACGTGGTGTTCGTCGGCGGCGGCGGCGCCGACGTCGCGGCCATCGCCGCGGCTGCCGCGGGCCGTGCCCGCCGTGCGGTGGTCGTGGCCTTGGCGGCGGTGGAGCGCGTCGGCGCGGTGTGGGCGGCGCTGGCCGAGGCCGGCTGCGAGGTGGACG
>PXPH01000033.1 GCA_003021615.1 Actinobacteria bacterium QS_8_72_14
CCCTGAGCGGGGCGCGCCCGGGAGCGCCGCCCGGGAGGGTCCGCCCCTGCACCCCGGGCTTTCACGGCCCCACCTGCCCCATCGGCGCCGGGGCTAGGGCGTCCGCCAGGCGACACAGACCGGCCCCCCACCGACCAGCCGCCATCAAGCCCCGTCCGCACATGGCCCGTTCCACACCGCCCACCTAGGCCCAGGGCTAGGCCCAGCCGGTGACTTGAAGCTGGAGGTGCCGGCGGCGCGACTGGTCCAGCTCGATGAACATGATCCGCTGCCAGCCCCCCAGCGCGAGCCGGCCGTCTACGATCGGCACCGACTCTGAGGCTGAGCCCAGCAGCATCTGCTTGATGTGGCTGTGCCCGTTGAGGGGCTCGGTGTCGGGGTCATTGCTCAGAGTCTCGGGGTCGCGGATCTCGAAGTCGTCGTGGCGGTAGTAGGCCTCGCGGGGCACGAGCGACTCGATGAACAGCCGCAGGTCCTCCAGAAAGCACGTCTCGCGCTCGTTGATCTTGACCGCACACGTCGTGTGCGGGCAGAAGACGGTCAACGCCCCCTGCTGAGCGTGGCTGTCGGCGACCAGCCCCGCGCAGTGCTCGGTCACGTCGACGACGTGGAAGGCTCGCTCCGTGACCAGATGGACCTCCCGGCGAGTCATCACCGGCGTCAAGGTCCCGAGCTGGACGTGCGCCTGCTGTGCGGGGATGGGCTCGGGAGCCTCCGAGGGTGGGCGCGGCCTGCTGCCGACGGCGTCGGCCGGGGCCTCGGGGACCGACCGGGGGTCGAACGAGGAGGTCGCCACGCTGCTGTCCTTAACGTCAAACGAGAGAGTGACCGGCAGGGTCAAACCGCCTCACCGGAACATGGGAGCGACGGTGTGATCTATGGTGGCACTTCCTCGCCCACTCGGCCATTCGACGGTGGCTGGGAGATCCCGGGGGGCTGGGAGGTCCCGAGGGGCTGGGAGATCCCGCCACCGCGCCGGGGCGTCACGCCGGCGCGGTGGCGGCCCCCGATGGCCACTGCCCCAGCCCGCCGGCGAGCGCACCCACCGTCAGCGCCAGCCGACGCCGCCGCGACAGGGCCGCGCGCCGCTGGAACACCTGATAGTCGCCGTCGGCGATCTCGCACAAAATCGCGCGATAGAGGCGGTCGGCCACGCGCACGCAGCGCCGCGACGCCGGCGGCAGCAGCCTCAGCCCCTGCTCGGCGTGGCGGTAGTAGCGCTGCGCGCGGGCCGCCTGGAACGCCAGGAGCCGGCGCATGCGCGGGCCCACGTGACGGGCGTGGAAGTCCCACTCGGTGACGCCGAACGCCTCGAGGTCGGCCAACGGCACGTACAACCGCCCGCGGTCCCAGTCCTCTGCGACATCGCGCAGGAAGTTCGTCAGCTGGAACGCGATGCCGAGGCTGCGGGCCGGCGGGCGCGCGCGCGGATCGTGACAGCCCAGCACCGGCAGCATCATCGCCCCGATCGCGGCCCCGGAGCCGGCGACGTAGCCATGCAGATCGTCGAACGTCGGATACCGCGTGACGGTCAGGTCCATGGCCATCGACCCCAGGAAAGCGCGCACGTCGCCCGACTCGATGCCCAGCGTCGTGATGGTGTGGGCGGCGGCGCGCAGCACGGGGTCGCGCGGGGCGGAACGCGCCTCACCCTCCAAAGCCTGGACCAGCTCGGCGCTCCACGCCTCCAGCGCCTCGCGGCGCTGAGCGGGGGTCCAGGCCAGCGCTGCGTGGTCAACGAGGTCGTCGGCGTAGCGCGCGAACCCGTACAACGCGTGCACGTGCGCGCGGCGTGCCGGCGGCAACAGCCGGGTGGCCAGGTAGTACGTCCGTCCGTGGGCGGCGTGCACGCGCCGGCACAGGTCGTAGCAGGCGTCGAGGTCCAGCGGGCCGGCACGCCGGGCGGCGCCGGCCACCATCCGCGACGCCGGCGGCGGGTGCACGTAGGCCTCGACGGTCCCACCGCCGACGCGCGCCACCCGCGTGTCGGCGGCGGGCTGGCGGCCGGGGGCGGTCACGTCATCTCCGCAGGGCCCCTGCGGGGTAGGATCTGCTTGACCCGCTCAGCGGCCAGCCGACCCGACAGCAGGACCATGGGGACCCCCACTCCCGGCACGGTCCCCGAGCCGGCGAACACCACCCCGTCGACGCGGGGGGCGACGTTGGCCGGGCGGAACGGCCCCGTCTGAGCGAAGCGGTGGCTGGCCGCGAACGGCGTGCCGGCCGCCATCCCCTGGCGCTGCCAGTCCGCGGGGGTCACGGCCTCGGCGACGACGCGCGCCTCGCCCACCGGCCCGTAGCCGGCCCGTTCCAGGCGGGCCACGGCCTGCTCGATCTCCCGCGGCGCCTGGGCGTCCCAGTCGAGCTGCGCACCCGTGGGGCCGCGCAGGTTGGGCGCGGGCACCAGCACGAAGGCGACGTCGCCACCGGGCGGGGCCATGGCCGGCTCGTAGCGTGTGGGCACCGACAGCAGCCACGAAGGGTCGCGCTGCAGCCTGCCGGCGCGCAGGTCGTCGAAGCCGGCCCGGTAGTCGGCGGCGAAGTGGACGTTGTGCACTGCCGAGCCGGCCAGCGGGCGGCTCAGGCCGAGGTGGACCACCACACATGACGGGGAGTAACACAGCCGCCGCACCCGTCGCGGGGTCGCGTCGGCCGGCAGCAGGTCGCGGTAGGCGACGGGCAGGTCGGGGGTGCATACGACCACGGCGGCCGGCAGGTGCTCGCCGGCGGCGGTGACCACCCCCCGGGCGCGCCCCCCGACGACATCGACGCGCTCGACGGGGGTGGCAAGGCGCAGGTCCACGCCGCAGCGCACGGCGAGCTCGGCCAGGCCGGCGCTGACCGCGTGCATGCCGCCGGCCACACCGTAGACGCCGGCGACGCAGTCCATGTAGGCGATCACGGCGTACAGGCCGAGCGCCTCGAAGGGGCTCAGGCCCGCGTACAGCGACTGGAACGTGAACAGCCGGCGCAGGCGCCAGTCGCTCAGGTGCGAGGCCACCAGCGACCACACCCGTCGAAAGCCCCCCAGGCGAATCAGCCGCGCCATGGCGGCGGGCTTGGCTAGGTCCAGGGCGCTGTCGTAGTTCGTGTCGATGAAATGGGGCAGCTCCACCTCGTACAGGGCGCGCAGGCGCTCGGCGAAGCCCTCGAATCGCCGCGCCTCACCCGGACCGATGCGGTCGGCGATCTCGGCGGCCATGGCCTCCACCGAGGCGCGCACGGCCAGCTCGCTGCCGTCGTGGAACACCGCCCGGTAGGCCGGGTCCAGCCGCGTCAGCGTCAGATGGTCGGTCATGGACTCGCCGGCCAGTTCGTACAGGTCGCCGACCAGTTCGGGCATGGTCAGCACCGACGGGCCGGTGTCGAAAGCAAAACCGTCGCGCTCCACGCGCCCCATCCGCCCGCCGGGGCGCGCCTCGCGCTCACACACGGTCACCTCGACGCCGGCGGCGGCCAGGCGGATGGCGGTGCTCAGGCCCGCCAGACCCGCGCCGACGACGACTACGCGGCCTGGGCAGTGGCGCGGCCCGGCCGCGCTCATCCGGTGCGTTGCGAGGCGAGCTCGGCCAGGCGCGCCAGCGCGGCGCGGGCGGGCTCGGGCAGTGGCTGCACGGCGGCCTGGGCCTGGCGCTCGCGGGTGGCCAGCAGCTGCTCGACGGCGGCCAGCGCCCCGCTGTCGACCACGATCTCGCGCACCCGGGCCAGGCGGGCGTCGTCGAGGCCGGCATCGCCCAACGCGGACTCAAGCTCGCGGCGCCCGGCGGGCTCGGCTCGCTCCAGGGCCCGCAGCAGCAGCGGGGTGCGCTTGCCCTCCCGCAGGTCCTCGGCGACGGCCTTGCCGGTGTCGACCGGGTCGCCAAACAGGCCGAGGATGTCGTCGCGCAGCTGGAACGCCACGCCGGCGGCGTCGCCGTAGGCCGCCAGCGCGGCGTGGCACGCCTCATCGGCGCCGCCGATGGCTGCGCCCAGCTGCAGCGGGCGCGTGACCGTGTAGCGCCCCGACTTGAGCAACGCCACGCGCAACGCCTCGACCTCACCGGCGTCGGGCAGCCCCGCCAGGCGCAGGTCGAGGTACTGCCCGGCCATGACCTCGGTGCGCAGCTGGGTGAACGCCCAACGGGCGCGCTCCAGCGCGCCCCGGTCGAGGGGGGCCCGGTCCATCAGCGCGTCGGCCCATACAAACACCAAGTCGCCGCCCAGCATCGCCGCACCCAGCCCGAACCAGTCGGGGTCACCGCTCAAGCCGGCGCGATCGTGGTAGCCACTCATGGCGCGGTGGATCGTCGGGCGCCCCCGGCGCTTCTCGCCGCGGTCCATGACGTCGTCGTGGATCAGCGCGAAGGCGTGCAGCAGCTCGACGGCCGCTGCGGGGTGCATGACGCCGTCGTCGTGGGTGGCGCCGCTGGCGCGGTGGCCCCAGTAGACGAACGCAGGGCGCAGCCGCTTGCCGCCAGCGGTCAGCAGCGCCGACAGCTCGTCTCCCAGGGGCACCAGCGCCGCGTCGAGCTCGGCCAAAGCCTGGCGCTGTTGGGCCAAAAACGGGGCCAGGACCGCCTCGACATCGGCGGCCACCCGCGCCAGGGGGTCGTGGGGGTCGGGCTCCGGCGGGCAGGGGGACGACGTGGGCGACTCGCCGCCGTCGGCCAGGTCGTGGGCGCTCCGGCCTCGGGGCATCGTCAGGCCTGCTGTAGGCGCTCGCGGAGCAGCTGGTTGACCACCTGCGGGTTGGCCTGCCCGCCGGTGGCCTTCATGACGCCGCCCACCAGGGCGCCGATCGCCTTGTCGTTGCCCTCAGCGACCTTGGCGGCGGCGTCGGCGTTCTCGGCGATGACCTGCTCGACAACCGCCTCGAGCTCGTCGGTGTCGCTGATCTGCTCCAGCCCGTGCGCCGCGGCGATCTCGCGCGGCGACCCCTGGCCGTCCAACACGCCCTCCAGGACCTGGCGGGCGAGCTTGGTGGACAGCACCCCCTCGTCGACCATGGCCAGCAGCTCGGCGAGGTGCGCCCCGGTCAGCGGCGCCTCGCCCAGCTCCAGGCCGCGCTCACCCAGCGCTCCGGTGACGTCGTTGGCCAGCCACTTGGCGGCCTCGCCCGGGCCGGCGCCGGCGGCCAGCGCGTCGTCGAGAACACCGGTGGCGTGGGCGGCAACCACCACCCCGGCGGCCTCGGCCGGCACCCCGGCGGCGACCAGTCGTTGGCGCGCCGCGGCGGGCAACTCGGGCAGGGTCGCGGCCAGCCGATCGATCCCGCCGGCCTCGTCCCAGTGGCGGGTCTGCTGGACTACCGCCTGGCCGGCCTCGCGCAGCTGGATCTGCCGGTCGATCTCGTAGCGCAGCGCCCGGCCGAGGCTGCGCAGGCTGTTGAGGTTCTTGATCTCGCAGCGGGTGCCGGGTGGCTGCCCGGGGCGGTTGACGCTGATGTTGGCGTCACAGCGCATCGAGCCCTCCTCGAGCTTGGCGTCGCTGACGCCCAGCGCCAGCACGACGGCGCGCAGCTCGGCCAGATACGCCCGCGCCTGCTCGGGGGTGGCCAGGTCCGGCTCGGAGACGATCTCCAGCAACGGGATGCCGGCGCGGTTGTAATCCACCAGCGACTCGTCGGCACCGTGGATGCGCCCGGTACCGCCCACGTGCAGGCTTTTGCCGGTGTCCTCCTCCATGTGCACCCGGGTGATGCCCACCCGCACGGGGGCGTTGCCGTCCTGGCCGGCGGGCACCTCCAGCGCGCCGCCGGCGCAGATCGGCACGTCGTACTGCGAGATCTGGTAGTTCTTGGGCATGTCGGGATAGAAATAGTGCTTGCGGTGGAACTGGCTGGCCGAGATGTCACAGCCCAACGCCAGGCCCAGGCGCATGGCGCTTTCCACCGCGGCCCGGTTGACCACCGGCAGCGTGCCCGGCTGGCCCAGACACACCGGGCACACCCGGGTGTTGGGCGGCGCGCCGAAGTCGGTGGAGCAGCCACAGAACATCTTGCTGGCCGTGGCCAGCTCGACGTGGACCTCCAGGCCGATCACGGCCTCGTAGTCGGTGCCGCTCACGTCGCCGGCCTCGACCGCGGCGGTGCTCACGTCCTGCCCTCCGCCTCGAGGGGGCCAACCCCGCTGGGGGCGGCCTCCAGGCCGAGGTCGGCCTCCAGCGCACGAGCGGCGCGCAGCATCGTCGCCTCGCCCAGCAGCGGGCCCATCAGCTGCAGCCCGATGGGCAGACCGTCGTCGTCGGTGCCCACCGGCAGGCTCATCGCCGGCGTCCCCGCCAAGCTGGCCGGCACGGCATAGATGTCGTTGTAATACATGGCCAAGGGGTCGGCGGTCTTGTCGCCCAGCGGGAAAGCGGTGGTGGGCGCGGTGGGCCCCACCAGCACGTCGCAGTCGGCGAAGGCGGCCTCGAAGTCGCGGGCGATGAGCGTGCGCACCCGCTGGGCCTGGGCGTAGTAGGCCTCGAAATAGCCCGCGCTGAGCGCGAACGTGCCGATCATGATGCGGCGCTTGGCCTCGGCGCCGAAACCGGCGTCGCGGGTGGCGGCCATCATCGCCTCGGTGGTGGGCGCGTCGACGCGCAGCCCGTAGCGCACCCCGTCGTAACGCGCCAGGTTCGACGACGCTTCGCTGGGATTGATCAGATAGTAGGCCGGCAGCCCGTAGGGGGCGTGGGGCAGGCTCACGTCAACGACGTCGGCGCCCAACGCCGCGTAGCGGTCCACCGCCCGCCGGCACGCGTCGCGCACCGACGGCGCCAGCCCCTCACCCTCGAGGAACTCACCGACCACGCCCACCGTCAGCCCGGCCACGCCGTCGTCGAGCTCGGCGCGCATCCCCTCGGCGGGGGCGTGAACCGACGTCGCGTCGCGCGGGTCGCTGCCCGCGATGGCTTCCAGCAGCAGCGCCGCGTCGGTCACGTTGCGCGCAAAGGAGCCGACCTGGTCCAGCGAGGACGCGAAGGCGATCAGCCCGTAGCGGCTCACCCGCCCGTAGGTGGGCTTGACGCCCACCACGCCACACATCGCGGCGGGCTGGCGAATGGAGCCGCCGGTGTCGGTGCCGATGGCCAGGGGGGCTTGGCCAGCGGCGACCGCCGCGGCCGAGCCGCCCGAGGAGCCGCCCGGGACCCGGCCGAGGTCCCACGGGTTGCGGGTGGGCCAGAACGCGGAGTTCTCACACGACGAGCCCATGGCGAACTCATCCAGGTTGGCCTTGCCCACCGGCACGGCGTCGGCGTCAGCCAGGCGCTCAACGACGGTGGCGTCATAGGGCGGCTGGTAATCCTTGAGGATCTTTGATCCGGCGGTGGTGGTCACCCCGCGGGTGCACAGGATGTCCTTGAGCGCCAGGGGCACACCGGCCAGGCTTCCCACCGGCTCGCCGGCGGCGCGGCGGCGGTCGATCGCGTCCGCCCGGCTGCGCGCGGCATCGGCCAGTACCTGCAACAACGCGCCGATGCGTTCGTCGGTGGCGGCGATGCGGGCCATGTGGGCCTGGACGATTTCGGCGGCGCTGGCCTCGCCGCGGTCCTGGGCCACCAACAGCTCGACCGCGGACAGGCCGTGCAGCTCGCTCACGGCCGCTCACCGCCGTCTCCGGTCGCTTGCGCCGCGGTGGGGTCCGCCGAGTTGGGGTCGGCCGAGTTGGGGTCGGCCGAAGCCTCGGGCTCCTCCTCGCCGGCGATGCGGGGGACCTGAAAGCGCCCGTCGTTGACGCGGGGGGCGGGCGCCAGCGCCGCGTCGTGGTCGAGGGCGTCGACGGGCTCGTCGCAGCGCAGCACGTTGACCGGCCGCAGTGGATGGGCGGTCGGGGGCACCTCGGCGGTGGCGACCTCGCCGACCTGCTCGGCGTAGTCCAGGATCTGGCCCAGCTGCTCGGCGAACGTGGCGACCTCGTCGCCGGTCAGGCCCAGGCGCGCGAGCTGGGCGACATGGCGGACCTGGTGCTCGCTGAGTGGCACGGGCGCTCCTGCGATCGCCGGGGGCGGCCATCGAGCGCATGCTATGCCCGGCGCCTGCGCCCAGCACTGCCGCCCGGGCGTTGCCCCACCGCGAGGCGATGGCCGGCGCCGCGCCAGCCGCCAGCCTCAGTCGCTCAGCTCACCGGTGCGCAACAGCTCAACAAAGCCCTCCTCGTCGACCACGGGCACGCCGAGCTCTTTGGCCTTGTCGGTCTTGCTGCCGGGGTTGTCGCCGGCGACGACCACGCTGGTGTTGCCCGACACGCTGGCGGTCACCTTGCCGGCCCGGTCCTCGACGGCCTGCTTGGCCTCGTCGCGGGTGAAGCGGCTCAGGCTGCCGGTCAGCACCACCGTCCAGCCCTCCAGCACCGGCTCGACGCTCCATCGCCCGCTTGTCGCGCCGGTGTCGGTGCGCACGCCGGCGGCCACCAGCCGGTCGACCTGCTGGGCGGTGCGGGGGTTGTCGAAGAACTGCCGCACGGCCTGGGCGATCACCGGGCCGACGCCGTCGATCGCGGCGATCTCTTCTTGGGTGGCCGCGCGCACGGCGTTCAGCGTGCCGAAGTGGCGGGCCAGCAGCCGGGCGACCGTCCCGCCCACGTGGGGGATGCCCAGCGCGAACAGCAGACGCTCCAGGGGCTGGCCCTTGGCCGCCTCGATGGCGGCGAGTAAATTGTCGGTCTTCTTCTGCCCCCATCCCTGCAGGGCGAGCAGCGCGTCGCGGTCGAGATAGAAGATGTCGGCGAACTGTTCGACCATGCCCAAGTCCAGCAGCAACTTGGCGGTCTCGTAGCCCAGCCCCTCGATGTCCAGCGCGCCACGGGAGGCGAAGTGGTCCAGTGCTTCCAGTCGGCGGTTGGGGCAGTCGAGGTTGGTGCAGTAGCTGGCGGCTTCGCCTTCCAGGCGTTCGATGGGCGAGCCACAAAACGGGCACGTGTCAGGGAACCGCCACGGGCCGGCCCGCCACACCTCTGGGGGGCGCTTGGCGGTGACGGCGCCGATGACCTGCGGGATGACGTCGCCGGCCTTGCGCACCATGACGACGTCGCCGGGGCGCACGTCCTTTAGGCGGACCTGGTCCTGGTTGTGCAGCGTGGCGTAGGTCACCGTGGAGCCACCCACGAAGACCGGCTCGAGCACGGCGTACGGGTTGGCTGCGCCGGTGCGGCCGATGTTGACGCGGACGTCGAGCAGCCGCGTCTCTTTCTCCTCGGGCGGGTACTTGTAGGCGATCGCCCACCGCGGGGCCGAGGAGGTGGCCCCGAGCTGACGCTGGTGGGCGTGCGACTCGACCTTGACCACCACGCCGTCGATCTCGTAGTCGGGGTCATGGCGGTGGGCCTGCCAATAGCGGATGTACTCGCGCACACGGCCTCGGTCCAGGCCGGTTCGGGTCTCGGGGGCCACGGGCAGGCCGGCGGCGGCCAGAAACGACAGGAACTCGGCGTGGCTGGCCACCTCGAGGCCCTCGATGGCCCCCATGCCGTGGCACACCATCGACAGCGGTCGCTGAGCGGTGATCCGGGGGTCCTTCTGGCGCAGCGTGCCACTGGTGGCGTTGCGGGGGTTGGCAAACCGCTCCTCGCCGAGGGCCTCGCGCGCGGCGTTCATCTCCTCGAAGGCCGACACCGGCAAAAACACCTCGCCGCGGACCTCCAACAACGCCGGCGGCCGGTCGAGGTTGAGCACGCCGGGGATCGGGTCGATCGTGCGCGCCCCGGCGGTGATGTCCTCACCGGTGCGGCCGTCGCCGCGGGTGACGGCGCGCTCGAGCCAGCCGTCGACGTAGGCCAGGCTGATCGCCACGCCGTCGACCTTGAGCTCGCAGGCGTAGCTCGGCTCGCTGTCGTCCAGGCCCTTCTCGACTCGGTCGAACCAGGCGTCGAGCTCGCTGGTGTCAAAGGCGTTGTCCAGCGACAGCATCCGTCGGCGATGCTCGACAGCGGTGAACGCCGGGTCGGGGGGCGCGCCGACACTCTTGGTGGGTGAGTCAGGGTGGTCCAGCTCGGGGTGGGTGGCCTCGAGCCGCTGCAACTCGCGCACGAGCCGGTCGAACTCGGCGTCGCTGACCTCGGGATCGTCGAGGATGTAGTAGCGGTAGCGGTGATGCTCGATCTCGTCGCGAAGCTCGGCGGCGCGCTTGCGGGTCGCGGCGTCGGCCATGGGGCGAGTCTAGTGCGGCCGGCTCGACGGCCGGCAGGTCCACCGGCGGCACAACGGCCCAATGAATCGCGACGGACACCCAAACCCAGCTGCCATTTGCCACGAACTCAACAATGCACGCGCAGGGGCGAGCCGTCACCGGCTCATCGCCTGCGACCGCACGCTTGCCCCCCAACTCGAATTGGAGCACATCCGATGAAGCTCGAACTGCAGCGCAGCACCAAGGTGCTGCTGTCCACCTCTGCTGCCGGCGTGCTGCTGCTGGCCGCCGCCGCCCCCGCTCTTGGGCATCAGTCCAACAGCCGAGCTGGCGCCAACGTCGACTCCGAGGTTAACGTCGACTCGTCGAGCAGCTCGCGGGGGGGCCTTCTCAACCTCTTCAGCGACTTCAACGCCAACCTCGACGCCTTGAACGGCTCCGGCGACAGCGGCGACGTCAGCATCGACACTCACAGCGGCCGGCGGGTGACCGTGCGCGTGGAGACCGAGGGTGTCTCGCCGAACCTGCCGCACGCCCAGCACATCCACATCGGCGGCCGCAACGAGTGCCCGACCCGCGGCGACGACCAGGACAACGACGGCTTCATCAGCACCGCTGAGGGCCAGCCCGCCTATGGGCCCGTCGCCGTGACGCTGACCACCAAGGGCGACGTCAGCGCGGACAGCGCGCTTGCGGTCAACCGCTTCCCCGTTGCCGATCAGAACGGCGAGATCGACTACGAGCGGACCTTCACCCTGCCCGAAGGCGTCGATGCGAACGACCTGCACAACGGCGTGGTCGTCCAGCACGGCATCTCCGAAATCTTCGGCGATGCCTTGACCTTCGACGGTGATCGCCCCGCCTCGCTCGACGACAGCCTGCCCTTCGAGGCGGTCGTCCCGGCGTCATGCGGTGAGCTGTCCCAGGGGCTCCTCAGCGGCGGCCTCAACCTCGACCTCGGCTCGGACAGCAGCTCCGACAGCAGCTCCTCCATCCGGTCCAGCGCCGTCGTTGCCACCGCGAGGTTGTCGTCGTCGTCGCGGCGCTCGCGGGCCTCCATCACCCGGCCCTTGGCGACGTTCAGGGGGTTGCGCAGGTCGTGGC
>PXPH01000034.1 GCA_003021615.1 Actinobacteria bacterium QS_8_72_14
CCCGCCTGCAGGCGGCGCTGGCCAACGGCGGCGACTACCGGTCGGTGGTGCTCAACGAGAGCGAGGTGCCCTCGCCGGCGTTCAGCCACATCCTCACCAAAGAGGACGTGCTGGCCACGATGAGCTATCTGGTGCGCCTGGCCCAGAGGCACGAGTCGTTCGAGATCGACGACATCGACCACTTCGGCAACCGGCGCCTGCGCAGCGTGGGCGAGCTGATCCAGAACCAGGTGCGCATCGGCCTGTCGCGCATGGAGCGGGTGGTCCGCGAGCGCATGACCACCCAGGACGTGGAGCAGATCACGCCGCAGTCGCTGATCAACATCCGCCCGGTGGTGGCCTCCATCAAGGAGTTCTTCGGCGCCAGCCAGCTCAGCCAGTTCATGGACCAGACCAACCCCGTGTCGGGGCTGACCCACAAGCGGCGTCTGAGCGCCCTGGGCCCCGGCGGGCTCAGCCGCGAGCGCGCCGGTTTCGAGGTCCGCGACGTCCACCCGTCCCACTACGGGCGCATGTGCCCCATCGAGACCCCGGAGGGGCCCAATATCGGGCTGATCGGCTCGCTGGCGACCTATGCGCGCATCAACGACTTCGGCTTCGTCGAGACTCCGTATCGCAAGGTCGTCGATGGTGAGGTCACCGAGCAGATCGACTACCTCACCGCCGACGAAGAGGACCGCATGGTCGTGGCCCAGGCCAACGCGCCGCTGCAGGACGACGACGGCTCAAACGAAGGCCGGCGGACCTTTGCCAACCCGATGGTGCTGTGCCGGGCCAAGCACGGTGAGGTCCGCGAGGTTCCCCCGGCTGAGGTCGACTACATGGACGTCAGCCCGCGGCAGATCGTCTCGGTGGCCGCGGCCATGATCCCGTTTTTGGAGCACGACGACGCCAACCGGGCGCTGATGGGCACCAACATGCAGCGCCAGGCGGTGCCGCTGCTGCGCAACACGGCGCCGTACGTCGGCACGGGCCTGGAGGCCAAGGCCGCTATCGACGCCGGTGACGTCGTCCAAGCCGAAAGCGACGGCGTGGTCGTGGAGGTCGCCGCCGATCGGATCATTATCAAGACCCACGACGAGCGTCTGGAGAAGCACTTCCTGCGCAAGTTCGAGCGCACCAACCAGGGCACCTGCTACAGCCAGCGGCCGCTGGCCGAAGAGGGCGACGAGGTCGTGCCGGGCCAGGTCATCGCCGATGGGCCGTGCAACGACCGCGGCGACATGGCGTTGGGCCAGAACCTGCTGGTGGCCTTCATGTCCTGGGAGGGCTTCAACTTCGAGGACGCGATCATCGTCTCCGAGCGCCTGGTCAAGGACGACGTGCTGACCTCGATCCACATCGAGGAGCACGAGGTCGACGCCCGCGACACCAAGCTCGGCCCCGAGGAGATCACCCGCGACATCCCCAACGTCGGCGAGGACATCCTGGCCAACCTCGACGAGCGCGGGATCATCCGCATCGGCGCGGAGGTTTCGCCGGGCGACGTGCTGGTGGGCAAGGTCACGCCCAAGGGTGAGACCGAGCTGACCCCCGAGGAGCGGCTGCTGCGGGCGATCTTTGGCGAGAAGGCGCGCGAGGTGCGCGACACCTCGCTGAAGGTCCCTCACGGCGAGAGCGGCCGCGTCATCGGGGTGCGCACGTTCTCGCGCGAGGACGGTGACGAGATGCCCCCCGGGGTCAACGAGCTCGTGCGCGTCTACGTGGCCCAGAAGCGCAAGATCTCCGATGGCGACAAGCTCGCCGGTCGCCACGGCAACAAGGGCGTGATCGCCAAGATCCTGCCCGAGGAGGACATGCCCTTTTTGGCCGACGGCACGCCGGTGGACATCGTGCTCAACCCCCTGGGGGTGCCCAGCCGCATGAACGTCGGTCAGGTGCTGGAGACCCACCTCGGCTGGGTGGCCAAGCAGGGGTGGCACTTCGACGAGACGCCCGAGTGGTTCGAGCGCCTGGGCTGGGACGCGACCATGCGCGAGCGCTCCGGAGACGGCCGGGTCAGCTCGCCGGTGTTCGACGGATGCAAGGAGGACGAGCTGATCGACCTGCTGGGCCATGCCAATCCCACCGGCGACGGCCAACGGCTCATCGACGCCGACGGTAAGGCCCAGCTGATCGACGGGCGCAGTGGCGAGCCGATCGATCAGCCCACGACTGTGGGCTACATGTACATCCTCAAGCTGTTGCACCTGGTCGATGACAAGATCCACGCCCGCTCGACGGGGCCGTACTCGATGATCACCCAGCAGCCACTGGGTGGCAAGGCGCAGTTCGGCGGTCAGCGCTTCGGTGAGATGGAGGTGTGGGCGCTGGAGGCCTACGGCGCGTCCTACGCCCTCCAGGAGCTGCTGACGGTCAAAAGCGACGACGTCCTAGGCCGCGTCAAGGTCTACGAGGCGATCGTCAAGGGCGACAACATCCCCGAGCCCGGCATCCCCGAGTCGTTCAAGGTGCTGATCAAGGAGATGCAGAGCCTGTGCCTCAACGTCGAGGTTCTGTCGGCTGAGGGCCGCGAGATCGAGATGCGCGAGAGCGACGAGGACGCCTTCCGGGCCGCAGAGGAACTGGGCATCGACCTGTCGCGCCCCGAGCGCGGCAGCGAGGATGTCGGACTGGGAAGCTAGCCCGGCGCCACCGCTCGTCCCGCAGATTCGCCACCGCGCCGCCGCGATCGGGTCGCACCGGTCGAAGGGGAGGTAGGGAACGCACATGCTCGACGTCAACAACTTCGACGCGCTCAAGATCGGCCTCGCCACCCAGGACCAGATCCGCATGTGGTCCAACGGCGAGGTCAAAAAGCCCGAGACGATCAACTACCGCACCTTAAAGCCCGAGAAAGACGGGCTCTTCTGCGAGAAGATCTTTGGGCCCACCCGCGATTGGGAGTGCTACTGCGGCAAGTACAAGCGGGTGCGGTTCAAGGGCATCATCTGTGAGCGCTGCGGCGTCGAGGTCACCCGGGCCAAGGTGCGCCGCGACCGCATGGGCCACATCGAGCTGGCGGCTCCGGTGACCCACATCTGGTACTTCAAGGGCGTGCCCAGCCGCCTGGGATATCTGCTCGACCTGCCGCCCAAGGACCTCGAGAAGGTCATCTACTTCGCGGCCAACCTGATCACCAGCGTCGACGACGCGCAGCGCCACGAGGACATGCCCACCCTTGAGGCCGAGATCGCCGACGAGAAGAAGCAGCTGTCCAAACAGCTCGAGGTCGACCGCGAGCAGCTGCTGTCGGACCAAGAGCAAGAGATCGGCGAGCTGGAGAACCAGGGCGCCAAGGCCGACCAGATCCGCAAGAAACGCCGCGACTACGAGAAGCAGCTGCAGCAGCGCACCGAGGAGGTCGAGCAGCGTCTGGAGCGCCTGGACCAGGTGCTGGAGCAGTTCAAGGAGCTCACCCCCAAGACGCTGATCACCGACGAGCTGCTTTTCCGCGAGCTGCGCGACCGCTTCGCGGAGTACTTCGAGGGCGGCATGGGCGCCGAGGCCGTCCGCGATCTGCTGGCCACCCTCGACTTCGACACCGAGGCCGCCGAGCTGCGCCAGGTCCTGTACGAGGAGAACGAGAAGCTGCGCGCCGGCACGCGGCGCACGCGCTCGCAGAAGGCCACCCGGGCGGTCAAGCGGCTCAAGGTCGTGGAGGCCTTCCGCGCCACCGGCAGCGACCCCACCGTCATGGTGCTCAAGGCGGTGCCGGTGATCCCGCCGGACCTGCGCCCGATGGTCCAGCTCGACGGGGGCCGGTTCGCCACCAGCGACCTCAACGACCTCTACCGGCGCGTTATCAACCGCAACAACCGGCTCAAGCGGCTGCTGGATCTCGGCGCGCCCGAGATCATCGTCAACAACGAGAAGCGCATGCTGCAGGAGTCGGTCGACGCGCTGTTCGACAACGGCCGCCGCGGACGGCCGGTGACCGGGCCGGGCAACCGCCCGCTGAAGTCGCTGTCGGACATGCTCAAGGGCAAGCAGGGGCGGTTTCGCCAGAACTTGCTGGGCAAGCGCGTGGACTACTCGGGTCGCTCGGTCATCGTGGTGGGTCCCGGGCTGCACATGCACCAGTGCGGGCTGCCCAAGCAGATGGCCCTGGAGCTGTTCAAGCCCTTCGTCATGAAGCGCCTGGTCGATTTGAACTACGCCCAGAACATCAAGAGCGCCAAGCGCATGGTGGAGCGCCAGCGCTCGCAGGTGTGGGACGTGCTCGAGGAGGTCATCAGCGACCACCCGGTGATGCTCAACCGGGCGCCCACGCTGCACCGGCTGGGCATCCAGGCCTTCGAGCCGGTGCTGGTGGAGGGCAAGGCCATCCAGGTCCACCCGTTGGTGTGCGCGGCGTTCAACGCCGACTTCGACGGCGACCAGATGGCGGTGCACCTGCCGCTGTCGTCGGAGGCCCAGGCCGAGGCCCGGGTTCTGATGATGAGCTCCAACAACATCCTGTCGCCGGCCACTGGCCGGCCCATTGCCACGCCCAGCCAGGACATGGTGCTGGGCACCTACTACCTCACCTTCGCCCAGGGCAGCGCCGGCGACGACTACGGCCACACCCCGGGTGAGGAATTCATCGAGGAGGTCTCTCAGGGCCAGCGCGCCATCCCGAGCTTCACCGGCTCCGGGGAGGTGCAGATGGCGCTGGATCTGCGCCAAATCACGCTGCAGCAGTGGGTGCTGGTCAAGCTGGCCGACCGGTGGGTGCCGCGCGACGCCGTGTTCGGCGACGTCGGCGACGACGTCGACCTCGACGGCGAGCACGTCCGCTCCTCGACGGGGCTGCGCGTGCTGACCACCCCGGGGCGGGTGCTGTTCAACGAGGCCCTGCCAAAGACCCTGCCGTACTTCAACCACCTGGTGGCCAAGCGGGATCTGGCCGACATCGTCAACCGGTGCGCGGACTCGCTGACCCGGGCCGAGACGGCGGTGGTGCTGGACCAGCTCAAGGACGTGGGCTTTCGCTGGGCCACGCGCGCCGGGGTGACCATCTCCATTGCCGATCTGACGGTGCCGGCGGCCAAGGACGAGCTGATCGGCTCCTACGACGAGCGGGCCCACGAGATCGAGCAGCAGTTCCGCAAGGGCCTGGTGACCGACGATGAGCGCCGCCGCGACCTGCAGGGCATCTGGGAGGAGGCCACCGAGCGGGTGTCAACGGCCATGGAGGACAACTTCTCGCCGCTGAACCCGCTGCACATGATGGCCAACTCCGGGGCCCGCGGGTCGATGACCCAGATCCGTCAGCTGGCCGGCATGCGCGGCCTGGTGGCCAACCCCCGGGGCGAGATCATCGAACGGCCCATCAAGGCCAACTTCCGCGAGGGCCTGTCGGTGCTGGAGTACTTCATCTCCACCCACGGCGCCCGCAAGGGCCTGGCCGACACGGCCCTGCGCACCGCCGACTCGGGGTATCTGACCCGCCGGCTGGTCGACATCGCCCAGGACCTCATCGTCCGCGAGGAGGACTGCGGGGTGTCGCGCGGCGTGCCCATCGAGGCAGGAAGCTCGGACTCCCAGTCGCTGTACGGTCGCGTGCTGGCCAAGGACGTGATGGTGCCCGGCACCGACGAGGTGCTGCTGGCGGCCGGCACGGACATCGCCGACGCCGAGGTGCGGCTGCTGCGCCAGGTGCTGGCGCGCGGCGAGCACCCCGAGAGCGGCGAGCCGTTGGCCACCCAGCCGGGCGAGGCCGACCGGCGCATTCAGGTGCGCAGCGTGCTCACCTGCGCCTCCAAGCTGGGCGTGTGCGGCGCCTGCTACGGGCGCGCCCTGGCTGAGGGGCGCCGCGTGCAGGTCGGCGAGGCCGTGGGGATCATCGCCGCCCAGTCGATCGGTGAGCCCGGCACGCAGCTGACGATGCGCACGTTCCATACCGGTGGGGTGGCCGGTGAGGACATCACTCGAGGCCCGCAGCCCCAAGGGCAAGGCGGAGATCGCCCACCACTCCGGGGTCGTGTCGCTGACCGAGGACACCGAGCGCGGCACCGTGCTGACCATCCAGGGCGAGGACGAGAAGAGCACGACCACGGTGCCCCCGGCCCGGCGCCTGTTGGTCAGCGATGGCGAGGAGGTTCAGGTGGGCCGCCAGCTCACCGACGGCTCCATCGACCCCCACGACATGCTCGAGGTGCTGGGGGTGCGCGAGACCCAGCGACTGCTGGTCGACGAGGTCCAGGAGGTGTATCGCTCCCAGGGCGTCAGCGTCCACGACAAGCACGTCGAGCTGATCGTGCGCCAGATGCTGCGCCGGATCACCGTCATTGAGCCCGGTGACACCGACCTGCTGCCCGGTGACTTGATCGACCGGTTGAACTTCCAGGACGCCAACCGGGCCGTGGTCGACCGTGGCGGCACCCCGGCGACCGGCCGCCAAGTGCTCATGGGCATTACCAAGGCCTCGCTGGCCACCGACTCGTGGCTGTCGGCCGCGTCGTTCCAGGAGACCACCCGGGTGCTGACCGAGGCGGCCATCGAGGGGCGGCGCGACGAGCTGCTGGGCTTGAAGGAGAACGTGATCATCGGCAAGCTCATCCCGGCCGGCACCGGGATGCGGCGCTACCGAGACGTGCGCCCGCTGCCCACCGAGATGCCCGAGCAGGTGGTGCCGGCCGACCTGCTCGAGCGCTTCGGCGGCGACGGCGACGGCTACGAGTACGACGAGGCCGCTACCTGGGAGGGCGAGGGCTACTAAAGCCTTGTTCGCGTCGTCCAGCGCAGCGGCGGTGGAGCCGGCCGCTGCGCTGGGCGAGGTTGACACTGCGCACCCCGCGACCTAGAGTGAATCCTCGTGACCGCGCCCGGGTCGCTCGGGCGCGGTTCGTGCGCCCTCGCACCACCGCGCGCCCGCTGCGCGGATGTCGCGGTGCGCAGGGCAGCTCCGCGCCCCCGGAGGGCCGGAGATCGCCATCCGAGCATGTCACGTCGCGGCGCTCCGGCTCGCCGGATCCGCCGCGACCGACTTAGCCCGCCCGGTTGCCGGGACCCACGAGGACGGGAATGCCCACCATTCAGCAGCTGATCCGCAAGGGTCGCCAGGACAAGGCGGAGAAGGCCAAGACGCCCGCGCTGAAGGGCTCTCCGCAGCGGCGCGGGGTGTGCACGCGCGTGTACACCACGACGCCGAAGAAACCGAACTCGGCGCTGCGCAAGGTCTGCCGCGTCCGCCTGACCTCAGGCATCGAGGTCACCGCGTACATCCCGGGCGAAGGCCACAACCTCCAGGAGCACTCCATGGTGCTCGTCCGTGGAGGCCGAGTCCGTGATCTTCCCGGCGTGCGCTACAAGGTCGTGCGCGCCGCGTTGGACGCCTCCGGTGTCCGCAACCGCAAGCAAGGGCGCTCGAAGTACGGGGCCAAGCGAGCCGGCTGAGCCGTGAGCCGCCGTGGCGGCGCCGGCGACGCCCGCGCCGACACCAGGGCGACAAGGAGCGATCACGATGCCACGCAAGGGACCCGTCTCTCCGCGCAAGCCGACACCCGATCCTGTGTACCACAGCACGCTCGTGGCTCAGCTGACGAGCCACATCATGGAGGACGGCAAGCGCACCAAGGCCGAGCGCATCGTCTACGGCGCCTTCGATCTCGTCGCCCAGCGCACCGACGGAGACCCGGTACAGGTCTTTCGGCGGGCGGTGGACAACGTCCGCCCGCAGATGGAGGTCAAGTCGCGGCGGGTCGGCGGCGCCACCTACCAGGTGCCCATCGAGGTCAAGCAGTCGCGCGCCACGACCCTGGCGCTGCGCTGGCTCACGCAGTACGCGCGCAACCGGCGCGAGCACAGCATGGTCGAGCGCCTCGGCGCCGAGATGATGGATGCCGCCAACAACACCGGTGCGGCGGTCAAGCGCCGTGACGACACCCACCGCATGGCAGAGGCCAACAAGGCCTTCGCGCACTACCGCTGGTAGCGCCCCAGCTCACCCGTTCATGATCGAGCCGTGAGGAACGCCGCATGGCCAAGCGCGAGCACGCCCTCGAGCGGATCCGCAACATCGGGATCATGGCCCACATTGATGCGGGCAAGACGACCCTGACCGAGCGGATCCTGTATTACACGGGCCGGTCGTACAAGATGGGCGAGGTCCACGACGGCGCGGCCGTCATGGACTGGATGGCCCAGGAGCAAGAGCGCGGCATCACCATCACCTCCGCCGCGACTTACTGCCAGTGGAAGGGCAGTGTCATCCACATCATCGACACGCCCGGCCACGTCGACTTCACCGTGGAAGTCGAGCGCAGCCTGCGCGTGCTCGACGGGGCGATCGCGGTGTTCGACGCCGTCAACGGCGTCGAGCCGCAGTCCGAGACCGTGTGGCGACAGGCCGACAAGTACGGCGTGCCCCGCCTGTCCTTCATCAACAAGATGGACCGCGTGGGCGCCGACTTCTACGCCTCGGTGGACTCCATCTCGCAGCGCCTCGGCGCCAAGCCGCTGGTCATGCAGCTGCCCATCGGCCAGGAGAGCGACTTCCAGGGCGTGGTCGACCTGCTGGACATGACCGCTCGCGTGTGGCACACGGACATCGACCAGTACGGCACGTCGTTCGAGGACGTCGAGATCCCCGAGGAGCTGCGCGAGCGCGCCGAGTCTTACCGCGCTGAGCTGTTGGAGAGCGTGGCCGAGACCGACGAGCAGTTGCTGGACACCTACCTCGCCGAGGGTGAGATCGACCGCGCGTCGGTGGTGGCGGCGATCCGCAGCGGCGCGATCAACAATGAGTTCACCCCGGTGTTTTGCGGCACGGCCTTCAAGAACAAGGGTGTGCAGCTGTTGCTCGACGCAGTCGGGGCCTACCTGCCCAGCCCCGTCGAGGTTCCCCCCGTCAAGGGTGAGGATCCCAAGGACGCCTCCCCGATGGTGCGCAAGGCCAGCGACGAGGAGCCGTTCAGCGCCCTGGCGTTCAAGATCCAGACCGATCCCTACGTGGGCAAGCTGACGTTCTTTCGCATCTACTCCGGGGTCCTGGACCAGGGCCAGCAGATCCTCAACGCCGCCAAGGGCAAGAAGGAGCGCGTGGGGCGCATCCTGCAGATGCACGCCAACCACCGTGAGGATCTCGACCACGCCTTTACCGGCGACATCGTCGCCGCCGTGGGGCTCAAGAACACCAGCACCGGCGACAGCCTGTGCGATCCGACCGAGCCGGTGCTGTTGGAGCGCATGGAGTTCCCGGCCCCGGTGATCCACATCGCCATCGAGCCCAAGACGCGCGCCGATCAGCAGAAGCTGGGCGACGCGCTGCAGCGGCTGTCCGACGAGGACCCCACCTTCACGGTCCGCACCGACGATGAGACCGGCCAGACCATCATCGGTGGGATGGGTGAGCTGCACCTGGAGGTCATCGTCGACCGGCTTTTGCGCGAGTTCAAAGTCGACGCCAACGTCGGCAAGCCCCAGGTCGCCTACCGCGAGACCGTTCGCAGGCCCGTCGAGGACCACCACCACCGCCTCAAGCAACAGACGGGCGGCGCGGGGCAGTTCGCCGAGCTGTGGATGGACCTCGAGCCCACCGGCAAGCTCGCCGAGAACCCCCGCCCGATCGTCGACGAGGAGGGCAACCCGACCGGGGAGTACGGCGGCTACGAGTTCGCCAACACGATCCGCGGCGGTGCAATCCCCAAGGAGTTCATCCCCTCCATCGACGAAGGCATCCGCGAGGCGATGGAGGGCGGCGTGCTGGCCGGCTACCCCCTGGTGGACCTGCGGGTGCGCATCACCGACGGCAGCTATCACGAGGTCGATTCCTCCGAGATGGCGTTCAAGCGGGCCGGCTCCATGGCGTTGAAGGAGGCCGCCAAGCAGGCCGGGGTGGTGCTGCTCGAGCCCGTCATGGACGTGGAGGTCGTCACGCCCGAGGAGTACATGGGCGACGTCATCGGCGACCTCACGGGTCGACGCGGCAAGGTCGGGCAGATGACCGACCGGTCCAACAACAAGGTGGTGACCGCCCGGGTGCCGCTGTCAGAGATGTTTGGCTACGCCACGGACCTGCGCTCCAAGACACAGGGCCGGGCCACCTACACAATGCAGTTCGCCGGCTACGACGAAGTGCCGCAGACGATCGCTGACGAGATCGTCAAACGGGTCCGCGGAGAGTGACGAGCCGTCATCCGACGCGCCGCGTCGGATGACGGCTTCGTGGCCCAGAACCCATCCAGTACCCACCCACGCCCCCGCACACACAGACGGGTCACAAGGAGCACCCTGATGGGCAAGGCGAAGTTCGAGCGCAGCAAGCCGCATTTGAATGTTGGCACGATCGGGCATATCGATCATGGCAAGACGACGTTGACG
>PXPH01000035.1 GCA_003021615.1 Actinobacteria bacterium QS_8_72_14
ACCTGGAGGCGCTCGCCGCCGGGGCGGCGGCTCGCGTGAGCGAGGAGGGCCTGGTGGTGATCGCCGCCGCCGGGCGCTTCGTCGGCGCCGGCCGCGCCGGCGGCGTCGACGCCATGGCGCTGGCGCGGGCGGTGGGCCACGCGGGCCTGGCGGTGGTCGACCGGCTCGCCCCCGGCGCCGCCAATCGCCTGGCGGGCGGCTCGGGGCGCATCGACACGGCCACCGACCGCACCCCGGGGCTGTTGGACGCCGCGCCCGTGACGATGTGCGTGGGACGGCGCACCGCCACCCCAGCCGAGCGCGAGCGGGCGTTCTTTGCCAGCGTCCCCCGCAAGATCGTCGCTGCCGCCGCGCTGTGCCGCGACCCCACCGGCCGGCTGCTGTGTGTCCACGACGCGTTCAAGCAGCGCTGGACCATCCCCGGCGGGGTCGTCGACGCCGACGAGAGCCCCGACGCCGCCGCCCGCCGCGAGGCCGCCGAGGAGGCCGGCGTCGACGTCGAGCTCGGGGCACTGCTGGGGGTGTTCGCCGCGGCCTGGCCCGACCGGCTGACCTTCGTCTACGCCGCCGCCGCCCGCGGCGAGATCGACGGGCCGGGCCACGCCCACGAGATCGACGCGGTCGCGTGGATGCCGCTGGAGACCGCCCAGCACAGGCTCGTGGCCTACGTCGCCGAGCAGGTACAGCGCTGTCTGGCCCAGCCCGGGGGCACATGGCGCCAGCCGACGGCGTGAGGCCTATCGCGCGAGGCCGGTGCCCGCGTGGTGCTCACGCGGCGCAGCAACGCTTGTGCTTTAGCCCCGAGCCACACGGGCACGGGTCGTTGCGCCCGACCTTGTCGTCGCGCCGCACGGTCTCACCCACCGCCGTGCCCTGGGTGGCCTTGGCGACCTCGCGGGGGCTGGGCGGCGCCCCCGACGCCGAGCTTGCCGGGGTCAGCGTCGCCGTGGCCGTGCCGGTGGCGGCCTGGGCGTCCTCGGCGCTGGTGTACGACAGGCGCTGATCAGCGGGCTGACCACCCCGGTCGTCGCGCAGCGCCGGGCGCGCGACCTGGCCCGCCGGCTGGCTGTCGTCGCCGTTGCCGTCGGCCTGGCCCGGGGCTTTGCCCGCCTGGCCGCCCTCGCTGTCGACGTGGACCGGCAGGTTGAAGAAGTAGCCCGTGGACTCCTCCTTGATGCGGGCCATCATCGCCGAGAAAGTGTCGTAGGCCTCCCGTTGGTACTCCACCAGCGGGTCGCGCTGGCCCACCGCGCGCAGCCCGATCCCGTCGCGCAGGTGGTCCATCTCGTAGAGGTGCTCGCGCCACAAGCGGTCGACGACGCTTAAGATCACGCGTCGCTCGACTTGGCGCAGGACCTCCGCGCCGACCTCGTGCTCGCGCTCCTCGTAGCGGTCGAACGCGTCCTGCAAAAGCCTCTCGATGAGCCCCTCCTGGTCGAGATCGTCGAGCTCGCCCAGCGACTCGCGGGTGACGCGGGTCGGATACAGCTGCCCGAGATCGACCAGCAGCTCGTCGAGCTCCCACTCCTCGGGGAACTGGGTTTGGGGGGCGTAGCTGGTGACCTTGTCGCGCAGCGCGTCCTCGATGAAGTCCTCGGCGATCTCGCCGACAGCCTCGTCGGAGCCCTCCAGCACCGTGTCGCGCTGGTCGTAGATCACCTGGCGCTGCTTGTTCATCACGTCGTCGTACTGCAAGACGTTCTTGCGGATCTCGAAGTTGCGCGACTCGACCTGGGTTTGGGCCCGCTGGACGGCCTTGGAGACCATCTTGGCCTCGATGGGCTGGTCCTCGGGCAGGTGGAACTTGTTCATGATCGACTCGACCGCGCTGGCGTTGAATAGCCGCATCAGGTCGTCCTCCAGGGACAGAAAGAAGCGGCTCTCGCCGGGGTCGCCCTGACGCCCCGAGCGCCCGCGCAGCTGATTGTCGATGCGCCGCGACTCGTGGCGCTCGGTGCCACACACGTACAGCCCGCCCAGCTCGCGCACCTGATCACCATCCGCGCGGCACTGCGCGGTGGTCTCCTCCAGCGCCTTGGCGTACTCGCCCGCGTAGGCCTCGGCGTCGCCGTCAGGGTCGATGCCGTTGGCCGCGCAGCGGGTGCGCGCGAGGTCGTCGGCCAGCGCCTCGGGGTTACCCCCCAGCATGATGTCGACACCGCGCCCGGCCATGTTGGTGGCCACCGTCACCGCGCCGACCCGGCCGGCCTGGGCGATGATCGCGGCCTCGCGGAAGTGGTTCTTGGCGTTGAGCACCTCGTGGGGCACGCCTTGTTTGCGCAGCCGCTCGGAGACCTCCTCGCTCTTCTCGACGCTGGCGGTGCCCAGCAGCACCGGCTGACCCGCCTCGTGGCGGGCGGCGACGTCGGCGACCACCGCGTCGAGCTTGGCGTTTAGGGTCTGATAGATCTGATCGGCCGCGTCGACGCGGATGACCGGCTCGTTGGTGGGGACCTGCACGACCTCCATGTCGTAGATGTGGGTGAACTCGGCCTCTTCGGTCTTGGCCGTGCCGGTCATGCCCGCGAGCTTGTCGTAGGTGCGGTAGTAGTTCTGCAGCGTGATCGTGGCCAGCGTCTGGTTCTCCTCCTTGATGGCCACGCCCTCCTTGGCCTCGATGGCCTGGTGCAGGCCCTCGGAGTAGCGCCGGCCGTAGAGGATGCGCCCGGTGTGCTCGTCGACGATGTGGACCTCGCCGTCCTCGATCACGTACTCGTCGTCGCGGCGGAACAGCTCCTTGGCCTTCAACGCGTTCTGCAGGTGCTGGATCAGCGGGGTGTTGACGCTCTCGTAGAGGTTTCCCACCCCCAGCAGCTGCTCGACCTTGGCCACCCCCTGCTCGGTGACCGCCACGGTGCGCTTGGCCTCGTCAACCTCGTAGTCGGTCTCGGCGACCAGCTTGGGGGCCACGCGCTTGGCAAAGACCTGATACCACTCGGTGGCCTGGTCGACCGGCCCCGAGATGATCAACGGCGTGCGCGCCTCGTCGATGAGGATCGAGTCGACCTCGTCGACGATGGCGTAGCCGTGGCCACGCTGGACCTTTTCGGCCGGGTCCACGACCATGTGGTCGCGCAGGAAGTCGAAGCCGAACTCGTTGTTGGTGCCGTAGGTGATGTCGGCGGCGTAGGCGGCGCGCTTCTCCTCGCGCGGCTGGCGGCTGTAGACCAGGCCCACGCTGAGCCCCAGAAAGCCAAAGATGCGGCCCATCCACTCCGCATCGCGGCTGGCCAGATACGGGTTGACGGTGACCACGTGCACCGGTGAGCCGCCCAGCGCGTTGAGATACAGCGGCATCGTCGACGTCAGCGTCTTGCCCTCGCCTGTCTTCATCTCGGCGATGTCGCCGTCGTGCAGCGCGATCGCGCCCACGACCTGGACGTCGAAGTGGCGCTGGCCCAGCGTGCGCTGGGCGGTCTCGCGCACCGTGGCGAAGGCCTCGGCCATGAGATCGTCGAGCGTCTCGCCGCGCGCCAGCCGGTCGCGGAACTCCTCGGTGCGCGCCCGCAACTGCTCGTCGGTCAGCGCGGACACGCGGTCCTCGAGCGCGTTAACGGCGGCGACGCGCTTCTCCAGCTGGCGCAGCCGACGCCCTTCCCCCATCCGCAGCAGCTTCTGCAGGACCACGGATCATGCCTTTCGCCTGAGGCCGGGCGAGCCCTGCAAGTGTAGGGCCACAGGCGACGACGGGCGCGCCGGGCCCGGCGTTGTCCACCGGGCGCGTCGCCCGTCGCCAAGCACCCGGGCAGCCGGGCGCGTGGGGCTGTGTCAGGCCGCGGGCTAGGTGATCTCGATCAGCTTCTCGCGCACGGCGTAGACCACCGCCTCCATGCGCGAATGCAGGTGCAACTTCTCCAACATGTTGCGCACGTGGTTCTTGACCGTGTTCTCGGAGATGTAGAGCTCCTTGGCGATCGCCCGGTTGTTCATCCCCTGGGCGACCAGCCGCAGAACCTCCATCTCGCGCTCGGTGAGCTTGGGCGTGGGCATCTGCTGCTGCTCGTCCTGGCGGGCCATCGCCGCGAACTCGGTCAGCAGCTTGGAGGCCATCGACGGCGAGATCAGCGACTGGCCGGCGTGGACGTGGCGGATCGCATCGGCGACCTCCTCGATGGAGATCTCCTTGAGCAGATAGCCGCTGGCGCCGGCCTTGATCGCCTCGTAGAGATCCTCTTCCTCGTCGCTGATCGTCAGCATGAGGATGCGCGCGCCCGGCACGGCGTCCTTGATCGCCTTCGTCGCCGCGATGCCGTCGGCATGGGTCCGCCCGGCCGGCATGCGCACGTCCATCAGCACCACATCGGGCACGTCGCCCCGTGCCAGCTCGACGGCCTCGTCACCGTCGCTGGCCTCCCCCACGACGTCGAGGTCGTCCTCGCTTTGCAGCACCATCTCGAGGCCGCGACGGAACAGCTCGTGATCGTCGGCCACGAGCACCCTGATCGGATCGAACTGATCACCCTGAGCCATACCATCGCTCCTCGAGTGCGACCAACGCACCATCAGTGTACGCCGTGGTGCCACGGTGTGCCCACCACCGGGGCCAGACCACGCGGACCTCGCCCGATCGGGCGGGCCCCGCCTGCCCCGGTGTCGCCACCGTCAGGCCCGGCCGTGTGACACTGGCCGACCATGCGCGTCCCACCGCGGTGGTGGACCCAACTGCTGCGTCCGCCGGATCCGCCCGTCATCCGCGACCAAGACCTGCGGGCGTGGCGAGCGCGCTTTCCCGAGACGGTGCCCATCGCCGACTTGGCGCCGCGGCGGGCCGGCACCGTCGTGGGCGTCGTCGCGCGCATCCTGGTGGGCGCCGACGGCCCCCTGGAGGCCACCGTCGAGGACGGCAGCGGCGAGCTGACCGCGGCGTTTCACGGGCGGCGGTCGCTGCCGGGGGTGGAGCTGGGCCGTGCGCTGCGCTTGGCCGGGGTCGTGGCGGTGGACGCCGAGGGCCGCCGCCGCATGCGCGACCCCGCCTGGGAGCCCGTGGCCGAGCCCTACCAGCGCAGCCGCAGCTCGCCCAACGTCGCCACCGGCCAGCCGGGCGCCGACCACACCGCCGACCACACCGGCGGTCACCGCTGACCGCGCCGCGGCGCGCTTAGCCGATCAAGTGGTGGCGCAGCTCATCACCGCGGCCGATGGGCACCAGGGCCAGCACCGCGTCGCCCTCGTCCAGGGGCGTGGCGCCCCGAGCCGGCTTCACGTGGCCCTCGTGGACCACCGCCAGCAGCACGAGGTCGGCGGGCAGGTCGAGGTCGCTGACGCGCAGGCCCACCGCATGCGACAGCCCGTCGAGGCGCACCTCCACCAACTCGACGCTGCCGTGCTCCAGGGGCATCAGACCCACGACGTCGCCGGCGGTGACCTCCTCCTCGACCAGCGCGGTGAGCAGATCCGGGGGGCTGACGGCCACGTCGACGCCCCAGGCCTCGCCGAACAGCCACCGATTGGTGGGGTGGTTGACGCGCGCCAGCACGTGGGGCACGGCGAACTCCTGCTTGCACAGCAGGCTGGCCACGAGGTTGTCCTCGTCGTCGCCGGTAGCGGCCACCAGCACCTCCACCTCGCGCGCGCTCGCCCGCTCCAGCACGTGGGGGTCGCAGGCGTCGCCAACGACCATCGTCAGCCGCTCGGCGGGGGGCAGCTTGGCCAGCGTGTCGGCGTTGCGCTCGGCGCACACCACCTCGTGGCCGCGCCCCGCCAGGTCCAACGCCAGGTGGCCGCCGATGTTGCCGGCGCCCACGACCAGCATCCTCATCGCGTGTCGCCCTCCAGGCGCGTCACCGCCGCGCGGGCCTGCCGGCCACGACCCGCTCACCGGGCACGTGCAGGTCGGCCACGGGCGCGGCCGTGACCGCGTCCGGCACCGCCAGGCTCAGCACGACCACGTCGCCGCTTCCGGGACCGAGACTGGCCGCCAGCACGTTGTCGTCGTCGCCGCGCAGGGTCCGCAGCGTCTCCTCGATCGCCCACTGGGCCGAGGCGATGGTGGTGATGCCCAGCCGCTCGTAGATGCCGGCGCGCGCCGGGTCGTAGATGCGGGCAACGACCGGGGTGACACCGAAGCGCTCGCTGGCGGTGCGCGCCGCGACGATGTTGGAGTTGTCACCGGAGGTCACCGCGACGAACGCGTCGGCGTGCTCAACGTGGGCCTTTTCCATCACGGCGCGGTCGAACGCGATGCCCTCGAGGGTGCGCCCGCCGAACTCCTGGGGCAAGCGCACGAACGCGTGGCGGTTGCGGTCGATGATCACCACCTCGTGGCCGCGCCCGGCCAGGTCCAACGCCAGGTGGCCGCCGATGTTGCCGGCGCCCACGACCAGCATCCTCATCGCGTGTCGCCCTCCAGGCGCGTCACCGCCGCGCGGGCCTTAGGATACCGCGTCGCTGCCGTCGCCTGCCCTCGTCACGCAAGGAAGCTGTGGGTGCCTGGGACCGCCGAGGCCGTCAAGCGAGCCCTCATCGGCCGACCCCGCGCCAGCCGGGACGTGCAGCAGCAGCTGCTGCCCCATTGGATGGCGTTGCCGGTGTTTGCCGCCGACCCCCTGTCGTCGCTGGCCTACGCGACCCCGGCGATGATGCTGGCGTTGGCCGCGGGCGGCAGCGGCGCGCTGGGGCTGCTCACGCCCCTGTCGACGGTGATCGCGCTGCTGCTGGTGCTGGTGGTGGTGACCTCGCGCCACACCGTGCGCGCCTACTCCCAGGGCGGAGGCGCCTATCGCGTGGCCCGCGACAACCTCGGCGACCGGGTGGGGCTGGTGGCGGCCGCAGCCCAGCTGACCGACCTCGTGGTCACCGTGACGGTGGCCACCGCGGCCGCCGGGGCTGCTGGCGGTGGTAGCCGTGGCCAACCTGCGAGGGGTGCGCGAGATCGGAGCACTGTTCGCCGCGCCGGTATGGCTGTTCGCCGGCGCGGTGGTAATGGTGCTGATCGTCGGCGGGGTGCGCTGCGGCCTCGGGGTGGGGGGCTGTCCGACCGCTGACGACGCCGCGGCCGGCTCGGGGCTTGCGGCCGCCTCGCCCGGTGGGCTGTCGGTGTTGGTGGGGCTGCGGGCGCTCGTGGCCGGCGGGGTGGCGCTGACGGGGCTGCAGCGCGTGACCAGCGGCGTGTCGGCGTTTCGCTATCCCCAGGCGGCGGGCGCTACGGCCACGCTGGCGGTGGCCGGAGGACTGACGGCGGCCGGGCTCATCGGGATGGGGGCGCTGGCCCAAGCCACGCAGGCCCAGGCCGGCGCCGCGGCCCAGCACCCCGTTTCGGCCCAGGTGACGAGCGCGCTGTTGGGCGAGGGCGTGGGGCTGGCCGTGGTGCAGCTGGCCACGGCGGCGGTGCTGGTGTTGGCGGCTAACACCGCCCTCGCCGACTTCCCGCGGTTGGCCAGCGTCCTGGCCGCTGACGGGTGGCTGCCACGGCGCATGGCCGCTCGCGGCGACCGGATGGGCTTCTCGGCGGGGCTGCTGACCGTGACGGCGGCTGCGGCGGTGCTGCTGATCGCCGCCGGCGCCAGCGTCACGGCCCTGGTGCCGCTGTACGTCGTGGCGGTGTTCGTCGTGCTGACGTGCTCGCAGGCCGGCATGGTCAGCTACTGGTGGCAGCGGGGGCCCCGCGCCCGCGAGCGGCGGCGTGCCTGGCTGGCCGCGAGCGGGGCGGTGGTCACGGCAGCCGTGGCGACCCTGGCGGTGGTCACCGGCGCCGGGCAGGGCACGTGGGTGGTGGTGGTCGCCCTCGCGGCGCTGATCGCGGCCATGGCCGGGGTGCGCCGCCACGACCGCGACGTCGCCACACGCCTGACCACGAACCCGCGCAGTGTGGCCGCGCTCGGCGTGCCCCTCGCCGGCGCCGATCTGGCCGAGCGCTGGGCTCGGCTGTCGGGCGGGCTGCCGCTGACCACCGTCGCCGAGGCCGCCGAGCGCCACGCCACCGACAAGCTGGTGGCCGCCGTCGCCGCGCGGCGCCAGCCGGGGCGCGCCACCACGGTCGTGCTGCCCGAGGAGCTGGCCCGTAGCTGGGCCGACCAGCTGCGCCGCCACCGCCTCGACCTGGCCCTCAAGGCCCAGCTGCGCCGGCTGGAGCGCGTGGCGGTGGCCGACCTCACCTCCCCGTCGGGTGGGCCCGGCCCCTACACCGTCGAAGAGCCCGCCGAGCACCACGTGCTCGTGCTGGTCTCGGGGGTTCACGCGGGCGCGCGCGTCGCGCTGAGCTACGCCAAGCTGCTGGGACCCACGAGCCTGCGGGCCCTGTCGGTGGGCATCGACCCGAACGCCAGCGCGCGACTGCTGGCCGACTGGCAGGAGCGCGGCCTGTCGGTGCCCTTGGAGGTGGTGGCCAGCCCGTTTCGCTCGCTGGCCGAGGGCGTGCGCCGCAGCGTGCGCCGCTGTGCCCCCGACGGGCGCCACACCGTGGTCACCTGCGTGCTGCCGGAGTTGATCGGCCTGCCGGCGTGGGCACAGCCGCTGCACGGGCGCTCGGCCGAGACGGTGCGCAGCGCGCTGCTGTTCGAGCGGGGGGTGGTGACCATCGCCCTGCCCTACCGCCTGCCCGGGCCACCGCGACCCACCAATCGCTTGCAGCCCCCGGCTCGCGGCGCCCAGGACGCCAGCATCCAGGACCCAGGGCCCGCCGGGAGCGGCGGGTGATCCAACGACGCGCCGCCGACCGAACTGGCCACAGCCGGCAGGGCCGACCCCCGCCGCGGTGGGGGTGGGCTATCGAGCGGTGGTCGGATCGACAGCCACCGAGAAGGTCACCACCAACACCCGCCGGGCGCCGGCGACCTGCAGCGCCCGCGCGGCGGCTGTGGCCGTCGCCCCGGTGGTGCGCACGTCGTCGACCAGGACCACCGCGGCAGGCACCGGGCCCCGGGCCGTGTAGCGGTTTTGGGCGCCGGCGCGGCGACTCGCCGCGGTGCGCCCCGTTTGGGCCTGGCCGGTTGCGCCGAGGCGGTTG
>PXPH01000036.1 GCA_003021615.1 Actinobacteria bacterium QS_8_72_14
CGGCCCCCGCCGCGAGCGCCGCGGCCGCCAAGCGCGCAGCGCGCGATTCGCCCAGAACCCGAAGGGCGTTTGGGCTGTGCCTGCCCGGCTGGCGACGCCGGCCGTTCGTCGCTGCCACACCCGGCGCTCCTGCGAGCCACGCTGCGAAAACCGATCACCCCAATGCCCACCGACTCCGATCGCCCCACCGAAACCCGCGCGTTTTCCGACTTCGGCATCGACGCGGCGCTGTGCGACGCCCTGACCGACGCGGGCATCACCGAGCCCTTCCCCATCCAGGAGCTCACGCTGCCCATGGCCCTGTCGGGCGCGGACGTCATCGGCCAGGCCCGCACCGGCACGGGCAAGACGCTGGCCTTTGGCCTGCCGGCCCTGCAGCGCGTCGCCCCCGAGCACCGCCATGTCCAGGTCCTGGTGATCGTGCCCACCCGCGAGCTGTGCCTGCAGGTCACCGGCGAGCTCGAGCAGGCCACCACGCGGCTGGACCTGTCGCTGGTCGCGGTCTTCGGGGGGCGCCCGATCGAACCCCAGGCGCAGGCGCTGGCCGACGGCGCCCACGTGGTCGTGGGCACCCCCGGGCGGCTGCTGGATGTGCACCAGCGGGGCATGCTCGATCTCTCGGGGGTGGCCACGCTTGTGCTGGACGAAGCCGACGAGATGCTCGACCTCGGTTTTTTGCCCGACGTGGAGCATCTGATCGGGCTGTGCCCCGCCCAGCGCCAGACGCTGCTGTTCAGCGCCACCATGCCCTCCCCGGTGGTGGGCCTGGCGCGGCGCTACATGAGCAAGCCCACGTTCGTGCGCGCCGAGGAGGACCGCTCGGCGCTGTCGCCCGACACCAGCCACGCCTTTTTGTCATGCCACCGCCTAGACAAGCCGGCCGTGCTGGCCCGAATCCTGCAGGCGCCCGATCGCGGGCTGTGTTTGGTCTTCACGCGGACCAAGCGCATGGCCGACCAGCTGGCCAAGGAGCTGGCCGACCGCGAGGTCGACGCCGCCGCGATCCACTCGGACCTGCGCCAGGAGGCCCGCGAGCGCGCACTGCGGCGCTTTCGTGAGGGCAAGGTCACCGTCCTGGTGGCCACCGAGGTCGCGGCCCGGGGCCTGGACATCGACCACGTGACCCACGTGGTCAACTACGACTGCCCCGATGACGAGAAGATGTATCTGCACCGCATCGGCCGCACGGGGCGGGCGGGCGCGGCCGGCGCGGCCGTCACGCTGGCGGTGTGGAACGAGCTCGCCCGCCTGGAGATGATCAAAAAGGCCCTCAACCTCGGCGATCAGCCCACCCACGAGGTGTTCTCGACCTCGACGCTGCTCGACGAGCTGTTCAACCTGCCCCCCGCCCAGACGCCCGCCCGGTCCCGCCAGCCCGATCGTGGGGGCCGCTCGGGCGGCGATGCGGCCAGCGGGCCTGCGAAACGCGGCCAGGGCCAGTCCGGCAAGCGCCGGCGTGGCGGGCGCGGCCGCAGCGGGCGCACGCGCGCCGGCGACCGTGACGGCACCGGCGACCAGGCCACCAGCGGTGACCGGGCCGACACCGCCGACCGGGCCGCCAGCGGTGACGGGGCCGACACCGCCGGCCGGGACGGCCAGGGCGACCAGGCCCAGCCCGCCCCGGACCAGTCGGCTGCCAGCGGCGGCGACAGCGACGCGGCCCAACCCGCGCCCGACACCTCGGCCAACAGCCCGGCCCGCCCCACTGCGACAGAGACCACGAGGCCGACGCGCCAGCGCCAGCGCACCCGCACGCGCACCCGCACGACCACCGCCGGCGGCCGGGCCGCCAGCGGCTCACAGCAGCCGGGATCACCCAGCGACGACGCGCCTGGCCAGAGCGGGACCCGCGCGAAAGGGCGTGCCGGCGGCCAGTCCCCGCGCGCACGACAGGGCGGGGACGCCAAGCCCCGACGCGGCGGGGGGCGCGGCGACGCCGACGCCAAGACCACCGGCAAGGCCGACCAGGGCAAGCCCGGCGGCGGGCGCCGCGGCGGCAAGCGACAGGGCGGGCGCTCGGGTGGCCGGGGGCGCCCAGCCGTCTCGCCCACCGAGGCGCGCGGCAGCGGCCGACCGCGCATTCGCCGGCCGTTGCAGGTCGAGCACCTGCCCTGACGGGGGCCGCGTTAGGCCACCGCGTCGGGCACGGCGCTGTGCAGCAGGCCGTAGCAGTAGGCGTCGGCCATGGCCTGCCAACTGGCCTCGATGATGTTGGCGCTGACCCCCACCGTCTCCCATTCGCGCTCGCCGTCGCTGGAGGTGATCAGCACCCGGGTCGTCGCGCCGGTGCCCTGGCCGTCGTCGAGGATGCGCACCTTGTAGTCGACGAGGTGGACGTCGTCCAGCGCCGGCAGCAGGTCCGCGACGGCGGTCCGAAACGCCTGGTTGAGGGCATCCACCGGCCCGTTGCCCTCGCCCACGCCGATGCGCCGCTGCTGGCCGACGCGCACGCGGATGGTCGCCTCGGCGCTGGCCTGCTCGTCGGTGCCGTTGACGGCGCTGCCGTCGGCGCTGTCGCTGCCGCGATCGACGATCACGCGCAAGCTCTCGGTGACGAAGCGCTCCTCCAGGGTGCCGGTCTCTGCGCGCACCAATAGCTCGAAGCTGGCGTCGGCGGCCTCGAAGGTGTAGCCGCGGTGCTCCAGCTTTTTGACGCGCGCGAGGATGCGCGCGACGGCGTCGGGGTCGGCCTCGAGGTCCAAGCCGAGCTCGGCGCCCTTGAGCACGATGTTGGAGCGCCCCGCGAGCTCGCTAACCAACAGCCGGCGGCTGCCGCCCACCCGCTCGGGGTCCACGTGCTGGTACAAGTCGGGGTCTTTGGCCAGCGCCGACGCGTGCAGCCCCGCCTTGTGGGCGAACGCGGCGTGGCCCACATAGGGCGCGTGCGGGTCGGGAGCGAGGTTCATCACTTCGGCGACCTCGTGGGCCACCGGCGTCAGCCGAGCCAGGTCGGCGTCGTCGACCAGCGCCAGCCCCCGCTTGAGCTGCAGATCGGCGATGATGGTGCCCAGGTCGGCGTTGCCGCACCGCTCCCCCACGCCGTTCATCGTGCCTTGGGCATGGGTGGCGCCGGCGTCCAGCGCCAGCAGCGAGTTGCCCACCGCACAGCCGGTGTCGTTGTGGGCGTGGATGCCCAGGCGGGCCCGCTCGGCGACCGTCGCGCCAGCGTCGGTCACGATCGCGCTGGCCTCGTCGGGCATCAGGCCGCCGTTGGTGTCGCACAGCACCACGCACTCGGCGCCGGCCTCGGCGACGGCCTCCAGCACGGCGCGGGCGTAGACCGGGTCGTGGCGGTAGCCGTCAAAGAAGTGCTCGGCGTCGAACAGCACGCGGCGGCCCTCGCTGCGCAACAGGCGGATCGAGTCGGCGATCATGGCCAGGTTCTCCTCGCCACTGGTGCCCACCGCGTCGGTCACGTGGCGTAGATGCGCCTTGCCCACCAGGCACACGGCGCCGGTGGCGGCCTCGAGCAGCGCGGTCAGCTGGCCGTCGGCGGCGGCATCAGCGTGCGGACGCCGGGTCATGCCGAAGGCGGTCAGCGTGGCCCGCTGCAGGGCCAGATCGCCGGTGGCCGCGGCGGCGAAGAACTCGGTGTCGGTGGGGTTGGCCCCCGGCCAGCCCCCCTCCAGGTAGTCCACACCGAGGGCGTCGATGAGACCCGCGATCCGCAGCTTGTCACCCACCGTCAGCGAGATGCCCTCGCGTTGGGTGCCGTCACGCAGCGTCGTGTCGTACAACTCCACCGGGCTCATGTCGGTCGCCTTTGCGGTCGGGGTCGAAATGCCCCCGACGGGCCGGTGGTGGCTGCGCAGCGGCGGCGAGTCACGGTGCCGTGCCGGCCGCTCCCGCAGCCGGCACCGACCCGCCGGGCTACGGGAGCACAGAAATAATGAGAATGGCGCGCCCGTCAGCCCGCACCGCGCCCGCGGCGGTGGCGGCACCAGTGGGCGTGACAGGAAGGCGCTGCATCACAACTCCAGTATCTCAAGGCGGCCACCCGCGACGCAACCTCGCGTCGGTGGGCCTGCCCGGGAAAACGCGCGACCCTTGTGAGTCGGGCTCACCGGATGCTTTACTGCGTCGCTCGTAGCGAGCGTGTCACTGCCAACACCACCCATGGTGGCCCTGGGATCGAGAGGCCTATGAACGCACAGCCCCCAAGCCTTGCCGCCCGGACGCTGGCGCTGGTGGCCGCGCTGCTGGTCACCGTCCTGGCGCTGGGCGCCTGCACCGAGGACGACGGCGGCGAGGGCACCGACGTCAGCCAAGACGAGCCAGCCGACGGCGGCGACAGCGGCGATGGCGGCGACAGCGGCGATGGCGGCGACAGCGGCGATGACGGCGACAGCGGCGATGACGGCGACGGCGACGGCAGTGAGCCAGCACGGGGCGGCTCGCTGACCGTGGCCCTCTCCAGCGACCCCGGCCTGCTCAACCCGGCCGCGACCACATCCGGGGCGGTGCACTTTGCCACCGAGATCATGTTCAACGGCCTGGTGGGCCTCGACGAGAACCTCGAGCCGGTCCCCGAGCTCGCCACGGACTGGGAGATCGAGGAGGAGGGGGCGCTGTATCGCTTCAACCTCCGCGAGGACGTCACGTGGCACGACGGTGAGCCCTTCACCGCCGAGGACGTGAAGTTCTCCTTCGAGGAAGTGCTGACCGAGCTGCACTCGCGCACGGCCGCGTCGGTGGGCAGCCAGCTGGAGCGCGTCGAGGTCGTCGACGATCACACCGTCGAGTTCCACTTCGAGGAGCCCTACGCCCCCCTGCTGCAGCAGCTGGACGTCGGCGAGGCCGCCATCGTGCCCAAGCACGTGTTCGCTGACGCCGAGAGCATCGAGGAGCACCCCGCCAGCACCACCGAGCCGGTGGGCACGGGGCCGTTTGAGATCGCGTCCTACGACGAGGGCTCCGAGCTCGTCTTGCAGCGCAACGACGACTACTTCAAACAAGACCTGCCGTATCTCGACGAGATCGTGATGCGCGTCATTCCCGAGGAGTCAAGCCAGGTCGCGGCGCTGGAGTCCGGCGAAGTCGACTACCTGTCGCGGGTGCCCAACGCCGAGGTCCAACGCCTCCAGGAGAGCGATCAGTTCCAGGTCCAGGAGACGTTTCGCGGCGCCGGCGCGGTCAACTGCCCCATGACCATGGGCTTTAACCTCGACCGGCCCATGTTCCAGGACGTTGACGTGCGTCGCGGCATCGCCTGGGCCATCGACCGCCAAGCCTTCGTCGACCAGGTCCTGTTCGGCAACGGCTTCGTGCCCAACGCGCCGCTGCACCGCGGCATGGAGTGGGCCCACCCCGGCGACATGGACCTGCCCGGGTTCGACCAGCAGCGGGCCGACCAGCTTCTGACCGAGGCCGGCTGGGTCCGCCAGGACGGCTCGGATGTGCGTGTGGCCCAGGGCGTCGACGGCGTCGAGGACGGCACCCCCTTCGAAATGAACTTTTTGGCGTTCCCGTTCTTTAGCCAGTACGGCGAGCTGATGCGCTCGCAGCTGGCCGAGGTCGGCATCGACGTGTCGTTTGAGCCCCTGGAGCCGCCGTCATTCATCGAGCGCGTGTTCACTCAACGCGACTTCGACACCAACATCATCTCCTTCTGCCAGGGCCCCGACCCCGAGATCGGCGTGCGTCGCCAGGTCGACTCGCGCCAGATCGGCGACACGCCCTTCTCCAACGCGGCGGCCTACGAGAACGAGCAGGTCGACCAGCTCCTCGACGAGGGGCTGCGGACCGTCGACACCCAGCAGCGCGTCCAGGTGTATCGCGACATGCA
>PXPH01000037.1:0-33177 GCA_003021615.1 Actinobacteria bacterium QS_8_72_14
CCCCGGGCGAGCCAGCCGTGGATCCGTCCCCCGCGGAGTTCCGGTTCGACGACGTCGACGGAGGCCACTTCGCGGTCGACCCGGACCACCCCGAAGACCTGTTCGCGCGGCTCCGCGAGCGCGACACGCTCGTCCACCACCCCTACCACTCCTTCGCGGACACGGTCCAGACGTTCCTCGACGCCGCGGCGCACGACCCCGATACCCTCGCCATCAAGGCCGCCATCTACCGGACGGCCCCGGACTCGAAGGTCGTCAGCAGCCTCATCGACGCCGCGAAGAACGGCAAGCAGGTCGCGGTGATGGTCGAGTTGAAGGCCCGCTTCGACGAGGAGAACAACCTGCGGTGGGTCAAGCGCCTCGAGGAGGAGGGCATCCACGTGGCCTACGGCACCATCGACCTGAAGACCCACAGCAAGGTCGCCCTCGCGGTCCGGGAGGAGGCCGACGGCGTCCGCACCTACTCCCACGTCGCCAGCGGGAACTACCACTCGGAGACGGCGAAGGGGTACGTCGACCTGGGACTGTTCACCGCCGACCCGGACGTCGGCCAGGACGTCGTCCGCCTGTTCAACTCCTTCACCGGCCACGCCCGCCACGGCTCCTACCGGAAGCTGCTCGTCGCCCCCGAGACCCTCCGCGAGCGCATCTACGAACTGATCGACCGCGAGCGGGCCCGGGCGGAGCGGGGCGACGGGGGCCGCATCGTCGCGAAGATGAACGCCCTCGAGGACCCCGGCGTCGTCGAGTGCCTCTACGAGGCCGGCGCCGCGGGCGTCGAGATAGACCTCGTGGTCCGGGGCATCTGTCGGCTCCGGCCGGGGATCGAGGGTGTCAGCGACACAGTCCGGGTCCACAGCGTCGTCGGCCGGTTCCTCGAGCACTCGCGCATCTACCGGTTCGGCTCGGACGACGCGACCTACTACGTCGGCTCCGCCGACTGGATGACCCGGAACCTCGACCGCCGGGTGGAGGCCGTGGCCCCGGTCGAGGACCCCGACCTCCAGGCCGAACTCGACGATGTCCTGGCGTTCCTGCTCGAGGACAACCGCCGACGCTGGGTGATGCGGCCGGACGGGAGCTACGACCAGTGCCGACCCGGGCCGGAGGACCCGGTCCGCGACGCCCAGGCGAGGCTGATGGACCGCGCGGAGCGCGAGCGGCCCGACGACCCGCCCCGGCCGGACGCAGAGATACGGCACGAACCCGACGTCGACCTCGACGAGGTCTACACCGGCGCGTGGTTCTGCAGGTGACCGCCATCGCTGTCGGAGCCACGTGGCCCAGCCGATTGCCCCCACGATTGAGATTCCGATCAACAATTATAGCTTCCAGCCAGAGCACTGTTTACCCCCTGCTCCGCCATTCCACGATATAGGAGCGCTATCTCCCCCCATTGGCCAGACCTATCGAAACCATTAATTGAGACTTCGTTCAACTATCTGTCGATGGCCGAGACACAGGAACGGGTCCGGCGGTACCTCGAGGACGAACTCGGGTCCTGTCGGGAGGCGGACGTCGACGAACGGCTCGGGGAGTTGAACGACCTCGCGGACGCGCTGGGGACCGCGACGGTGGAGACCGAACTCGACTCGGCGCTGGCCAACGAGACGCGGTACACGCTCGTCCGCGTGCTCGTCGCCGCCGGCGAGGAACTCTGCGTCTGCGAACTCGGCGCCGTCGTCGACGTGACCGACAGCGGCCTCAGTCACGCGCTCTCGGCGCTCGTCGATGCCGGCCTCGTCGAGGGCCGCAAGGACGGCCGCTGGAAGAAGTACCGGGCGACCAACCGCGCCGTCGCGCTCGTGACGGTCCTCGACGGGAGCGTGACCGTCGATGAGTGAGGTCGCCCACGAGCACGGCCCCGACTGCGGCTGCCCGGACTGCGGGGACCCTCGGTCGATGGACTTCCTCGACAAGTACCTCACCGTCTGGATCTTCGGGGCGATGGCGGTCGGCGTCGGCCTGGGGTACGTCGCGCCCTCGGTGACCGGTCCGATCGACGAGTTCCACCTCGTCGAGATCGGTCTCGTGTTGATGATGTACCCGCCGCTGGCGAAGGTCGACTACGGGCGGCTGCCGACGGTGTTCCGGAACGTCCAGGTCCTCGGGCTGAGCCTCGTCCAGAACTGGCTCATCGGCCCGACGGTGATGGTCGCGCTGGCGTTCGTCTTCTTCGGCGGCGTCGTCCCGGGCCTCCCCGCGCGGCCGGAGTACTTCCTGGGGCTCGTGTTCATCGGGATGGCCCGCTGCATCGCGATGGTGCTGGTCTGGAACGAACTCGCCGACGGGTCGCCGGAGTACGCCGCCGGCCTCGTCGCGTTCAACAGCGTCTTCCAGATCCTCACCTACGGCGTCTACGTCTGGTTCTTCGCGCTCGTCCTCCCGGAGCTGCTGGGGCTGGAGGCGCTCGTCGCCGGCGTCTCGACGTTCGACGTCACGCCGCTACAGGTCTTCAAGGCCATCGCCGTCTTCCTCGGCATCCCCTTCGCGGCCGGCGTCCTCTCGCGGTTCGGGGGGACGCGGACGAAGGGCCGCGAGTGGTACGACGAGTCGTTCGTCCCGGCGGTCGAACCGCTGACCCTCGTCGCGCTGCTGTTCACCGTGGTCGTGATGTTCGCGATGCAGGGCGAGCGCATCGTCGCCGACCCCGCCGACGTCCTGCTCATCGCGGTCCCGCTGACGATCTACTTCGTCGTCATGTTCCTCGTCAGCTTCGGGATGGGCCGGGGCATCGGCGCCGACTACTCGACGACGACCGCCATCGGCTTCACCGCCGCCTCGAACAACTTCGAACTCGCCATCGCCGTCGCCGTCGCGGTCTTCGGCGTCGGCTCCAGCGTCGCCTTCGCGACGGTCGTCGGCCCGCTCATCGAGGTGCCGGTGTTGCTCGGGCTCGTGTACGTCGCGCTGTACTTCCGTCGGCGGTTCGAGTGGGGCGACCCGGGCGCCGACGAGCGAGACGCTCCGACCGCGAGGGCGGGGAGCGACGACGACTGATCGACCATGACCGACGGAGAACACACCACGGTGGCGTTCGTCTGCGTGCAGAACGCCGGCCGGTCGCAGATGGCCTACGCCTTCGCGGAGCGGGAGCGCGAGGCCAGGGGGCTCCATGACGACGTCTCACTGGTGACCGGCGGGACGCGCCCGGCCGACCACGTCCATCCGGAGGTGGTCGAGGCGATGGCGGACGTCGGCATCGACCTCTCCGACCGCACCCCCAGGGACGTGACCGTCGAGGAGCTCCGGCGGAGCGACCTGGTCGTCACGATGGGCTGCTCGGCCGACGACGTCTGCCCGGCCGGCTGGGGCGGCGAGACACGGGACTGGGGCCTGGACGACCCGGACGGGCGGCCGCCGACCGAGGTCGCCGCGATACGGGACGAGATAGAACGGCGGGTCGAGGCCCTGTTCGACGAACTCGCCGACGGGTCCTGAGGCCGGCTCGCACTCCCCCGCGGCGTCCGTACCACACCGTAGCGGCACGTAGCACTATTATAAACCGACTCACCTCCCCGCCGGGTCGGAACCGGCACCGATGTGCGAACCCACCGCGGTCCCGTCGAGCCGTCGACCGGTCCCCTCGCCGGAGCCGTCCGCCGTCACCCGCCGGGCGGCCGTCGTTGGCGTGGGCGCGACCGTCGCCGGCGGAGTGGTCGGGCTGAACCGCGTCGCCGACCTGCAGACCGGAGCGGCATCCGACCGCAGGCGCGGCGACGACCCCCGCGTCATCGCCCACCGGGGGTTCGCGGGCGTCTACCCCGAGAACACGGTCGCGGCGGTGCGCGGCGCTGCGCGCGGCGGCACCGACGACCGGGACCACCGCCCGGCCGACGCGGTCGAGATAGACGTCGTGCCGACGGGCGACGGCGACCTCGTCGTCTTCCACGACTCGCGGCTCTCCGGTCGCGAGGACGGGGGACCGACGGACGCCGAGGGCCTCGTCTGGGAGCGGCCGACCGAGGTGGTGACCGCGGCGGAGGTCCTCGACAGCGGGGAGACCGTCCCGCTCCTGACCGAGGCCCTGGACGCCGTCCCGACCGACGTCGGCGTCAACGTCGAACTCAAGAACCCCGGGGGCTCCGACCTCGCGTTCGACACGAAACTCGACGGGGCGGCCCTCGAGGAGCAGAAGGACCACTGGCGTCCGTTCACTCGCTCGGTGCTGGACGTGCTGGACGCCTACCCCCACGACGTCCTGCTGTCGTCGTTCTACGAGGCCGCGCTGGCCACCCGACTGTACGCTCCTGGCGCGCCCGACACCGATCTGCTGGTGCGCACCTCGGGTGAGCAGCGATTGTCGAACTTTTTGCTGTGGGAGGCTGCCTACGCAGAGCTGGTGTTCACCGACGTGCTGTGGCCCGACTTCGACCGCCACGAGCTGGCGCGCTGCGTGGCCACCTACCAGCAGCGCCACCGCCGTTTCGGCAAGGTAGCCAAGGCCTAACGCCACACCCGATCCCGCCCCCCGGTGACCGCCGATGGAGTGGCTCGTCGCCGACGACTACTGGCTGGCCCGCCTGGTGCTGCAACGAGGGCTGGCGGCGATCTATCTGATCGCGTTCTTGGTCACGCTCAACCAGTTCCGCCCACTGCTGGGCGAGCACGGGCTGATGCCCGTGCCGCGGTTTGTGGAGCGGGTCCCGTTTCGCCGTGCGCCCAGCCTGTTCCAATGGCGCTACTCCGACCGGCTGCTGGGCGTGGTCGGCTGGCTGGGAGTGGCGCTGTCGCTGGTGGCGCTGACCGGGCTGTCCCAGCAGGGGCCGATCTGGGTGTCGATGCTGGTGTGGGCGGCCCTGTGGGCGCTGTACGTGTCGATCGTCAACGTGGGCCAGCTGTTCTACGCCTTCGGCTGGGAGTCGCTGCTGTGCGAGGCCGGCTTTTTGATGATCTTTTCCGGGCCGGAGTGGATGAGCCCGACGCTGTTGTTCATCGTGTTGGTGTCCTGGCTGGTCATCCGCGTCGAGCTCGGCGCGGGGCTGATCAAGCTGCGCGGCGACCCATGCTGGCGTGACCTGACCTGCCTGGAGTATCACCACGAGACCCAGCCGCTGCCGGGGCCAACCAGCTGGCGTGCTCACCATCTGCCGCGTTGGTGGCATCGCGTGGAGGTGGCCGGCAACCACGTGGCTCAGGTGGGCGCGCCGGTGCTGGTGGCCCTGCCCCAGCCGCTGTCATCGGTCGGCGGGGCGGTCATCATCGCCAGCCAGCTGTGGCTGGTGGGCACCGGCAACTTCGCGTGGCTCAACTGGCTCACGATGCTCCTGGCCGTGGCGGCCGTCTCCGACCCGCTGATCGAGGCGGGGCTGGGGCTGAGCGCCCCGGCCGGGCTGAGCGCGCCGCCGCTGTGGTTCCAGGGCGTGACGATCGCGCTGACGCTGCTCGTGGCGGTGCTGAGCTGGCCGGTGGTGCGCAACATGATCTCGCCGCGCCAGGCCATGAACGCCTCGTTCGACCCGCTGCATTTGGTCAACACCTACGGCGCCTTCGGCCGCGTGACGCGCACCCGCGACGAGCTGGTCATCGAGGGCAGCGAGGCCGCCGAGCCGGGCGTCGAGGAGGGCTGGCAGCCCTACGAGCTCAAGGCCAAGCCCGGTGACCCGCGCCGGCGCCCGCCCCAGGTCGCCCCCTATCACCTGCGGCTCGACTGGCTCATGTGGTTCGCCGCGCTGGGATCGCTGCGGACCCATCCGTGGCTGGTGGAGCTGGTCGGCAAGCTGCTGGAGGGCGATCAGGCAGCGCGCGAGTTGCTGGGCCACGACCCCTTCGACGGCCGGGCGCCGGCCTACGTGCGCATCCGGCGCTATCGCTACCGTTTCACCACCCCCGCCGAGCGCCGCCAGAGCGGGCAGTGGTGGGAGCGCACGCTGATCGGCGAGGAGCTGGGGCCGGTGGCCCTCGACGACCGCGGTCGCCTGGTGCCCCACGAGTGACGCGCCGCCTGGTGGCCGGCCCGCCGAGGCCGACGGCGCCGCGCCAGGGGGCATTGCAACGGCCACACGCCGGTGGCGCTATTGACCCGCTCCCTTGGTGTGTCCCAAAGTGGCCATTACCCTCTGTTGGTGTTTGCCGCCTCTGGGTAGTGGTACGCACCGACGGAGGGGCACGTCTCCACGGCGAACACGCGCCGGGGCAACCGACGACCGGGTGGGGTCATGGAGCCAGGCGACCTCGATCGGGATCTGTCGGCGGTGCTGTTGGAGCTCGCCGACGCCATGCCCGCTGCTGGTGGCGGGTTGACCGAGTACCTGGCCGTGCTGCGCCAGCGGGCGTGTGGCGTGGTCGACGCCGAGGGCGGCGTTTTGCTGGCATCCCCCGATGGCTCGCTGCACGTCGCCACGGCCAGCAACCACGCCCAACGGCGGCTGCAGCGCGCCGAGATCGCCTGCGAGGAAGGTCCCAGCGTGCAGGCCTATCAGACGAGCCAGCGCGTGATCGTGGCGAACCTGACAACGCCGGGGCGGTGGCCGCGGGTCGCGCCGGTGCTCAAGCACTGCGGCGCGGGCTCGGTGGCGGCATTGCCCCTGCAATGGCACGCGCAGACGGTCGGGGCGCTGACGCTGGTGCGCCGTGAGGTCGGGGTTTTGGGCGCCGAGACGCTGCGCGCCGTGTCGGCGCTGGCCCAGATGGCGACCATCGCCGTGCTGCACCACCGCCAGGTGGAAGACGCCCGGCGCGAGGTCGAGCACCTGCAGACGGCGTTGCACAGCCGTGTGGCGATCGAGCAAGCCAAGGGCCTGTTGGCCGAGCATGGCAATCTCGACCTCGACGGGGCCTTTCAGGCGCTGCGCGCCTACTGCCGCACCCACAACCTGAAGCTGCACGACGCGGCCGCCCGCCTGGGCGCCCGCGAGCTAAGCTGTGACGAGGTGCTTGGCGCCGCGGTCGCTGAGTCGGCGCAGCCCGAGGCGGTGTGCAACAAGGGCCACCCCGTGCTGGACGAGAACCGGATGGTGCGCGACTGGGCCAGCGAGACCCGCCAGCGGGCCGGCGAGCTGCGCCACAGCTGCGCCGAGATCCGGCAAAAAGTCCGCCGGCTGCAAGCGGTGGGCCCCGCCCCGGCCGCGGTGGGGTCTCAGCGCGCGTAGGCGGTGATCAGCTGATCGACCGGGGCGTGATTGTCGGTCAGGACCTCGGCGTTGCCGATGAACGCCTGCACCGCGTCCCCGGTGATGACGGCCTGGTTGCCGTTGCGGGCGGCGATCCGCCGGCGCACGCCCTCCACCGGCAGCGGCGCGTCGGAGGCCAGCAGCACGAGGTTGCCGCGTTGCGCGGCGTTGATCGGCCCCGGGCGGCCCAGCACCGCGACGTGATCGAAAACCCGGCTGAGCGTGGCCGCTTCAGCGCGGGGAAACGCCATCGGCGGGCCGTCGATGACGTTGACCATGTACACGCCGTGGCTGGTCAGCGAGCGCTGGACCTGGGCGACGGCCTCGACGGTGGTCAGGTGCCAGGGCACCGCCAGGCCGCCGAACGCGTCGCCCACCGCCACGTCGTAGCCGTCGTCGACGCGCTGCGGCAAGGCCCTGCGGGCGTCGTCGGTGATGATGTCGATCGACGACCGGGGCTGGAACCCGAACTCCTGCTCGGCGACCTCGACCAGCTTGGCGTCGAGCTCGATGACGGTGCTGTGCGAGCCCGGCCGGGTGGCCTCGACGTAGCGCGGCAGCGTCAAGGCCCCACCGCCGATGTGCAGCACGTCCAGCGGCGCCCCCGGCGGCGCCGTCGCGGCGAGGACGTCGCCGAACAGCTTCATGTAGCCGAACTCGAGGTGGGTGGGATCGGCCAGGTCCACATAGCTGTGGCGCAACCGGTCCAGCCACAGGATGCGCCCTGAGGGGTTGTCGGAATCGTTCTTTACCTCGATGCAGTAGTACGTGCTCTCGTAGTCGCACGGCACGGGGGTAGCGGCGGTCAACCCCCCGGCCAGCACGACCAGCACCGCCGTGGTCGCCGCCGACGCCCGCATGTTCGATCGGCGGGGGCGCACCCACCACCACAGCGCGACGCCGGCGGCGACGGTGACCGCCCCCAAGCCCAGCACGATCGTCCGGGAGCCGAAGTGGGCCACCAGGACAAAGCCGGTCAGAAACGTGCCGAAGATGGCCCCGACAGTCGACAGGGCGCTCAGGCGCCCCACCACCCGGCCCGTGTGGCCCAGATCGCCCAGCTGGACCTTGATGACCGTGGGCGTGACCGCAGACAGCACCGCGGCCGGCGCAAAAAACCCCACCGTTGACAGCAGCACGATCGCCACGGGCCCGCCGCCGCCCAGCCCCTGGCCAACGAGGGTGACCAGCGGCAGCACCAGCAACGTCAGCGCCCCGCCCAGCACCACGGTGGGCCCCAGCATCGCCCGGGGGTTGAGCCGGTCGGCGAGCTTGCCCCCGTACCACGAGCCCAGCGCGATGCCGGCCAGCACCACGCCGATGATGCCGGTGTAGGTCTCCAGCGTGTCGCCCACGTAGGGCGCGAGCATGCGCCCGGCCAAAATCTCCAGCACCAGCACCGCCGCCGTGGTGGCAAACACGATGAACCCGGCGACGACGGAGGGCATGGCGCGCCAGCATGCCGCGACCGGCGACCCGGGACAGCCGCCCCGGCCCGCTTTAGGCTCGCGCGCGGTGCTCGCCGACGCGGATCCGCTGCTGGTGGCCGTGGCCGTGGCCTTCGCCGTGGTCAACGGCGCCAACGACGGCGGCACCCTGCTGGCGCTGAGCCTACGCGCCGCCGGGCTGCGGGTGTGGGTCGCGCTGGTGGCGCTGGCGGCGATGGTGGCCGTGGCGCCCGCGCTGGTGGGCACGCAGGTCGCCACGACGCTGGCGGTGCGCTTGGTCGACGTGGGCGGCGCCGAGCGCGTGGTGGTCCTGGCGGCGGTGATCGCCGCGGTGACCGTGCCTGTCGGGCTCAGCCGCGCCGGGCTGCCCACCAGCTTGACCGTGGCGCTGGTCGGCGGGCTGGTGGGCGCCGGGGCGGCCCACGGGGTGGGGGTGGCATGGGGGCTCATGGGCGCGGTGGTGGTCGCCGCCGCGGTCGCGCCGGTGGTCGGCGGCCTGGGGGCCTTCGCCCTGTCGCGCCTGGCCCGCCATCTCGTCGCCCCGGGTGGCGCCGCGCGGTTTCTGGCCCGCGCCCATCGGGTGACGTTTGCTGTGCAGGCGCTGGCTTACGGCGCCAACGACGGCCAGAAGATGCTGGCGGTGGGCGCTCTCGCTCTCGGGCTGGCCGACGGCCAGGCGAGATCCGGTGGGGCGGTGCCGCCGGCGTGGCCGCTGCTGGCCGGCTCGGCGCTGGCCTTTTTCGCCGGAGCGGTGTTGGGCCTGCGACGCTATGCGCGCACCGTTGGCATGATCATTCCGTTGCGCCGGCCCAACGCCGTCGTCGGCGAGGCCGCCGCGGCCACGGCGGTGCTGGGGACCGCCGCGCTCGGCGCGCCGGTGAGCATGACCCAAACGGTCGCCGGCGGTCTCGTCGGCACCGGCGCCAGCGAGGGACAAGGACGGGTGCGATGGCAGGTGACCAGCCGGATCGCGATCGCGTGGATGGCGACGCTGCCGTTGGCGGCCGGCGCCGGCGCGGCCGCGGCGGCCGCGATCGCCGCCGCCGGCTGACCCGCGCCCGCGTTGCCACCACTGACGCCCTGGGTGGCGCCGCGACCGGGCAGGGGGCTCCGGCGCAGGCGGCTGCGGCGCGGCGTCGCCGGCGCCTGTTGGGCGGGTCCGCCGGCGGCCTGCGCCGCTTCGTACGCGAGCTGGTGGGCTCGGTGGACGATGCGCTCGTGGCCCGGCTGCGCGGTCAGATCGCCGCGGTGCGCCAGGGCGCCCAGATCGCCAAGCAGGCGGCGGTGGGCGACAGCGACCACAGCGAGCTTGAGCAGCACATGCGGGCCATGGAGCGCGCCGGCGACGACGAGCGGGCCCAACTGGTCCAGACGCTGTCGACGGCGCTGATGACCTCGTTTGACCGCGAGGACCTGTTTCGGGTGTCGCGCTCGATCGACGACGTGCTGGACAACCTCTACGACTTCGTGCGCGAGGCGGGACTGTTTACCGTCGCCGACGAGCACTGCGCGATGCTGCTCGACGCCGTCGAGGAGTGCCTGTCCCGGATCGACCGGGCCGTGGGTGGCATCCGCGAGCCGCGCGACTCGGTGGTGGCCCACGCCCTGGGCGCCTCCAAGGACAGCGCCCGCGTGCGTCAGCGCTACCAGGAGGCCCTGGCCGACCTGCTGGCCGCCGACACGGTCACCCCCGAGCTGCTCAAGCGCCGCGAGCTGCTGCGCCGCCTGGACGTGGTGGGCCTGCGCCTGGGTGAGGCCGCCGCCGCGCTGTCCGACGGCGCGGTCAAGCGCGGCTAAGCGCTTGCGCACGATCCGGCCATTCGCGCCTCGCTAGCCTGGCCAGCGAGCCGACCCCCGCGTGCGTGCCAGGCGCAGGCGGCCCGTTGCCATCCCACCAGCTGCGCCTCGCACAAGCCGCGCGCGCCCAACGCAGCGCCACCACGCCGACCGCGAAAGGGGCCGCCGCGATGACCACCCACGACCTCGCCCCCGCCGAGGCTGGCGACCAGCCGCCGCCGGTGGCCGCCGACGTCGCCCCCTACACCGTGGCCGCCGACGCCGACGACGCCCCTGGCGAGCACGCGGTGACCATGGAGGCGATCGTCGAGCTGTGCAAGCGCCGCGGGATCATCTTCCAGTCGTCGGAGGTCTACGGCGGGCTGCGCGGCGCGTGGGACTTCGGCCCGCTGGGCGCGGCCCTAAAGGACAACGTCAAGGCCGCCTGGAAACGCGCGATGCTGCAGCTGCGCGACGACGTCGTCCAGCTGGACGCCGCCATCCTGATGCACCCCAAGGTGTGGGAGGCCAGCGGCCACCTGGAGGGCTTCACCGACCCGCTGGTGGAGTGCCGCACGTGCAACGCGCGCTTTCGCGCCGACCACGCCGTGCAGGGCGACGCCGCCACCTACGAGTGCCCCCGCAGCGACTATTCGCTGTGCGACTTCGGCGAGCCCAAGCAGTTCAACCTCATGTTCGAGACCCACATCGGGCCCACCCGCGAGTCGGGCTCGCAGGTGTGGCTGCGCCCCGAGACCGCCCAGGCGATGTTCGTCGACTTCGCGCACGTGCAGCTGACCAGCCGCCAGAAGGTGCCCTTCGGCATCGCCCAGGTCGGCAAGAGCTTTCGCAACGAGATCACCCCGCGCAACTTCATCTTCCGGGTGCGCGAGTTCGAGCAAATGGAGATGGAGTACTTCGTGCGCCCGGGCACCGACGAGGCGTGGCACGACTACTGGATCGCCCAGCGCTGGCAGTGGTACCTGGACTACGGCCTGCGCCCGGCCAACCTGCGCATCCGCCCCCACGCGCCCGACGAGCTGTCGCACTACGCCAAGGCCACCGTCGACGTGGAGTACCGCTTCCCGTTCGCGTGGAGCGAGCTGGAGGGCATCGCCAACCGCACCGACTACGACCTGCGCGCCCACACGGCCACCAGCGGCAAGGACCTGTCCTACTACGACCAGACCCGCGACGAGCGCTACGTGCCCTACGTGGTCGAGCCCGCCGCCGGGGTGGACCGCGCGGCGCTGGCGTTTGTGGTCGACGCTTACCGCGTGGAGCAGGCCCCCACCGCCAGTGGGGGCACCGAGACGCGCACGCTGTTGGCCCTGGACCACCGCCTGGCGCCGGTCAAGGTCGCGGTGCTGCCGCTGTCGCGCAACGAGCGGCTGGTGCCCACCGCCAGGGCCGTGGCCGACCTGCTGCGCCCCCACTTGCGCGACCGCGACACGATGACCCAAGACCGGGTGCGCACCGACGAGCTCGTGGCCTATCTCACCCAGCGCCTGCGGCTGTAGCGCCCGCCGGGGCCGGGCTGGGCGGCGTCGTGACCCGACCAGCCGGACCGGGCGGTCCCCCCGGCTGTGGCGATTGGCCGCATCTGCTCTTCCCCATGCCGGCCTGGGGCGGTAGACTTGTGACCAAGCGGCCGGCGCCACCCGGGGCCGGCCCCGACGTCGTCCACGCGAGCACGGCACGGGCGGGTCGGATTCTGAGCCCGCGATTCTCGGCGCCTGGTTCTACGGGGTGCGGCGCGGGTCACCGACCCGCCCGGCGCCGTTCCCCCGGCCTCGCGCCCATCGCCACTGCCTTGAGTCCTGCCGGCGCGTCGGCGATGTGGCTTTAGTGCCAGCCGCCCCAGCGCTGATACGGATCCCGTGGGCGCTCGCCAGGCGAGGCAGAGCGCTGCGACGGCCCCTGGGCGCCCGGCTGGCTTGACGGCGTCGCCCGGCGCTGCTCGTCGGACAGGCGGGCGAGCTCCTCGATGATGGTGTCGCTGCGCTGCAGCATCTGGGCGACTCCTTTCGTGGCCCACGCCACCAGCCGCAGCCCCGCGCCGACGCAGAAGGTCAGTGCCCAGGCCACCAGGGCCAGGCCGAGGCGATCCTGCTGGAACAAAAGCCCCCCGCCGACGACGCCGGCCACCCCCACCGCGTAGACCAGGGCGTCGGCCAAACGCGCCGCGGTGTACAGCTCCGAGGGCTTGACCTGGCTCATGGCGGCCCCTTGGCGCACGGCATCGGCGGTCGAGGACTCGGCAATGGTCGGCCCCTGCGATGCTACGGTGCGACCGGTCGATCCGTGGTGGCGCTGGCCGCCGGCAGTGGCCGCCGGGCCACGTCCCCGCGGCGCACCAGGGACGGCCCCGGCGGGCGTACACTCCCTGTGCACTGCACCCGCAGGCGCGTCGCTGGTCCACGCGTGGTAGGCGGATCGGAGGGTCGTGGCCGGTCGCATCCATCCCGAGGACGTCCGTGCGCTGCGCGAGCGGGCCGACCTGGCGTCGGTGGCCGGCGACTACACGACCCTGCGCCGCTCGGGGGCCACGCTCAAGGGCCTGTGCCCCTTCCACGACGAGAAGACGCCGTCGTTCCACGTCGACTCCGCCAAGGGCATGTGGCACTGTCTGGCCGGCGAGACGGGCGTGCTGACCTGGGAGGGGACCTTCCCCATCGCCAAGCTCGCCGGCACCACCCAGTGGCTGCTGACCACCCGGGGCAGGTGGGTCGAAGCCGCGGTGCACAGTTTCGGGGTGCAGCCGCTGTGGGCGGTGCGCCTGCAGCGCAACGAGCGGCACAAGACCCTGTATGCCACCCACGGCCACCGGTGGTTCGTCCAGTCCGGCCCGCAGCGGTCCAGCACCCGCGTGCAGACCACCGCCGAGCTCAACCCCGGCGATCGGCTCGCGTGGTGTTTGCCCACCGGACGCCTGGGCGATACGCGGCCCGTGGCGTTCGCCGTTGCCCACGGGTTTACCTACGGCAACGGCGTGCCCACCCCCGACGGCTGCACGGTCGAGGTCTCTGGGCCCAACCCCCGCGAGCTGCTGGCCTACTTCCCGGAGGCGAGCACGCAGAGCTGCGGGCGCATGCGGGTGGGGCGCCTGCCGCGGTTCTTCGCCGAGCGGCCGTCGCTGCAGCAGGCGCCGGCGTATCTGTACGGGTGGCTGGCGGGCTATTTCGCCGCCGCCGGATGGGTGGCCACAGACGGACGCGCGAGCCTGGCCTCGGCCAACGAGGCCGACATGGACTTCGTGGACACCGTGGCCACGCGCCTGGGGATCGCCACCTACGGCCTCGAGCAGCAGCGGCGGGGAGTGACCGCTTGGGACTCGCCGCTGCTGGCCACGGCGTTCATGAGCTCGACGCTGGCCGGGCAGTTCTTCGTGCGCTCGCACCACCGGCAGCGCTTCGAGCAGCCACAGGCTGGCGGCCGCACCGAACAGCCCGACTGGGTCGTGTGCGACGTGGCGCCGTCGGATCGCGTCGAGGAGGTCTACTGCGCGGTGGTGCCCGACACCCACGCGTTCGTGCTGGCCGATCACCTGCTGACCGGCAACTGCTTTGGGTGCTCGGCCGGCGGCGACGTCTACGGCCTGCTGCAGCAGGCCGAGGCCCTGTCGTTCGCCGAGGCCGTCGAGCACCTGGCGCGCCGGGAGGGTGTGACGCTGCGCTACGAGCAGCTCAGCCCCGGCCAGCGCCGGGCGTTGGGCCGGCGCACCCGCCTGACCGAGGCCACCCAGGCCGCCGCCGCCTGGTTCCGCGAGCGCCTGGCCGACGCCGACGCCGACGCCGCCCGCGACTACCTCGCCGCGCGCGGCATCGACGAGGCGACCCGGGCCCGCTTCGAGATCGGCTGGGCCCCGGATCGCTGGGACGGACTGGTGCGCGCGCTGCGCGATCAGGGCTTTGCCGACCAGGAGCTGGTCGACGCCGGCGTGGCCAGCCAGGGGCGCTACGGGCCCATCGACCGTTTCCGCGGGCGGATCGTCTTTCCCATTCACGAGCGCAGCGGCCGGGCGCCAATCGCCTTCGGCGGGCGCCTGGTGCCGGGGATGGCGCTTGCCACCGCCGGCCGTGACGGCGACCCGCCCAAGTACATCAACTCCCCTGAGAGCGAGATCTACAAGAAGGGCGACACGCTGTACGGCCTGGCCCAGGCGCGCGCCGAGATCCAGCGCCGCCAGGCCGCCCTGGTCGTGGAGGGCTACACCGACGTGATCGCCATGCACCTGGTGGGCCTGGAGCACGCCGTGGCCACCTGCGGCACGGCGCTGACCGCCGACCACTTCCGCCAGCTGGAGCGCTACGGCCGGCGCGTGGTGCTGGCGCTGGACGCCGACGACGCCGGCTACCGCGCCGCCGAGCGGGCGCGGGCGTTGGCCGCCGAGGTGGGCGTGCGCGAGGTCGCGGTGCTGCCGCTGCCGGTCGGCACCGACCCCGCCGAGCTGGCCGCGGCGGGCCGCGAGGCCGTCGATGCCGCCTTCGCCGAGGTGCGCACCGCCACCGAGTTCCAACTGGAGCACCTGCTGCGCACCGCCGACACCGACACCCCCGCGGCCCCGCCCAGCGACACGACCACGGTGCGTCGCCTCAGCGGGCCCCGCGGCGAGCCCGCCGACCCCCAGCTGCGCCTGGAGCGCCAAGTGCTGCAGGTGGCGCTGCAGCGGCCCCACCAGCTGCCCGAGGCGTGGCAGGAGGTCACCGGCGGCGACTTCACCTCCGAGGTGTCGCGGCGGCTGTGGCAGGCGCTCGCCGACACCGGCACCGGCGACTTGGAGGCGGTGTTGGCGGCGCTGCCCACCGACGACGACCGCGCCCGCGTGCGAGCCCTGGCCCTGTCGCCGTCGCCGGTGCCCGACGACACCGCCCACGTCGTCGACCTCATCCGCCGGCTGCAAGCGGCGTCCTGCGAGCGCGAGATCGAGGCGCTGCAACAGGAGATGCGCGCGTTGAACACCGACGTCGACGCCGCCCGCGTCCACGAGCTCCTGGCACGCCAGTACGAGCTCGAGCGGCGCCGCCGGGCGCTGGCCGATCGCCAGGGCGCGTGACGGAGTCGGCAGCCCACATGAGCGGTCCACAGCCGCGCGAGCCGCCCAGTCACCCGCCGAACCCGGGGGCGCAGCACGCCCCCGAGGTCGCCGACTTGATCACGCTGGGCCGCGAGCGCGGCTTTGTCACCACTGTTGACATCGAGGGCGTCAGCCGCCACGTCAGCGCCAACGCCGCTGAGCTGCGCGCGCGGTTGCAGGACGAGGGCATCGACGTGGTGCCCGTGCCTCCGAGCCGGTCACCGTCGCCGTCGGGCGGGCAGCACTCGCTTGCCGGCCAGGGCGGCGATTCGGTGCGGCTGTACCTGGCAGAGATCGGCCGGGTGCCGCTGCTGAGCGCCGAGCAGGAGGTCGACCTCGCCAAGCGGGTGACCGCCGGCGAGTTCGCCGCCGCCAGGCTGACCTCGGGCGAGGCGTTGGACGCCGAGCGGGCCCGCGCGCTGCGGCGCGCCCGCCGCGGCGGGGAGATCGCCCGGCGCCGCATGGTCGAAGCCAACCTGCGGCTGGTGGTGTCCATCGCCAAGCGCTATGTCGGCCGGGGGCTGTTGTTCTTGGACCTGGTCCAGGAGGGCAACCTCGGACTGCTTCGTGCCGTGGAGAAGTTCGACCACACCCGCGGCTACAAGTTCTCCACCTATGCGACGTGGTGGATCCGCCAGGCGATCACCCGCGCCATCGCCGACCAAAGCCGCACCATCCGCATTCCGGTGCACATGGTCGAGACCATGAACCGCGTCGCCTGGATACAGCGCCGGCTGGCCCAGGAGCTGGGGCGCGAGCCCACCGTCGAGGAGATCGGCGCCGAGACCGAGCTCAGCGGCGAGCGCGTGCGCGAGATCCTGGGCCTGGTTCAGGAGACGGTCAGCCTCGAGGCGCCGGTGGGCGAGGAGGACGAGTCCAGCCTGGCCGACCTCGTAGAGGACCCCGACGCGGTCGTGCCCGTGCAGGCGGCGAGCTTCGTGCTGCTGCGCGAGCAGCTCGCCGACGTGCTGCACACCCTCAGCGAGCGCGAGCAGCAGGTCATCGAGTTGCGCTTTGGCATGGGCGACGGGCGGCCCCGGACCCTGGAGGAGGTCGGGACCGCTTTTGGCGTCACTCGCGAGCGCATTCGCCAGATCGAGTCCAAGACGCTGGCCAAGCTGCGCCATCCCTCCCGCAGTCGGCCCCTGCAGGGGTATTTAGAGGAGTGACCGCCCCTGCCGGGAACGCCCGGCGGGCAGATAGCGTGGCGGCATGCGTCGACCGGGCATCATGGCATGGTTGATCGCCCTCGCGGTGACCGTGGCGGCCTGTAGCGACTCGCAGCCACCCCGCTCGGCTGCCACCGACGGCGACTCGCCGGTCGCGTCGCCACAGACCGCCGCGACGCCGGGCGAGCTCGGCGACGCGGAGTCGTTCGGCGGGCAAACAGCGCCCGCCGAGGCCAACGGCACAGCGCCCGCCGAGGCCAACGGTGACGACGGGGGCATGGCCCAGTCGGGTTGGAGCACGCTGACGCCCAGCGGGTCGCCGCGCACGGAGGTGGCCGCGGCCGCCCATCTCGACAAGGTCTGGGCGGTCGGCGGGCTGGACGGCGACGGCGCGGCCAGCGCCAACGTCGACGTCTACGCCCCGACCTTCGACGCGTGGGAGCCGGGTCCGCCGTTACCGCGAGCGGTGCACCACGCCGCGGTGGTGGCCCACGACGACGACTTGCTTGTGGTGGGCGGCTATGTCGGTGACGGGTTCGACACGCCCACCGACGCCGTGTGGCGCCTGGACTCCGCCACCGGGCGGTGGCAGCCGGGGCCGGCGCTGCCGGGGGCGCGGGCCGCCGGCGCGGCCGCCTCCGACGGCGACCGCGTGATCTACGCCGGCGGCGTGGGCCCCCAGGGGCTGGCCGGCGACGTGTGGGCGCTGGCCGACGGCGCGTGGCGGCGCCTGGACGGGCTGGCCCAACCGCGCGAGCACCTGGCCGCCGCCGGCGAGGACGGGCGGGTGTGGCTGCTGGGCGGGCGCACCGGTGGGCCCAAGAGCAACGTCGCTGCGGTCGACCTCGTCGACGGCGACGCGGCGACCCCGATCGGGAAGCTGCCGACCGCCCGCGGTGGGCTGGCGGGGTTCTTTCACCCCGAGGTCGGCGCGTGCGCGGTCGGCGGCGAGGGGCCCCAGGCGACGTTCGCCGAGGTCGAGTGCCTCGACGCCGACGGCGACACCGCCACGCTCGCGTCGTTGGGCCGGCCGCGCCACGGCCTGGGCGCTGCGGTCGCCGGCGATATCGCCTACGCCGTGATGGGCGGGCCGCAACCGGGGCTGGAGGTCAGCGACACGATCGAGGGGCTGACGCTGAACAATTGAGGTCCGTCAGCTGCGGCAGTGACCCGCCATCACCGGGGACAGCCCCCGCCGGGGCGAGCCCGCCGAGGCCAGCGCCCGCCGCGGCGCCCCCGCCGGGGGCAGCCTCCCGCCTGGGCCCTGGGGCTCAGCGAATGGGGGGTGTGGGCGGCGCGGCGTCGCCGTCGCCGCGGCGCCCGACGCCGGGAACCCTGTTCAGTCCCTCGTTGGCTTTTTGCTCCAGGGTCTGGCCGGCCTTGGTGGCGGCCTCGCGGACCTCGGAGCTCATCTGCTGGGCGGGCTGAGAGCACGTGATCTGGTGGTAGAGCCGGGTGAGCTGCTCGTAGCGCTCACGGCCGGCCTTGGCGCCCAGCATGTAGCCCACCGCGAACCCGACGATGAACCCGAATCGAACGCGCATATGCCAGCTCCTGTCGTCGATGACCGGCCTGGCAGCCTACAGGATCGCTGGTGGCCCGCGTCGCGCGCGGGGTGCGTCATTGGCTCCGGGGGCCGGGCTCGAACCGGCGACATCTCCCTTAACAGGGGAGCGCTCTGCCTGCTGAGCTACCCCGGATCGCAAAAGCTGAGAATACCATCTGGCCCGTTCGCAGCAGGCTGGCAAGCTCAGCTTGAAGGGGCGGCGGGCCACCGGTGGGCGACCGCTACGATCGAGCGTCGCCGGGCCCGTAGCTCAGTGGTCAGAGCAGACGGCTCATAACCGTTTGGTCGCGGGTTCGATCCCCGCCGGGCCCACCCGCGCTCCTCGGGTAGCCACCGCCACGGTCCTCGCGAGACGATCGCGGGTAGCCTTCGCCGGGAAGGCAGGCCCTGGGTGACGCAAGGAGCTCGTCGTGGCAGGGGCGCCGCTGCGGTGGCTGTTCGTCGGGCAGGGGCCGATGGGCGCCGCGGCGCTGGAGGCGCTGGTCGCTGTGGGGCCGCCGGTGGCGGTGGTGACCGCCGAGCCGGCGCTGGGGTCGCCGCCGGTGGCCGCGACCGCCCGGGCGCACGGCCTGGCCCTGGCCCACGCCGACCGCCTCGGCGCCCGTCCCCAGCAGCGCTGGGGCGAGCTCGTCGCAGACCTCGACGTGGCCGTGTGCGCCTGCTGGGCCGAGCGGCTGGCGCCGGCCGCGCTGGCCCTGCCCGCCCGCGGCTGGGTCAATTTGCACCCCTCGGCGCTGCCGGCCTGGCGCGGCGCCGACCCCGTGGCCTGGCAGCTGCTGGCGGCCCCGGCGCGCATCGGCTGCAGCGTCCACCGCATGACCCCGGCCCACGACGACGGTCCGGTGCTGGCCGCCGGGTCGGTGCCAGTCGGCGACGGCGACGACCGCGGTGTGGTGCTGCGGCGCAGCGGCGCGCGCCTGGGACAGCTCGCCGCCGGGGTGCTGGCCGACCTCGCGGCCGGCGCCGCCCCGGCTGGCACGCCCCAGGCCGAGGAGGAGGCGACGTGGTGTCCGCCGCCGGGCACCGTGCCGCTGGTCGACCCCCGGGCGATGTCGGCCGCCGGCGGCGCGCGAGTCGCCCGGGCGTTCTCGCCCGAGCCGGGCGTGGCGGTGGCGGCGCTGTCGGCTGGTGAGCGCTTTGCCGTCGCCGGCGACGGCCCACCCGCGCCGCTGGGGGCCGCGCTGGCCGAGGGCGACGCCCCCGGGGAGGTCGACCGAGGCCGCGACGGGCGCGTGGCGATCGCCTTCACCGACCGGTGGCTTTCCGGCTGGGGGGCGGTCGTGGGCGGCGCCGGTGACGAGCGGCCCAGTCGCGCCGAGCTCAGCCCGCCGGGCGCCACGCGCCTGCCGCGGGGGGCACGGTGAGCCCGTCCGCTTGCCGCGGGGCGGGCGGTGAGCCCGTCAGGGGCCCGGCGGGCGGGGCCGGGCGCCGGCGGCCTCGAGCGCGGCTTGCAGCTGCTGGTGGGTGGGGGCGCTGTCCAGCCCGTGTGGGGTGGCGTAGACGCGACAGCTCAGGCCCGTGGGCTCGTCGCCGGTGGCGAAGGGATCCAAGCCGTCGATGAGCACCGTCGGCGATCCGCGAAAGGCCAGCCGCTCGGCCGCCTCGGGGGTGGCCACGCGCTCGTGGGCCACCGTGATATCCAGCTGGCGGGCCAGGTCGTCGAGGCGCTCGGCCACGGCTTTCCAGCCCGGGCACTCGTCGAAGTAGCGCAGCGTCACGCGCACTGCCGGCCTCCTGTGTCGGCGCTGGCGCGAGGGTGGCCCTTCCCCCACAGTGGAAGGGCAAGCGTGGCCACAGCGGCGGCGATCATTCGGTCTTGCTATGCGCATCGGCGAGCTGGCACACCACACCGGCGTGAGCGCCAAGACGCTGCGGTTCTACGAGGCGCGCCGGCTGCTGCCCGATCCGGGACGCACCGCCGCAGGCCAGCGTGACTACCCGCCGGAGGCCGTGGCCCGGGTGCAATTCATCAAGCGCGCTCAGGCCGCGGGGCTGACGTTGGCCCAGATCGCGACCGTGCTGGCCGCGCGCGACGAGGGGCGTGCGCCCTGTGCCGACGTGCGCGCGCTGGCCGACGACCGTCTGGCCGACGTCGAGCGGCGCCTCGACGAGCTGTCGCGGGTGCGCGCCAGCCTGCGTCAGCTGCAGGCGCGCGCCGAGGTGCTGGACCCGGGCGAGTGTGACCCCTCGGCCGTCTGTGTCGCCGTGCCCGACGGCCAGGACTGACCGGCGGCGTCGCGGTGGGCGCCGAGCGGGTGGATCGCCGCCTCGGGCCCATGCGTGCCAGACTGCCCGCCGACTGTGGGCGAAAGCGGTTTGTCGCTCACCCCGTCATGGGACGCGTGCACCCCGATGCTCAGGTGGGGCCATGACCCAGCCCAGCGACGCCGACCTCGACGTGCTGACCTATCTCGACGCCGGCGAGGATGTTCGGGCCCAGTTGATCGCCGACGTCCGCCATGGCTTGTCGCAGCGGCCCTACGCGCTACCGCCCAAGCACCTCTACGACGCGCGGGGCTCGCAGCTGTTCGAGGAGATCACACAGCTGCCGGAGTACTACCAAAGCCGCGCCGAGGCGGGGCTGCTGGAGCGCGTCGCCACGGACGTGGCCGGCGAGCTGGCGCCGCAGACGCTGGTGGAGCTGGGCTCGGGGTCGTCGCGCAAGACACGGATCCTGCTGGAGGCGCTGCGACAGGCGGGCGGAGGCGCCTACGTCGCCTTCGACGTCAGCGACGACGCGCTGCGCCAGGCGCTGGCCCGCCTGGCCGGCGAGGCGCCGTGGCTTGCCACCCACGGGGTGGTGGGCGACTTCGACCGCCACCTGGGCCAGCTGCCGGTGGGCGCGGGGCCGCGGCTGCTGGCGCTGCTGGGGGGCACGATCGGCAACCTCGACCCGGCGGCGCAGGTGGCGTTTTTGGCCGAGGCCGCCAGCCTGCTGGACGACGATGACGGGCTGCTGATCGGCATGGACCTGGTCAAGGACGCGTCGGTGCTGCGGGCGGCCTACGACGACGCCGCCGGGGTCACCGCCGAGTTCAACCGCAACGTGCTGGCGGTGCTCAACCGCGAGCTCGGCGGTGACTTCCCCGTCGAGGAGTTCGCTCACGTGGCGCGCTGGAACCCCGCCGAGCAGCGCATCGAGATGCGCTTGCGCGCCCCCAGGGCGCTGGCGGTGACCCTGCCCGGCGCCGACCTGGTCGTGCCCCTCGAGGCCGGCGAGGAGATCCTGACCGAGCTGTCGTGCAAGTTCACCCGGGCCTCGGCGGCCCAACGCCTGGCCGAGGCCGGTCTCAGGCTGGCGCGCTGGGAGGTCGACGAGGGCCAGCGCTTCGCGGTCGCCCTGGCCCGGCCCGCGACTTAGCCCAAGGTGAGGCGGCCGCCGGCGTCGGCGGCGAACGCGCCCACGCGGCCGATCACCGCGGCGTCGTGACCTGAGCCCTGCAGGGTGGCCACGGCTTGCTCGGCGGCGTCGGGCGCGGCGCCGAACAGCAGCCCCCCGGAGGTCTGGGCGTCGGCCAGCAACGCCACGGTCGCGTCGTCGGTTTCCCCGGTGTCCAGCCACGGGCGCACCCACTCGAGGTTGGCCTTGCTGCCGCCGGGGACGAACCCGGCGACGGCCAGCTCCCGCGCGCCGGGCAGCACCGGCGTCGCGGCCGTGTCAAGCTCGATGTCCACTCCGGACTCGGAGGCCATGCGGTGCAGATGGCCCAGCAGCCCGAAGCCGGTGACGTCGGTGGCCCCGGCGGCGCCCGCGGCGCGGGCGGCGTCGGCGGCGTCGGCGTTGAGCCGGACCATCGAGCCCACGGCGGCCTCGAGGGCTTGCCCGTTGGCTTCGCCCGCCTTGACGGCCGTGGCGATCACCCCCACGCCCAGGGGCTTGGTCAGCACCAGCGCCTGGCCAGGCCGCAGCCCGGCGTTGGTCAGCACCTGGCCGGGAACGACGTCGCCCAGCGCCACCAGCCCGTACTTGGGCTCGGGATCGTCGATCGTGTGGCCGCCCACCGTGACCCAGCCGCCCTCGGCGGCCGCGTCCTGGCCGCCGGCCAAAACCTCGGTGAGCAGGTCGCTGGCCAGCTCCTGGCTGTTCCAGCCCACGATGTTAAGGGCCAAAAACGGGTGCCCGCCCATGGCGTACACGTCGCTGACGGCGTTGACGGCCGCGATGCGCCCCCACGTGCGCGCGTCGTCGACCAGCGGCGTGATGAAGTCGGTGGTGACCACCAGCGCGCGCTCGTCCGACAGCCGCCACACGGCGGCGTCGTCGCCGGTGTCGGCGCCAACGAGCAAGTCCGGGTGGACGGTGGGGCCAAGGCGGCGCACGACCTGCGCCAGCTCGCTGGGGGCGAGCTTGCAGGCTCACCCGGCGCCGTGGCTGAACTCGGTCAGGCGTGCTGTCTGCGGGCTCACTCAAGCTCCTTGCGAAACACTCACCGGCCATAGTCTAGGCTCGGCGCGCCCGGCCACAGCAGCCGGCGCTGCGCTGCGGGCGCTGACCGCGGTCGGCGCCCGGCGCGTGACCACCCGATCCAGGGCGCGCTGCGCGGCGTCGGACAACGCCCCTGGTCGGAGACGACGCGCAACGTGGACACGACACGAAGGGGAGAGCGTGAGCGTCGCGGACTGGCTGTCGCCCCAGCAGCTCGCCGAGTGGCTGCGCGAGTCGCGCGGGCGGACCATGGAGCTCATCGAGGACCTTTCCGACGAGCAGCTGCGGATCCCTCAGCAGCCCTACGTCAACCCGTTGCTGTGGGAGGTCGGTCACCTGTCGTGGTTCAGCGAGAAGTTCGTGCTGCGCGAGGCGCTGCAGCAACCGCCGATTTTGGCCCAGCCGGACGCAATCTACGACTCGGGGGCGATCCCCCACGGCACCCGCTGGGAGCTCACCCTGCCCTCGCGCGAGGAGACGCTGGCCTACATGGCCGAGGTCCGCGACCGCATGGTCGAGGCCGTGCTCGACCCGGCCTGCAGTGACGTGGTCATGCATTTCGCGCTGTACACCGTGTTCCACGAGGACACCCACACCGAGGCGCTGTCCTCGGCGCGCCAGCTGGTGGGCTATCCGCCGCCGAAGCTCTCCGGACTGTCGTACACCTCGACCGCCGAGGCCGACGCCGGGGCGTTGCCCGGCGACGTCGAGGTGCCCGGGGACACGCATCTGCTGGGCGCGCTGCGCGGCGACCCGTTTTGCTTCGACAACGAGAAGTGGGCCCATCCGGTGGAGGTCGCGCCGTTTACCATCGCTCGCGCGCCGGTCACCCAGGGCGAGTTCGCCGAGTTCGTCGCCGACGGCGGCTATCAGCGCCCCGAGTTGTGGGGCGCTGGTGAGGACTGGCTGGCCCGCACCGGCGCCCAGCACCCCACCTACTGGCGCCCGGCCGGCGACGGCTGGCAGCGCCGCGTCTACGACCAGTGGGTGCCCCTGGAGCCACACAAGCCGATGATGCACGTGTCCTACTGGGAGGCCGCCGCCTACTGCCGCTGGGCGGGCCGGCGGCTGCCCACCGAGGCCGAGTGGGAGGTGGCCGCCGGCGCCGAGCCCGGCTCGACCGGGCTGGTCGACGCCCGGCGCGCCACCCCGTGGGGCGATCCCTACGCGCGGGTCGCCGTCGAGACGGCCCAGGGGCGGGCCAACCTCGACTGGCGGGCGATGGACACCGTGGACGTGGCCGCCCACCCCGACGGCGACAGCGCCTTCGGGGTGCGCGGGATGCTGGGCAACGTGTGGGAGTGGACCGCCTCGCCGTTTTGGGCGTTCCCCAACTTCGAGGCCGACGCGTACGCCGACAACTCGGCGCCGTTCTTCGGCGATCACCGCCGGGTGCTGCGAGGCGGCTCCTGGGCCACGCGGTCGCGCTACGTCCGCGTGACCTATCGCAACTACTTCACCCCCGAGCGCCGTGATGTGTTCGCGGGCTTTCGCACCTGTGGCGTCGCGTAGCGCCAGCCGGCCGTGACCCGCTACCGCGTCGAGATCGTCACCCCCGCCGCGCCGCGGGGGGCCCACACCGGCAACGCCACCACGGCGCGCCGGTGGGGGCGCCTGCTGACCGACTTGGGCCACGACGTCCGCCTCACTCAGGCCTGGAGCGGCGAGCCCGTCGACGTGCTGGTGGCGCTGCACGCCCACAAGAGCGCCGCGTCGGTGCAGCGCTTTGCCGCGGTCCACCCCGACCGGCCCCTGGTGCTGGCGCTGACCGGCACCGACGTGTACCGCGACCTTGACACGGCCCCCGAGGCTCAGCAGGCGCTACGGTGCGCCCACGCGCTGGTGGTGCTGCAGCAGCGGGCGCTGCAACGCCTGCCGGGCGACGTGGCCGACCGCGCCCAGGTCATCCACCAGTCGGTTAGCCCGCCGCCGGACCCGCCCGCGCCCCGCCAGGACGTGTTCGAGGTGGCGGTCGTGGCGCATCTGCGGCCGGTCAAGGACCCCTTTTTGGCGGCAGACGCCGCGCGTCGGCTGCCCGCCGACTCGCGCATCGAGATCGTCCACTGCGGCGCCGCTCTCGACGACGAGGTCGACGCGCGCGCCCGGCGTGAGGCCGCCACCAACCCGCGATGGCGGTGGCTGGGCGGCCAGTCCCGCGAGGCGACGCTGCGGCTGGTCGCCCGGGCCCGTGTGCTGGCGATCACCTCGCGGCTGGAGGGCGGGGCCAACGTCGTCAGCGAGGCCCTGGCGGTGGGCACGCCGGTGATCGCCACCGACATCGACGGCTCGGTGGGGCTGCTGGGCGACGACTACCCCGGCTACGTGCCCGTCGGTGACGCCGAGGCGCTGGCCGACGCGCTGCGCCGCGTCGAGCAGCAGCCGGCGTTGCACGCCGCGCTGGGAGACCGCGTGCGCGCGCTGGGCGGCCAAGTCGATCCGGCCGCGGAGCGCCGGGCGTGGGACCGTCTGCTGGCCAAGCTCACCTAAAGGCGCCGCTGGCGGTCACCGGCGGGAAGGATCGCCGCGCTTGGAAGCGTTGGTGTGGGCAAGGTTTGTCCGCGACGACGTAGTCCCGACGACGTGAGGAGGCGCCGTGCCCGCTGTCACCGCTGAGAACCCGCTGGCGCTGCCGCGCGTGCCGCGCGTCGACCCGACCGTCGACCGGCCCCGCCCGGTCGAGTCGATCACCACCGCGCCGAAAGGCTACGAGGGCGAGGGCTTTCCCGTCCGCCGGGCCTTTGCCGGGGTCGACCTGCGGCGTTTGGACCCGTTTGTCCACATGGACCAGATGGGCGAGGTCGAGTACGCCCCCGGCGAGCCCAAGGGCACCGCGTGGCACCCGCATCGGGGCTTTGAGACCGTGACCTACATGATCGACGGCGAGATCGCCCACCAGGACTCCTACGGCGGCGGCGGCCTGATCGGCGGCGGCGACACCCAGTGGATGACCGCCGGCGGGGGCATTTTGCACATCGAGACGCCGCCGGAGTATCTGGTCATGAGCGGCGGGCTGTTTCACGGCTTTCAGCTGTGGGTCAACCTGCCAGGCAGCCTCAAGTTGGCGACGCCGCGCTATCAGGACATCCGCGGCTCCCACGTCACGCTGCTGAGCTCGGCTGACGGCGAGACCCTGCTGCGGGTGATCGCCGGCGAGCTGGCCGGCCACGAGGGCCCGGGTGTGACCCATACGCCCATCGACCTGGTGCACGCCACCCTGGCGCCGGGCGCGTCGCTGACGCTGCCGTGGCGCGAGGACTTCAACGCGCTGGCCTACACCCTGGCCGGCCACGGCAACGCCGGCGCCGAGCGGCGGCCGCTGGCCGGCGGTCAGCTGGCCGTGTTCGGCGCGGGCAACACGCTGACGCTGGCCGCCGATCCCTCCCAGGAGTCGCGCCACCCCGCCATGGACGTGATCCTGCTCGGCGGGCGGCCGATCCGGGAGCCGGTGGTGGCCCACGGCCCGTTCGTGATGAACACCAAGGCCGAGATCGTCCAGGCCATGCAGGATTATCAGGCCGGTCGGCTGGGCCGCATGGCCGAGGGGCCCCACGGCACCGTGCGCGGCGAGGCCGACGGCGATCTCCACCCCGGCGACGACGCGGACCAGGCCGGCGACTAGCCGTTCGGTCTCAGCGCGCCAGGCGGCGCAGCCCCGCGGCGACGGCCTCGCCGACCAGCACCAGCAGAACGTAGGTCACCAGGACCAGGCCCAGCCCGTCCCAGTCGAGCCGCACGCGCAAGCTCTCCAGCTGCTCGCCCAGCCCCGCCCCGGTGACGAAGCCCACCACCACCGTGGCGCGCAGCACGACCTCCCACCGGTACAGCAGGAACGTGACCAGCTGGGGCAGCACCTGGGGCAACACGCCGTAGCCGTAGGCCTGCAGCGTCCCCGCCCCCGACGACCGCAGCGCCCGCAGGGGCCCGTGGTCGACGTTGTCGACCACGTCCGAGCTCAGCCGGCCCAGCACGCCGATCTCGTGGACCGCCAGGGCCAACGCCCCGGCCACCAGGCCGGGGCTGAGCACGATCACGATCAGCAGCGCCCAGATCAGCTCGGGGATCGCCCGGGCCACGACGTGGACGCCCCTGGTCGCGGTGAACAGCGCCCGGCCGGTGCCGCGGCGGGCGGGGGCCAGCTCACCGACGGTCAGCAGGCGGGAGGCAAAGCCCACCGTGGCCACCGTCACGGCGCCGGCCAGGCCCACGGCCAGCGCGCTCATCACCACCGTGTCGCGGGCCAGCTCGGCCATGAGCAGCCACTGCGACGCCTGCTCGTAGGCCGTTGGCCCCTCCACGCCGATCCCGACGAGCTCGCTGAGAAACCGGGCGCCGCGCTCGCCGATGACCGCGGGGCTGGGCAGCGACGTCGTCTCCTGGGCCAAGGTGAACCACCAGGAGCCCACCACGGCGCCGACCGCGATCACCACCGCCAGCGTTGGCCCCGGGCGCCGGCGGCTGGGGCGCGCCGCCTGGCCCGGCGGGCGCACCAGGCCTTCGTGGGCGCCGCGGTCGAGGGTGCTCACGCCAACGCGCCTGCCCCGGGGCGGGGCGCTCATGCCCCCACCGCCCGGCGCAGGCGGGCCGAGAGCCGGTCAATGGCGACGATGACCAGCACCAGGGCGGCCAGCAGGGGCCACATCGCCTCGTAGCGCAGGTCGTAGAGCACCAGCTCCAGCTGATGGCCGATGCCGCCCAGCCCGATGACGCTGAGCACCGCCGACACCCGCACGGCGCACTCGAAGCGGTACAGGACATAGCCGATCATGTCGGGCAGGGCGGCCGGCACCCGCGCGTACCACAGCACCTGGGCCGGCGAGGCCCCCGCGGAGCGCAGCGCCGCCAGCGGCCCCTGGGGCACGTCCTGGAGGCGTTCGCCGAGCACGCGCGCGATGATCGCGGCGTAGGGCAGGCCGATCGCCAGGATCCCGGCCAGGGGGTGAAAGCCCACAACTTGCACGAACAGCACCCCCCAGACGAGCTCGTGGGGCGCGCGCAGCGTGGCGAACACCCCCCGGCTGCCGCCCACCAGCGGCAGGCGCGTCAGCGTGCGGTGGGCAAGGGTGCCGCTGACCAGCACCGCACCCGGCAGCCCCAGCAGCAACGCCACCGAGATGCCGGCCACGGCATAGGCGAGCGTCAGCAGCGTCGCCTCGGCCACGACCGCCAGGAAGGCCGGGGACAGCTCCGGTGACAGCGCCGAGGCCAGCATGTCGCCGGCCACGCGCAGCCCACCGCGGTCGAGCAGCCCCTCAGGCGCGTCGAGCGCCAGCAGGCTGGCCAGGACCGCCGCGGCCAGCAGCAGCGCCAGCAGCGGGCGCGGCCCAGGACGAGGACGGGCCGTGACGAGGTTGGCGCTCTCGACGGCGGCGTCGCCGACCCCCGTCCGGGCAGCCTCGCCCGATGGGGTGTGCTGATCGGTCATCGGCGCGCGTCGTCGCCTTGCGGTGCGTTGCGAGCGAGGCCGTCACCGGATGGCGAGGAGGCCGCGGGCGCAGGCGAGGCGCGCTCGTACAACGCGGCGAGATCGCCGGCACCGACCTGATCGCTGGGCAGGTCGAAGGTCAGTTGGCCCGCCCGCAGCCCCACCAGGCGATCGAAGTGGGCCCGCGCCAGCTCGGGGGTGTGCAGGCTGGCGACCAGGGTCCGGTCGCCTTCCCGGGCCAGGGCGCACAACAGCGCGACGAGATCCTCGGCCAAGGCGGGGTCCAACGCCGCGACCGGCTCGTCGGCCAGCATCACCGCCGGGTCCTGGACCAGCAGGCGCGCCAGGGCGACGCGCTGCTGCTCTCCGCCCGACAAGCGGGCGACGCGCACGCCGAACTTGTCGGTGAGGCCGACCCGCTCGGCGGCGGCCCGCGCCGGCGGGTACTCCAGCGGCAGCAGCAGCGCGGCCAGGCTTCGCAGCACCCCCCAGCGGCCCAGGGCGCCGGCCTGGACGTTGTGCTTGACCGCCAGCTCGCCCACCAGCTCCAAACGCTGCTGCATCATCCCGACCAACCGGGGAAGGTCGCGCGACAGCCCGTCGACGGGCTGGCCCTGCAGGCACACCGTGCCCGACGAGGCGGGCAGCATGCCGGCCAGCATCCGCAGCAGGCTCGTCTTGCCGGCGCCGCTGGGGCCGACCAGCGCGACCGTCTCGCCGGGGGCCACCCGCAGGCTCAGATCCGCCACGGCCGTGACGTCGCCGTAGGCGAGCGTCACGCCCGTCAGCTCGCACGACGGGGTGTAACCGCGTGGGGTCATTGGAGCATGCCCAGGTCTTGGGCGACCTGCTCGATTTGCGCGTAGTTGTCGTTGGAGCTGGCGATGAACTCCTCGGCCGAGAACATGTCGAGGACGTCGCGGCCCTGGGGCGTGTCGTCCATGGCCAGCAGCGCCTGGGTGATCTCGTCGGTCGTGCCCTCGCCGTAGACCTCGTCGATGCGGGGATGGGCGGTCCAGTTGTAGTCGGAGTAGGGCCCGACCCGCTCGACGACCTGCACGCGCTCGGTGTCGATCTCGCCGTCCTCGACCAGGGTGTCCCAGACCGTGGCGTTGAGGGCGCCCGCCTCGAAGCTGCCGGCAGCCACCTGTTGGGCGGTCGTGTCGTGGGAGCCGGAGTAGCTCACGGTCTCAAAGTCCTCGTCGGCGTCGATGCCGGCCTCGCGAAGGTAGTGGCGCGGCATGAGATGGCCCGAGGTGGAGCTCTCGCTGCCGAAGGTGAACGACGACCCGCTGAGGTCGGCCAGCGAGTTTGCGTCCACGTCGGACTGGGCGATGAACACCGAGTGGAACTGCGTGTCGATTTGGCGCTGGGCGATCGCACGGGCCCCGTCGACCGTCGAGCGGGCCTGCACCCCGGTGAAGCCGCCGAACCAGCCCAGCTGGATGTCGCCGTTGCGGAACGCGGTGACCACCGCCGCGTAGTCGGTCGAGGGCTGATACTCCACCGGGATGCCGAGCTTTTGGGAGAGGCGGTCGGCCACCGCGCCGAAGCGCTCCTCGAGAAAGGAGCGGTCCTGATCGGGGATCCCCCCGATCAGCAGGGTGGGCTCTTGCCCGCCCTGCCCGTCGCCGGAGCCCTGGCCGTTGGAAGCGGCGTCGCCGCAGGCGGCCAGGGCCAGCAACGCGGCCAGCCCCACCACGATGGTCGTGACAGCCCGCATGTGGGATTCCTTTCGGGCCCGATCGAGGTCTCGCGGCATTGACCGTCCTCTCATAGCGTTGGACGCATGCTTCGTCAAACCGCCATGCACGTCTAGCATGAGCGCATGCGCACCGAGGATCTCACCGCGCTGGAGGCCGTCGCCGACGCGGGCAGCGTGACCGTCGCGGCCCGTCGTCTCGGGCGCTCCCAGCCGGCGGTGTCGCGCCAGCTCCAGCGCCTGGAGACCGAGCTGGGCACCGCCCTGCTGACGCGCCAGGGCCGGGGGGCACAGCCGACGGCCCCGGGCGAGCGGGTGGTGGCCTTCGCCCGGGAGCGCCTGGCGGCCGAGGAGGCGCTGCGCGCCGAGCTCCACCAGGGCAGCCCGCAGGTGCGGGGCGTGGTGCGCGTGGTGGCCTCCACCACGCCGGGTGACTACCTCGTGCCCGAGCTCGTCGCCCGCTTCGCCGAGCACCACCCCGCGGTGCGCGCCGAGGTGGAAGTCGCCGACTCCGCGGCGGTCCCCGGGGCGGTGCTGGATCGCCGCGCCGACGTCGGCTTCGCGGGCCGGGCCAACCCGGACGAGCGCCTGGTCCATGTGCCCGTGACCACCGACGAGATCGTTTTGGCGGTGCCCCAGGCCCACCCGCTGGCCGCCGACGCGAGCGTGGCGCTGGCGGCGCTGGCCGGCGAGCGCCTGATCTGGCGCGAGGAGGGCTCGGGCACCCAGCGCACCTTCATGGAGGCGCTGGCCTCGGCGGGTCTGGACTTACCGGCGGGCTCGGCCACGGCCAGCCTGGGCAGCACCCAGGCGGTCGTGTCGGCAGTGCAGGCGGGGCTAGGCATCGGGGTGGTCAGCCAGCGGGCCCTGTGCGGGCACCGCCTCGACGACGTCGCCGCGGTGCGCATCGACGGCGTGCCCATCCGCCGCCACCTGTGGATGGTCTACGAGCGCAGCGCCCGCCGCCAAGGCCCGCAGGCGGCCTTTATCAGCTTCGTCTCCGGGATGGTCGCCGGCCGAGGCTGAGCCCGCCAGGGGTGGGCTCGACCCGTGACGGTCCGCGTGCCAGCGGGCGTGGCAGGGGGGCGTGCGGCTATGCTCCCGGCTACCCACAGCGCGACGCGCACAAGGGGGCAGCGAGGTGGCTGACGTCATCACCAAGGGTGTGGCGGGGCTAAACGTCCCCGACGAGCCCATCATCCCCTACATCGAGGGCGACGGGACCGGCCCCGACATCTGGGCGGCGGCCCGGCGCGTGCTCGACGCGGCCGTCGCGCGCGCCTACGGCGGCCAGCGGCGGGTGGCCTGGCAGGAGGTGCTCGCCGGGCAGAAGGCCTACGCCCACACGGGGGAGTGGCTGCCCCAAGCGACCGTGGAGGCCTTCCGCACGCACCTGGTGGGCATCAAGGGGCCGTTGACGACGCCGGTGGGCCAGGGCTTTCGCAGCTTGAACGTGGCCCTTCGCCAGTTGCTCGACCTGTATGTGTGCCTGCGCCCGGTGCGCTGGTACCAGGGGGTGCCCAGCCCCGTGACACACCCCGAGAAGGTCGACATGGTCGTCTTCCGCGAAAACACCGAGGACGTCTACGCCGGCAAGGAGCTCGAGGCGGGCAGCGACGAGGCCCAGAAGGCCTTGGCGTTCTTCGCCGACACCTACGGCTGGGACATCCCGCCCGACTCGGGCATCGGCCTCAAGCCCGTCAGCGAGACCGGCACCAAGCGCCTGGTGCGCGCCGCCCTCAGCTACGCGGTGGCCCACGGGCGCCAGTCGGTGACGCTGGTCCACAAGGGCAACATCATGAAGTACACCGAAGGGGCGTTTCGCTCGTGGGGCTATGAGCTGGTCCGCGAGGAGTTCAGCGACGTGGCCGTGGCCTGGGACGACTGCGGCGGCGATCCCGGCGACAAGGTCCTGGTCAAGGACATGATCGCCGACGCGATGCTGCAGTTCGTGCTGCTGCGGCCCGAGGACCACGACGTCATCGCCACGACGAACCTCAACGGCGACTACCTCTCCGATGCGCTGGCCGCTCAGGTCGGTGGCATCGGCATCGCCCCGGGGGGCAACATCAACTACGAGACCGGGGTGTCGATCTTTGAGGCCACTCACGGCACCGCGCCCAAGTACGCCGGCCAGGACAAGGTCAACCCCGGCTCGCTGATCCTGTCGGGCGAGACCATGCTGCGGCGCCTCGGCTGGGACGAGGCCGCCGATCTGGTGGTCAAGGGCCTCGAGTCGGCCATCGCCGACAAGGTGGTGACCTACGACTTCGCGCGGCAGATGCAGGGGGCCACTCAGGTGCACACCAGTGAGTTCGCCGAGGCGATGATCGAGCGCATGTGAGTCCGGTGATGCTGCTGATGACGGCGTCGGCCGCCGATGACCCCCAGCACCGTCGGGTACGGCCCGCCCCGCGTTTGTCCGCCGACGAGCGCATCGCGGGGGTGATCACCCGCACCGGCCGGTTCGCGGCCCTCAACCCCGCCAAGCCGGGCACACGGCCATCGTGGCCCCAGCTCGCCGGTGTGCTCGCGTGGGCGGCCTTCACCGCCGGCTGTGGCCTGGCGGCGTGGCGCCGCCACCGACAGTAAGGGGTCGCCAGCGGGCAGCCGCCGACGCAGAGCCGCGCCGAGCCGCCTGCTAGCCTCTCCTCGCCGTCCGTTGTGGGACGGCCACCGGGCCGCGTAGCCGAGTGGTTCAGGCAGCAGACTGCAAATCTGCGAACGGGGGTTCGATTCCCCCCGCGGCCTCTCGCTTCCCGGCGTCTTTAGCCGAACAGCTTGCCCAGCCCCTTGCCGCTGGCCTTGCCGGCCGCCCGCCGTCCGACGCGCCGGCCGACCTTGCCGCGCTTGACGGCGTTCGCGTCGCCCAGGAGCTTTGCGACGCTGTAGAGAAGGTTGCGCATGGCGGTCTCCTCACCCTTGGGCGGCGGCCTTCAACCCGAGCCCACAACGGAAGTGTGCCCGATAGGCCGTGCTCGCCGCAGGCGAGGGGCGTCACCGCGCGTGCAGCGCGGGCGGGTCAGTAGCCAGACGAGCCGCCGGCCATCAGATCAGCGACCCCGGCCCACGCAAGCGCCGGGGTCGCCTCGCCAACGGTGGGCGGGAGCCGGCTAGCGCATCCGGCGCAGCCCCGCGAACCCGGCACCGCCGGCTCCCAGCAGCAGCAGGCCGGGCACGAGCGCGCCGCCGCCGGTGTCGGGAAGCTCCTGGCCCACCGGCTCGACCGTGGGCTCCTGGGGCTGTTGGGGCTCTTCCTGGGGCTCGACCTGGGCCGCCGGCGCCGCGTTCACGCCGGTGCTGGCCCCGGCGAGATCGACCGACAGCTCCGGCAGCGTGCCACCGAGCGCCTGGATGGACACGGCGTTGGCGCTGGCCGATGCCCCGGAGCCGCTGACCGTGGTGTTGCCGTCACCCACGCTGACGCAGAGTTGCAGGGGCTGCGTGCCGACGCACTCGCTCTGGCCGGGGCGCACGG
>PXPH01000037.1:33246-71090 GCA_003021615.1 Actinobacteria bacterium QS_8_72_14
TGTCCTCGGTGGGCAGGATCACCACCACCGCGCCCTGCGACGAAGTCGAGGCGGTGGTCGCGTCGCCGTCGTCGAGGGCGGCCGAGCTGGTCGGGCCCACCTGGACCGAGGCCAGCGGGCGCGAGGTCAAATCGTCGAGCAGATCTTGGACGACCCCGGTCAGGTCCTGATTGAGCCCGCCGGGCTCGGTGGGCGAAGTCGCCCCACTGTCGCCCTGGGCGCCCTCGATCAGCGAGGCGATGTCGTCGGTCGAGGGGGTGTCGGTCTCGGCGTTGGCGTCGGCGTTGGCGTCGGCGTCGCTACCGCCGGTGACGCCGTCGAGCAGGTCCTGCGGGGCGGCGGTGAGGCCGCCGGAGTCCTGGTTGTTGCCGCTGTCGCCCGCGGTCGCGTTGGCGTCGAGCAGCTGCTCAGCGAGCTGCATGGGGCTGCCCTGAAGGCTGGCGGTCTCGGCCGTCGACGCCGACGACGGCCCCGAGCCCGACAGGATCCCCTGGATCTGGTCCGTGTCGAGGTTGTCCAGCATCGGGTCGAGCTGGCCGCTCAGCACATCTACGGGAATGCCGGCGTCGCTGCCGCCGCTGACGCCCTCCGTCGAGTTGAGCAGGTTGTTCAACTCGTCGGTCATGTCGTCGCGGGAGATATCGCTGAGCAGGCCCTCGGTCAGGCTCACCTCGGCCTTGAGGACGCCTCCCTGGGCCTCAGCCGAGGTGTTGTCGCTTGCCAGCGCGTCGGCCGAGGCCGTGCCCACCGACGCGTCCAGCAGCGGGTCGAGCTCGTTGAGCTCGAGCGCAGCCGCCGAGTCGGACGCCGCGCCGCTGCTGGTGCTGGCCTGGGCCTTCTCGCCGATGAGCGCCTCGCCGGAGGCCCGCGCGCACGCCAGCGCCTGGTCGCACGCCGTGCCGCTGTCGGCCGACTGGATACCCACTTGGGAGTGGCCCACCGTCAGCGACTCCCCCGACAGCCGGATGTCCAGCGCGCCGCCGTCGGCGGTGGCGATGAAACGAGCGCCTTGCTGGGTGTCGGGCAGGTCACCGGCGCCTTGCTGGGTGTCGGTCCCGCTGTCGCCGCCGCCGAGGTCACCGAGTCCGTCGGTGGGCAGCCCGTCGTCCAGCGCGCCCTGGGAGTCGTTGGCGTCCTGCGCCGAAGCCGGCAGAACGCCCATGACCAGAGTGGCCGCTGCCAGCGCGGCCAACAGTCGAACCCTCATTCTCTTCCCCGCATGGTCTTGGTGTGGTCCGTCATTTCGGGGCGCATGCGACAAGGCACTCGCAACCCGCTCAACGAGGGGGCCACGAACGCGTTACGGCTGCATCCCGCAGTGCACCGGTCAGACTAGTGGGTGATCCTGCCAGACGAAAGGAAGCCGGGCAATCGCGGCGTCAGGCCGGCTCGGCGCGCCGCGCCATGAACGCCGTCTCTTGGCGGCCGAGCTCGGTGGCGGGCTCGGCGCCGTGCCGCCATTCCCGAAAGATGGCCTGCCAGTCCGCGCGGGCGCGAAGCTGGCCCAGGATCGAGTTGATCCCCCACTGGATGCGGTTGAGCAGCAGGTAGTCCGCGGGCAAGTTCATGCGGCGCAGGATGTCGAGGGGTCCGCAGCGCGGGTCGGTGGTCGAGCGCAGCACCGACGTGGCGAACTCGGGGGTGTAGGTGAACTCCCCGCCGGCGGCGATGGGCGCATGGAAGTGTTGGAACCACGCCATGAGGCGCGCCCAGTCCGGCTCATAGCCGGCGGGCACGAAGTCCGCCCGTCGCAGCACTGCCGCGAGGGCCTCGCGGTCGTCGGCGATGACGGCGTCGAGGATCCCGTTGATGGCTTCGGCGACCGCCGAGGGAAACACCTTGACGCTGCCGAAGTCCAAGAAGGCCACCGTCCCGTCGCCGGGGAACACGTAGTTGCCCGGATGCGGATCGGCGTTGAAAAGCCGGAAACGGTGCAGCGAGCCGTAGTAGAAACGATACAGGATCTCGGCGTAACGCTGGCGCTGGCCCTCGTCGGCCGTCGCGGCCATCTCCTCCAAGGACGCGCCCCGCATCTCCTCGACCACCAGCACGCGTGGGCGGCACCACTCCTGGTACACACGCGGGATGCGGATGAACGGGTGTCCGCGGTAGCGCTCGGCGAAGGCCTGCTGGTACTGCGCCTCGCGCTGATAGTCCAGCTCGTCCAGCAGGCGCTGGCCCAGCTCGTCGAGCAGCGAGTCGAGGTCCAGGTTGGGCGAGACCGCGCGCAGTAGCGGCGCGAGCGAGTCCAGGTTGCCCAGGTCCGCTTCCACCGCCTCGGCCACGCCGGGATGCTGGACCTTGGTGACGACCCGGGTGCCGTCCGGCAGGCGGGCCCGGTGCACCTGTCCGATGCTGGCGCTGGCGAGGGGTTCGCGTTCCCACTCACCGAACACGTGCTCGGGCGGCGCACCGTAGTCCTGGGCGATCACCTCGGCGATCCGCTGAGCGTCGACGTGGGGGGCGGACTCCCGGAGCCCGGACAGCGAGTCCTGATAGATCGCGCGGACGTCCTCGGGCAGGTCCAAATCGACGAACGACGCGATCTGGCCCACCTTCATGGCCGCGCCCTTCATGGACCCCAGCAGCTCGGCGATGCGCGCGGCGTTGGCCGCATGGAAGCTCTCGGTGGTGGTCTCGCGGCCGCCCAGCCCGCGCACCCTCGACACCACATAGCTAGCGCCGGTGGAGGCCGACAGCCGCGCCAGCTGCGTTCCCCGCTGGCGGCGTGTCCCCAGCGGGCGCTCGCGCGCCTGACGCCGCGCCCAGCGACCGTCGGCGTGGCCTGGGCGCTCAAGCCCTGCGTCGTCGCCGCGTCGAGCCATGTGGGCCTCTAGTGTGCACCTGCGCGCGCTGGTGTGCCCGGACCCCGGCGCAGCAGGTGCCGCGCCGCGAGTTTTCAGGAGCCCTGCGATGGACTCGACCACGATCTCGCTGGCGACCACCGAGGACGTCGCCATCGTCGATCTCACCGAGCGGATCACCGAGTGGATCGCCGGGCGCGGCGAGGGGCTGTGCCACGTGTTCGTGCCGCATGCCACCGCCGGCGTGGCGCTGATGGAGGTGGGGGCGGGCAGCGAGCGGGACGCGGCCACGATGCTGCAGACCTTGCTGCCGCGGGACGGCCGGTGGGTCCACGCCCACGGCAGCCCAGGCCATGGCGCCGATCACCTGTTGCCGCTGCTGGTGGCCCCGTCGCTGTCGATCCCGGTGCTGGAGGGGCGTCTGGCGTTGGGCACGTGGCAGTCGGTGGTGCTGGTGGACACCAACCGCGACAACGCCGATCGGCGCGTGCGTCTGAGCTTTCTCGCCGGCTGAGCCCGCCCTTGGGCGAACCACGGCCTGTGGCCGCGCCGACGCCGCGCCTGGCCCGCGTGGGACGCTCTTCTCGGCATTGTCGACGCGTTCCTGGCGGTGCCGCCGCGCCCCGCCCGCGGCAGACACTCGGCGATCTCACCAGCGAGGGTCGTAGGCCGAGGTGGTGTAGGTCACCGAGGGGTCCCACATGATCCACTCGTCGACGCCGGCATCGGCAACAGCCCGAAGCTGCGCGCGTACTTGCGGCTCGCCATGGGGGCCTTCGAGCTGAAAGTCCTGCAACCAGGGCACCACCCGGGCGCGCCGGCCGTCCACGGCGTCGATGAAGTCCTGCAGGGAGCGACGGGTGATGGCATAGGGCTCGGTGTTGGGGTCGGACACGCCGTACTCGCCGGGCCCCCAGTGGCTGTAGTAGACCATGGGCGAGACGTAGTCGAGGTGGCGCGCCATGGCGGGGATGTCCTGGGCGATCTGCGTGGGCCGCGTGGCGGCGATGCCGTACACGGACGCGCCATGGGACGCGCCGTAGCGCGAGATGACGTCGTCGGCCTCGGCCAAAAACTCCACGACGGCCTCCTTGGGGGTCGTGTCCTGGTCCAGGCCGAAGTGGTATTCCTCAACCGGTCCGTCGGGTCGGCGCACGTAGTCCCACAAGATGTCGTCGACGCCGGCGCGGACGGCTTCCTCGGCGAGGGCAAACAGGTACTGGCGCACGTCCCGGTGGGCGAAGCTGGTAAAGCCCGAGTAGCTGCCCGTGTACATGGTCCCCCGAGGGCGCTGCACGACCATGTCGCGCCGGCCCTGCTGCCACGCGTGCTTGGCCAGCACCGGGTCGCGGAAGGCCACGATGCGGCCCACCACTCGCACACCGCGGGCGTGCAGCTGTTCCACGGCCTGCGTGAGATCCCAGGCTTGCAGGTCCGCGCCGATCTCGTTGGCCAAGGCCACGTCGCTGTCGTAGCCGATGCGGCCGCCCTCCGCCTTGAGGTCCAACTGGACGGTGTTGATGCGTCCTTGCTCGGCCATGGCCAGCACCGGCTCACGCAGCTGCGACGAGCTCCACCCCCAGATCGACATGTGCACCCCGTTGATTTGCTCCACGTCGCTGCGCGAGGGCACCCATGCGGTGGCCGTCTGGACGCTGGCCACGTTGCCCACCGGATCGGTGGCCCGGGCGCGGATGGATTCGGCCTGCGACCCGTTGACCCGCGCGGTGAAGGTGCCCGCCGCGTCGGTCGGAGCGGGCTCGCCATTGATCGTCACGGTGGCGCGCTTGGTGGTACGGCCCGACACGGCCAGCGGCTCGTCGCCGACCGCGACCTCGACCGGGGCCAACTCGAGCTCGGGCGGCTGGGTGTCGACGGTGAACGTCCAGCGTCGGTCGACCTCGGGCAGCAGCAACGAAGGCTGTTGGGTGACCGCCAGCACGTGGGGACCGTCGGCGAGGCCCTCCAACGGCACCCTCACCGAGCCGTCGCCGCCGAAGCCGGCCTGCAGCGGCTGGCCGCTCGGGCGTCTCGGTGCGCAGCACGCCGGGGGCCTGCGCGAAGTCGGGGCCGCCGATCACGGCGCCGTCGGTGAGCCCCTCCAGCCTCAGCGACGGCGCCTCAGAGGCGGCCAGCAGCCACCCCCAGGCGTCGCCGGCAGGCCGGCCTGCAAAGCCAGAGGCCATGCTCAGCACGACGGCGGCCAGCACCGAGATGACCACGTAGGCCCCCGGGCTCGGCGGGATGGCCGTGCGCGTGTCCGCGGCCGAACCGCTGTGCTGCTGCATGCTGGGCCCTGTGATGCGGCGAATGCCCCACGTGCGCCGTGGTAGCGGCCTGCAGCGGCGCCGACACCAGTCTACGAACGATCGTTGCGACCGTGGGCTGGCTGTGCCGGTCGCCGGGTGGCCACCCTGCTCGTCGGACGCGCGCCCGACTCCGAGCCGGTCGCCGTGCTCGCCGGGGCGTGGTCGGCCCTGTCGATCGAACGGCGTTGCGGTGCGCCTTGTCGTGCTGGTCGTCGCGGTCGTTGCCGCGGCGCTGCTGACCGGATGCGGCCGCACCGACTCCGAGCAGTCGGCCACCCCCACCCCGGCGGGCTCGCTGTCGCCGTCGTCGCCGGCGTCTGTCGCAACGCTGCCTTCGGGCCGGGCAACCCCCGCCACGGCTGCGCCCACGGCGACCGCAATGCCCACGCCCACGCCGACCCCGACGCCGGCCCCCGCCGAGGTGGGCGCCGACGAGCTGGGCCGAGTTCCCGTGTTGATGTATCACCGGCTCACCGCCGACGGCGGCGGTCCCTATGACCGCACGCCACAGGCGTTTCGCGCCGAGCTGGCGTGGCTGTTCGAGCACGACTACGTGCCAGTGGTGGCAAGCGAGCTTCTCGACGGGCGCATCGACATCCCCGCTGGCACCAAGCCGGTGGTGCTGACCTTCGACGACTCGTCGCGGGAGCAGGCGCAGCTCGACGACGGCGAGCCCGCACCGGAGACGGCGCTGGGCATTTTGACCGAGGTCGCCGCCGACTACCCCGACGTCGAGCCCGTGGCCGTGTGGAGCGTGCTGCCGGCGCCCTTCGGCGGCGACGAAAAGCGCGGCCGAAGGATCATGCGCATGTTGCACGAGCGCGGCCACGAGCTGGCCAACCACAGCTGCAGCCATACCCCGCTGTCGGGCCGCTCGCGGGCTGAGGTGGCCCGTGACCTGGTGTGTGGGGCCAACACGATCCGCGACGCGGTCCCCGACGCCGAGGTCCGGGTGCTCCCCCTGCCGCTGGGCCGTTTCCCCGATCAGCGCCGGTGGGCCGAGACCGGCGAGACACCGCAGGGCCGCTACGACCACGACGCGCTGCTGAAGGTGGGGGCCCGCCCCGCGCCGTCGCCGTTTCACGCCGACTTCGAGCCGTTGGCGCTGCCGCGCATCCGCAGCGGCAACTCGACGCAGCAGTCCGACTTCGAGAGCGCCTTTTGGCTGCAGCGCCTGGAGGCCGAGGACAACGCCTACGTCAGCGACGGCGACCCACAGCGGATCTCCTTTCCCGCCCAGCGCGAGGCCCAGCTGGATGCGGCCTTTGGCGACCGGGCCAACCCGTATCAGCCTTAGCCGGCCTCAAGCTGCGCCGACGGCGGGGTGGTCGCGGCCTCAGGCCGGGTGGCTCACTTGGCCAGGACCTCGCCGCGCACCTCTCCGGTGCCCGTGGCGCGGATGCCGATCGCCTCCGCCGCGGCCCGTGACAAATCGAGCACACGCCCGGCGGCGTGGGGGCCGCGATCGTTGATGCGCACCGTGACCTGCCGGCCGTTGTCAAGGTTGGTCACCCGCACGCGGGTGCCGCAGGGAAGCTGGCGGTGGGCCGCGGTGAGCTCGTGCATGTCAAACACCTCGCCGCAGGCGGTCTCGTTGCCGTGGAATGGCGCGCCGTACCAGCTGGCGGTGCCCTGGAAGGTCGCGGTGACCTCCTCGCCGGGCTGATCGTCGACGGAGCCCTGCGACCCAGAGGAGCCGTTGTCGGACACTGGCGCGCCGGCGTTGGCCTCGAGCTGTGGCCCGTCGCTGAGCGCGGCCTTTAGCTGGTCGACGACGGCCTCGCTGGCAGCGGCTCGCCCCCCGACGAGCACCCCCCGGCTCAGCGTGTCGTGGTGGGCCCGAACGAGCTCGTCGATGGGGCGGGCCAGCCGGTCCGAGGCAGTCAGGGCCAACGTCGCATCGAGGGCGTTCGCTAAAGCCCCGGCGGCAAGCGCGTCGGGATAGCGCTCGCCGGTGGCTAGCACCAGCGGGTGCGGGTCGTCGTTGGCGCGTCGCGCCACCGCGGCTTCGGTCACCGCCCGGCTGGTGGCGTAGCGCGAGGCGCCAGCGAGGCGTGTGGTGTCCAGCCCCAGCTGCTCGACTTGGGCCACCACCTTGTCGGGGATCGCAGCCGCCCCGCCCACGACCACCACGCGCTGGACGTCCAGCTCGCGCAGGGCCTGGCGGGTGGCGCTGGGAAGGCGGTGGTGGGCGGTCAGCAGCGTGGGCGGGCCGCCGTCCGTGGCCGACAGGGCGCTGGAGGCCACCGCGTCGGACCAGGCCCGCTCGGGGTCGGGGTGGGCGCCCAGCGCCAGCAGCACCTCGCCGTCAGGCACGGCCCCCACCCTGGCCACCTCGCCGGCGGTGGCGAAGCGGTTGCTGCCGGCGACCCGCGTCACCTGATAGCCCCGCTGGCCGAGGTTGGCGGCCACCGACTGCCCGATCGCGCTCGTGCCGCCCAGCAGGACGATGCGCTGTACGCCGAGGCGGTCGAGCTCGGCGAGGACCGAGTCGGGCACCGCCTCGGTGTGGGTCAGCAATAGCGGGGCGTCCAGACGCCCCGCCAGGGCGGTCGCGGCCAGCGCGTCGGCGTAGCCGTCGGCCGTGGCCAGCACGGCGGTCTGGGCCGCGTCGCGAAAGTCCCGCGAAGCGGCGACGCTCGTTGCCACGCGCCCGCTGCCGGCGGCGCGCTGCACGTCCAGGGCGTCGGTGGCGCTGACCAGATCGAGCTCGTGGGGGGCCAAGCTCTGCGTTGGCGGCACGTCGGCGGTTCGGGCGCTGATGGCCACGCTGCCGCTCAGCAGAGCGCAGGCGGCCACGAGCGCCGTGGCGCGCAGCAAAACCATGATGAGTATGCTCCACGAAGGGGTGGATGTGGGGGCGCACGTATAGGGTTGGCTGTCGCTGCCACCCCGCCGGCGAGTCGGGGTGGTAGCCCGCACGCGTTCCGTGTCGCATCGCAACGACAGCGCCGCTGGACGGCACTTTGCCGAGTCCGCTCACTCGCGGCAAACCAGGGCGGTGGTCGAACGGACAGCATCGGGGCGTTTTGAACAGCCGAGCCCATAAGGCGGCGCTGGTCAGCGTGGGCTGGGCCAGGGGGGCGGTGGCAGGCTCACTCGGCCTTGACGGCCAACACGGGGCAGCGAGCGTGCAACAGCACGTCCCTGGCGTTGCTGGCGAGTGCGAGCTTGCCCACCGGGTTTCGACGGCGCAGGCCGATCACCAGCAACTCAGCGCCCTCGTCGGTGGCGACGCCGACGAGGTCCTCGCCGGCGGGGCGTCCCCGCACCAGCTCGCGCACCTCGGAGGTGATCGGCTCCGCTTGGAGCTTGCGCTCGATGCGCTCGAGCTCGTCGCGGTAGGCGCGAGCCTGCTCCTGCTCGTCGCGGGGGCCGCCGCGCAGCGAGTGCGCCACGACCAGGCGGGCGTCGCGCAGCTTGGCCTCCTGCATGGCCCGGTCGAGGGCGGCGCGGCCCTCGTCGGACATGAGATAGCCGACCACGATGGTCATGGGAAATCCTTGGGCCCTGGCAGCCGGGTGTGCGAAAAACGCGATGGTCTCGGGCACACCGGCGTCCTATCTTGCCACGGTGCCCAGTGATCGCCCGCCGCCGGGGTGACGGGCAGCCAGCGCCGTGATTGCATCGTCGGTGCCAACCTCGAGGCGAGGAGGGGCGTGTGTACAACGACATCGTCCTCATCCCCGATGACCAGCCCGGCGTGCTCGCGCGGCTGGGCGAGGCATGCGAGGCGGCCGGCATCAACATCGAGGGGGTCAGCGCGTTCACGGGGGAGGGCAAGGGCGTGGTCCACGTCCTGGTGTCCGACGCCGACGAGGCGCTGCCGGCGCTGGCCGAGGCGGGCGTGGAGGTGCGGGCCGCCCGCGAGGTGGCCGTGGTCGACTGCCCCGACGAGCCGGGCTCGATGGGGCGGATCTGCCGCCGCCTGGCCGACGCGGGGCTCAACATTGAGCAGGCGTACTTGGCCACTGACAACCGCCTCGTGCTGGCCGTCGACGACGTCGCCCGCGTTCGCGACGTGGTGGGTCGGCAGGGCTGAGCGCCGCGCATGCCACAGCGACTAAGCGCCTCGCAGGAGCCCGGCTGGGGTGAGCCCGGCGAGCCCGACCCGCTGAGCCAGGTGCGCCGCCGGGCGCGGCAGCGCCTCGGGCAGCAGCAGGGCGCGCTGGTCGGCGCGCTCGGCGACGCCGTGTACCGCCGGGCGACCGCCGAGACCCTGCAGGGGCTGACCGAGGACCCCGACGGCGTCGTCGACTTCCTGGCCCACGCGGTGGAGGTCCTCGACGATCGCCCACCGGGCGAGCTGGCGCTTCGCGTGGGCGAGCGCGACGCCACCACGGTGGTCGAGATCGCCGCCGACGACGCGCCGTTTCTGGTGTCCACGGTGCTGGAGGAGCTGCGCGACGCGGGCGAGGAGGTCACCGAGGTCGTCCACCCCGTGGTCGGCGTCGAGCGCGACGCGCACGGCCGGCTGGCGCGGCTGGGCTCGGCGCGCGACGCCCCGGCGCGGGAGTCCTTCATTTGGCTGCGCCTGGGTCGGCGCCTGGCCGACGCCGAACGCGATCACCTGCGCGACCGCCTGTCGCGCGTGCTGGGCGACGCGCGGGCGGCCACGGCCGACTTCGCGGCGATGACGGCGCGCGCCGAGACCGTCGCCGCCGAGCTGCGGCGCCGGGGTCCGCTGCGGTGGGACCCCGGCGAGGTCGAGGAGGTCGCCGCGCTGTTGGAGTGGCTGCTCGACGACCACTTCGTGTGGCTGGGCGCGCGCGACTACCGCCTGGTGGACACCGGCGACGGTCCTGGCCTGGTGGTGGATGCCGACAGCGGCCTGGGGGTCATGCGCGATCCGGCGGGATCGTCGTTCGCCGAACCCGTCCCGCTGACATCGTTGCCGCCCGAGGCCGCCATGGGCTTGGGCACCGACCAGCCCTTGACGGTGTCCCGCACCAACCGTCGCAGCACGGTGCACAAGCGCGTGCGGATGATCTCGCTGTCGATCACCGCGCTGAACGACCGCGGCGAGCCCGCCGCCGAGCGGCGCTTTTTGGGGCTGTTCGCCCAACGCGCCTACGCCGAGCCCGCCAGCACCACCCCGGTGCTGCGGCGCAAGCTCGAGGCAATCCTCACCGCCGAGGACGTCGTGGGCCACTCCCACGACGAGCGGGCGTTGCGCACGCTCTTTGAGGCCTTGCCCAAGCACGAGCTGTTCGCGGTGGACACCGAGCAGCTGCGGGCCACCATCGTTGAGCTGCTGGAGGCCCAGCGGCGCCAGGACGTGGCGTTGTGGTGCCACGCCGAGTCCGCCGGGCGCGGCATCGTCGCCGTGTTGACCCTGCCCCGCGAGCGGTTCAACGCCGGGCTGCGCCAGCGCGTGCAGCAGGTGTTGGCCGAGCACTTCGGCGCCGAAGAGATCGACTACCACCTGTCGCTGGCCGAGGGCGAGGCGGCGCTGCTGCACTTCCTGTTGCACGTCGACCCGCGGGCGATCGAGCGGGTGGACCTCGACGCGGTGGAGCGCCGCGTCGTCGAGATGGCCAGCACGTGGGACGACGCGGTGGCTGGTGAGCTGCACCGGTCCGTTGGCTCGCAGGAACATGCCCAGCGCCTGGCCGAGCGCTACCGGGGCGCGTTCGACGAGGCCTATCAGGCCGCCACCGGCCCCGGCGAGGCCGCGACCGACATCGCGGCGCTGGAGGCCGTGCGCACCGGCGACGACCCGGTGACGCTGCGCCTGGTGGCGACCGGCGATCCGCGCACGCCGCTGCGGGCGCGGCTGGTCAAGCGCGGCGCCGAGGTCGAGCTCAGCGCCTTCGTGCCGCTTTTGGAGAGCCTGGGGTTCGTCGTCGTCGAGCAGGTCCCTCACCGGCTGCTGCCGGCCGCACGGTCGACGTCGCCGCTGACCACACGCGCTTGGCCGAGGCCGTTGGCGCGATCTGGCACGAGCGTGCCGAGGCCGACCTGCTCAACCGCCTGGTCATCGACGCGGGCATGACCTGGAGCGACGTCGCCGTGCTGCGGGCCTGTCGCCGCTATCGCCGTCAGGTGGGCACCGCCTACACCGAGACCTACCAGGACGAGGCGCTTTTGGCCTACCCCGACGTCGCCGAAGCGCTGGTGGGGCTGTTTCGCGTGCGCGTGGATCCCCGCGTCGACGGCAGCGAGGCGGCGCTGCAGCACGCGCGGGCGGCGCTGCAGACGGCCTTGAGCGAGATCGCTCAACTCGACCAGGACCGCATCCTGCGCCGGATCGCCGGCACGGTGGAGGCCACGGTGCGCAGCAACGTGGCGGTGCCGGTCGGCGCCGAGCGCGGCAGCGAGGCGCTCGCCATCAAGCTGGACAGCCGCGAGGTGCCCGATTCGACCGCGCCGGTGCCCTACGCCGAGGTCTTTGTGCACCACCCGGGCATGGAGGGCATCCATGTGCGGGGGGGCCGTGTGGCTCGCGGTGGTGTGCGCGCCAGCGACCGCCGCGAGGACTTCCGCGAGGAGGTTCTCAACCTGATGCAGGCCCAGATGACCAAGAACGCGGTCATCGTGCCCACTGGAGCCAAGGGCGGCTTCGTGCTGCGCGGCCCACCGGCGGATCCCGACGAGCGCGCCCAGGCCACCACGGCGGCTTACCGCCGCTACATCCGGGCCCTGCTGGACGTGACCGACGACGTCGAGGGCGACGGCACCGTGCCGGCTGCGAACGTGCGCCGCCGCGACGGCGACGACCCGTATCTGGTGGTGGCTCCCGACAAGGGCACGGCGGCGCTGTCGACCGAGGCCAACGCCATCTCCCATGCCTACGGCTTCTGGCTGGGCGACGCATTCGCCACCGGCGGATCGTCGGGCTTTGACCACAAGCAGCTGGGCGTGACCGCCCGCGGGGCGTGGGTGGCCATCCAGCGCCACTTCCGGGAGTTGGGAGTGGACGTTCAACACGAGCCCATCCGGGTGGCCGGCATCGGCGACATGGGTGGCGACGTCTTCGGCAACGGGATGCTGCAGAGCTCGCAAATCAAGCTGGTGGCCGCCTTCGACCACCGCGACATCTTTTTGGACCCCGAGGCGGATCCCGAGACCAGCTACGCCGAGCGCCAGCGCCTATTCGCCGCGGCGCGCTCGTCGTGGCAGCACTACGACCGGGGCCGGCTCGGCCCCGGCGGCGGCGTGTGGTCGCGCCAGGCGAAGTCGGTGGCGGTAAGCGAGGAGGTCCGCCAGCTGCTGGGCGTCGACTGGCCCAGCGCCACGCCGCCGGCGCTGATCCGCGCGATCTTGCAGGCGCCAGTGGACCTGCTGTTCTTGGGCGGGATTGGCACGTTCGTCAAGGCCAGCCACGAGCGCCACGACCAGATAAGCGACCGGGCCAACGACGCGGTGCGCGTCGACGCCGCCGACGTGCGCGCCCGCGTGGTGGGCGAGGGCGCCAACCTCGGCGTCACCCAGGGGGCGCGTATCGAGTACGCCCGCCGGGGCGGGCGGATCAACACCGACGCGGTGGACAACGCCGGCGGCGTGGACACCTCCGACCGGGAGGTGAACCTCAAGCTCGCCGTGGACGCGGCGATCGCCGACGGCGAGCTGGACCCCGGCGAGCGCGACGAGCTGCTGGCCGCCACCACCGAACCGGTCGTTGAGCGCGTGCTGGCCGACGTTGGTCGGCAGGCAGCCGCCATCAGCCACGAGCGGGTGACCAGCGCCCAGGACCTGTCGGCTCACGTTGAGCTGCTGGAGCGCCTGGAAGGCCACGGCGAGTCGCCCGCGCCGGCCGGGCGCCTGGACCGCGAGCTGGAGATGCTGCCCGACCAGGCGGAGCTGGGCATCCGCGCCGATGCCGGGGCCGGGCTGACGCGCCCCGAGATCGCGGTGCTGATGGGCTACGCCAAGCTCGACCTGCGGACGGCGCTGTTGGACTCGTCGCTGCCCGACGACCCGGCGCTGGAGACGCTGCTGACCGGCTACTTCCCCGACGCGGCGGTGCGCGCCATGCCCAAAGCCATCGCCGCTCACCCCCTGCGCCGCGAGCTGATCGCCACGCGCGTCACCGGCGACGTCGTCGACTGCATGGGCGTCACCTGGGTCGACCGGGTCGTGCGCCAGTCGGGCGCGCCCGCCTGCCATGTCGTGGCCGCGTACTGGGTGGCCCGCACCCTGCTGGACGCGCCCTCGGCCTGGGAGATCGTCGCGCGCCACGAGCTGTCATGCGATCCGCTGCTGACCGCCGAGCTGCGGGCGCTGGTCACCGCCGCTCTCGATCAGGTGGCGCGCACCGAGCTGCGCTTCGGGGTGGAGGCGATCGGTGAGGTGATCGAGCGCGACCGGGGCGCCGTGGACGCCATCGCCAGCGCCGCCGGCGAGCTCGGCTCGCAGCGGCTCCAGCGCCGCTCGCGGCGCCTGGACCGGCTGCCGCCAGCGGTGGTCGACGTCCACCGCCGCGTGAACGATGCGCTGCCGTTCGCCCGCGTGGCCGAGCAACTGGAGCTGGTCGAGTCCCGCGGGCTGTGGCAGCGCTGGCAGCGCCAGGGGCTGGTGGGCGAGCTGCAACAGGCCCGTCGGGCCGTGGCCGAGCGCGTGCTCACCGAGCACCCCGACCGCGACGCGCCCGAGGCGGTGGCGGCGTTTTTGGACGCGCGCCCCGAGGCTCGCGCGCGCCTCGAGCGGCTCGTGGCGCGTGTGGAGGCCGCCGATGAGGTCGACCTCGACGCGGTCGCGGTGGTGGTGCGGGCGCTGCGCGACGCCTTCGCGGGCTGACCTTACGGCGTGGCCTGTCGGCGACGCGGTTGTCAGCGCTGGTCGATGGGGACGTAGTCGCGCTGGGTTGCCCCGGTGTAGATCTGGCGCGGTCGGTTGATGCGGGTCTCGGGGTCGCTGATCATCTCGCGCCAGTGGGCGATCCAGCCGGGCAGGCGCCCGATGGCGAACAGCACCGGGAACATGTTCAGCGGCAGGCCCATGGCCCGGTAGATCAACCCGGAGTAGAAGTCGACGTTGGGGTAGAGCCGGCGCTCCACGAAGTAATCGTCGGCCAGGGCGATCTCCTCTAGGCGCCGGGCGATGTCGAACAGCGGGTCGTCGCCCACGAGCTTGTCGATCACTTTGTGCGCGGCGTCCTTGATAAGCGCCGCCCGCGGGTCGTAGTTCTTGTAGACGCGATGGCCGAAGCCGGGCAGGCGGAAGGGGTCGTGTTTGTCCTTGGCGCGCTGGACGAACGTCTGCAGGTCATCCTCGGACTGCTGGATGCGCAGCAGCGTCTCGACGACCTCCTGGTTCGCCCCGCCGTGCAGCGGTCCCCAGAGGGCGGTGATGCCCGCCGAGATCGAGCCGAAGATGTTGAGGTGGCTCGAGCCCGACATGCGCACCGTCGAGGTCGAGCAGTTTTGCTCGTGGTCGGCGTGCAGGATGAACAGCTGGTCCAGGGCCTTGGCGACGTCGGGGTCGACCTCGTAGGGCTCGGAGGGCACCGCGAACATCATGTGCAAAAAGTTCTCGGTGTAGTCCAGATGATTGAGCGGGTAGATGTAGGGCTGGCCCACGGAGGTCTTGTAGGAGAAGGCCGCCACCGTGGGCAGCTTCGCCATCAACCGGAACGTGGAGACCTCCACGTCCTGGGGGTCGTGGGGGTTGTAGTGGTCCTGATAGAAGGTCGACAGCCCGCACACGGCCGAAGCGAGGATCGCCATGGGGTGGGCGTCGGTGGGAAACGCGTCGAAGAACCGGCGCATGTCCTCGCGCAGCAGGGTGTGGCGGGTGATGTGGGTGGCGAACGCGTCGAGCTCAGCGCGGGTGGGCAGCTCGCCGTAAATGACTAGGTACGCGACCTCAACAAACGATGAGTGGGCGCACAGGTCCTCGATGGGGTACCCCCGGTAGCGCAGGATGCCTTGCTCGCCGTCGATGTAGGTGATCTCGCTGCGCACCGCCCCGGTGTTGGGAAACGCCGGGTCATAGGTGATGTAGCCCGTCTCGGAGCGCAAATCCCTTATGTCGATGCCCTGCTCGCCCTCCGTGCCCGTGACCACCGAGGTGTCATAGCTGGTACCGCCCACGTCGATGCGTACGTGGTCTCCCGTCATGGTGCTCCCGTCCTTTGCGGCGGCTAATCACAGCGCCTCGGTCGCTCGCGGCGCGGCCGCGAGGGCCCACTGCCGGCTCGTATGGGCCCCCCGCGTCTCGAGCCCACCGGCCACGCGCGAGGATCTCAGCGGGGGTGACAGATCACGCCGCTTCGTCGATGTCGAGCAGCTTGCGGGCGGCCTCTTCGCTCAAGCCGCCTTCGGTGTGGCGTATCACGCTGGCCACGGCCTCGTCGCCGGAGATCAGCCCTTGAGAGACCGCCTGTCGCAGCTTGGTCACGTGGGCGGTGAGGGCCTCCTCGTCGATGGGCGACGACGAGTGGGCCTGCCGAGGCGCCTGGCGCTCGCTGCGGGGGGCGGGCTGGGGGCCAGTCGTGGGGCCGTCGTCGGTCGAGGAGGCAGGCGTGCCCTGGCGGGCGTCGCGCAGCGATTTCAGAACCAGGAACGCCACGAGCAGGGCGATGATGAACAGCACCACGGCTGGCATCCGGCCCTCGCTCCTTCCCGTCAGGGGCAACGCTGGCCCGGGGTAACGCCGGCTCGGGGCAACGTCGCCGCCGTCGCGACACCGCCTACCCATGATATGCCTCGCGGGGCGCGTCACGACACTCCCGAGAGGCCATCGTAAGACGGCGTGAGCCGCGGCAGCCCTCACCGAGGAGTGCCGGGCCCGGCCGTGCCGTCACGGCGGCGCGCCACGGGCTCGGTTCGGCTCCCGCAGGGTGTGCAGCGGCGGACGCTGGTCGATGGCCACGTCGCGGCTCTGGGCAACGACCGTCCCCTCGGTGCGCGAGAACCACACCCACCGGTGGGACAGCTCGGCGAGCGCTGTCGCACGGCCCTCCTCGGCCAAGCGGCGGGCGGCCACCTGGGTGATGGCAAAAGCCATCGCGCCCAGCTCGTCCAGCGGCTTGTGGGCGTGGGTGCGCTCGTGCAAATCCACCTGCGCGATGGCCTCGGCCCCAGCGTGCTGCAGCGTGTCGATCAGCAGTCCCAGCTCCACGCCGTAGCCGGTGACGAACGGCAGCGCCTCCAGCAGGCGGCGGCGCCCGGCGTACTCGCCCGACAGCGGTTGCACGACGCCGGCGAGCTCGGGCCAGAACAGATTGATCAAAGGGCGGGCGCACAGCTCGGTGACCCGACCTCCACCGCAGGGCTCCGTTCGCCCGGCGGGGGCCAGCGGGCGGTCGTAGAACCCCTTGACCAGCTGGACCTCGGGCTCCAGCAGCAGGGGCGCAAGCAGGCCGATGACGAACTGCGGGCTCGGGTTGCGGATGTCGGCGTCGACAAAGCACACGAGGTCCCCGGAGGTCACCGTCAGCGAGCGCCACAACGCGTCGCCTTTGCCCGCCGGGGCGCCGTGCTCCTGGGCCAGGATGGCGCCGTCCTGGTGCACGCGGGCGCCGGCCTCGGCGGCCAGACGGGCGGTGTCATCCGACGATCCCCCGTCGAGCACGACGATCTCGTCGATGAGCTCGCCGGCGAGCTCGGCGCAGGCCCGCACGACGTCGGCGACGGTGGCCGCCTCGTCCTGGGCCGGCAGGACGACGCTCACGGTGGTGCCCTCGGCGGCTTTGCGGGCGGCCAGCGCGTCGGCGTCGACGTCGTCGACCGACCAGGTGCGCCGGTGGAACCACGCCGTGACATCCAACGCCCCGAGACGGGAGGGCTGGGTCGTCACTCGAAGGTGATTTCGCCGCTCATGCTGCTCTCGTGGCCGGGAACTGAGCAGTAGTAGCGATACGTGCCGGGCTCGACTTGCAGCGTCTGGGTCGTCACCTCGCCGGCGGGTGCCTCGACCTTGACGTCCAGCTCCTCGATCGTGACGTTGTGGTCAATGTCGCCCTGGTTGTCCAGCGCCAGGGTGACCTCCCCGGCCGGCGCCGATTGGGGGGCTTCGGCGTACTCGATGTCCTGGGCGACCCACACCAGCGCGTCCTCAGGCAGCTCGCCGCCGCCCGACTGCGAGCCTTCTTCGGATTCGCCGCCGCCTTCGGAGCTGGATTCGCCGCCGCCTTCGGAGTCGCCGCCGCCTTCGGAGCTGGATTCGCCGCCGCCTTCGGAGCTGGATTCGCCGCCGCCTTCGGAGCCGGATTCGCCGCCGTGCTCGGATTCGCTGCCGTGCTCCTCGGCCTGGAGCTCGCGGGGCCCGGCCTGATACGCCGCGACGCCGGCGCCGGTCAGGCCCAGCAGACCCACCACCAGCGCCACCCCCAGCGCTCTGGCTGAGACCTGGCGGTTCTGGCCCAAGGTGCTGGTCACCACCAGCACGAAGCCGGCCAGCAGCAGCGCGAGCAGCGCGGCTGCCCCCGCCGACACGGTGAGCAGCACCCGCGACACCGAGAACAGCACCAGGGCGATCCCGGCAAGCAACACCACGAGCATCAGCAGCGGGATGCCGATTCGGTTGCGCAGATGATCTTGATCCATGAAGGGCCCTCAGGGGCGGTGACGGCAGGTGACGGCTGCGACGGTCACAGCACGGTCATGGCCAGCACGACCGCGTAGATGATCAGCGCCAGGATGAGACCGCCCACGAACAAGCGGCTGAAGACGCGCCGGTCGAACCGCAGGTGCATGAACCACATCGCGACCAGCGCGAACTTGACCACGGTCAAAAAGACGAGCGCGGGCACGGTGGCCACCGGCGGTGTCCCGGCCTCCCCGGCCCAGTACAACCCCACCTCGAGGGCGGTCAGCACCGCCAGGATCACCGCGATCATCACGTAATCGCCGGGTGAGGGGTGGCTGTGGGCCTCCTCGCCCTCGTGCTCGGGGGTCTGGGTGGACTGGGTCATCGCTGTGCTCCTCGTGGCCGTGACCGAGGGGTTCGCGGCGTGTCGCTCAGGTGAGCAGATCCACCGGGATCAAATAGACGACGGTAAAGATCAGAATCCAGATGATGTCCACGAAGTGCCAGTACAACCCGATGTTCTCCACTGCCGTCTGGCTGCGCTGGCTGGTGTCGATGCGTCCGGTAAACGACATGAACCACAGCGCGCCCAGCATGAGCACGCCGATGCTGACGTGGACGCCGTGGAAGCTGGTCAACACAAAGAACGCCGTCGAGAAGGCGCTGGTCGTCAGACCCATGCCCTCCTCGACGAAGACCGTGTACTCATAGACCTGGCCCGACAAAAACGTCAGCCCCATCAGGGCCGTGCCCAGTGTCCACGTGCGAAACCGGCGCATGTCGCCGTCCTGGATGGCGGCCAGGGCCATCACCATCGCCAGCGAGCTCATCAGCAGCACGAAGGTCGACACCGACGTGAACGGAATGTCGAAGATGGCCGGGCCGGGCCCGTCGCCGGTGCCGCCCAGATACAGCACGTAGACGCTGATGAAGGCGCCAAAGAACAGGCACTCCGAGCCCAAAAAGGCCCACATGCCCATCTTCTCGTTGGGCACGCCGAAGTTCGTCCCGGCGCCGGGGGCGGCGCTCTCGGTGTCAGTGGCCATGGCGGCGGGGGCTCCTGCGCGTCGCAGCGGTCAGGCGTGCTCGGACTCGGCGTGGGGCTCGGGCTCGCTCTCGGGCTCCATCGCCCAGCCGAAGGCCGACAGGAGCACGATCCCAAGGCCGATCCCCGACAACGCCCACAGCCCGGTGACCACCCCCCACGCCGCGAGGGGCAGACCCGCCGCCAAAATCAGCGGCCAGTAGGACGGATCCGGCATGTGGATGTGCTCGCCGTGGTGCTCCTCGCCGTGCTCGGCGTGGTCGGCGGAGGCACCGGCCGGCACCGGCCTGGGGACCTCGCCGCCGCCGCCGGCGTACTTGCGGTGCCACGCCTCGTCGCGGCTGGTCACCACCGGGACCTCGTCGTAGTTGTGCGGCGGCGGGGGCGAGGCCGACAGCCACTCGATGGTGCGGGCGTCCCACGGGTCGGCGTCGGCCTGCTCGCCGGAGCGTACCGACTTGACGAGGTTGACCACGAAGATCAGCACCGACAGGGCGATGATGAACGCGCCGATGGTCGAGACCATATTCCACATGTCCCAGCCCATCCCGCTGGGGTAGGTGTAGTAGCGCCGCGGCATCCCGTTGAGGCCCAGCACGTGCTGGGGCCCGAACGCCAGGTTGAAGCCGATCAGCTGCAGCCAGAAGTGGGTCTTGCCCAGCCGGTCGTTCAAAAACTTGCCGAAGGCCTTGGGGAACCAGTAGTAAACACCGGCGAAGAGCCCGAAGATGGCCCCGCCGAACAGCACGTAGTGGAAGTGGGCCACGACGTAGTACGTGTCGTGCTGCTGGGCGTCGGAGGGCACGACCGCATGGGTCACCCCGCTCAACCCGCCGATGGTGAACATCGCCACCAGCCCGATGGCGAACAGCATGGGCGGGCTGAAGCGCATGCGCCCGCCCCACATCGTGCCGACCCAGTTGAAGATCTTGATGCCGGTGGGCACCGCGATGAACATCGTGGAGAGCCCGAAGGCGGCGTTGGCCACCGGGCCCAACCCCGAGGTGAACATGTGGTGGGCCCACACGCCCCAGCCCATGAAGCCGATGGCAATGCCGCTGAAGACGATCGCGGCGTAGCCAAACAGCGGCTTGCGGGCGAACGTGGGCAGGATCTCCGAGACGATGCCGAAGGCGGGCAGGATCAGGATGTAGACCTCGGGGTGGCCGAACAGCCAGAACAGGTGCTGCCACAGGATCGGCTGACCGCCGGCGTCGACACGGAAGAAGTTGCCATCGAAGCCGACGTCGAACATCAGCTGCCACAGGGCCACGCCGATCACCGGCATGGCAAAGAGAATCAAAAACTGCACGACCAGCGACATCCACACGAACACCGGCATGCGCATGAACGTCAAACCGGGCGCGCGCATGTTCAAAACGGTCACGATGAGGTTGATCGCGCTGGCCAGCGACGCGATGCCGGCGATCTGCAGCCCCAGGGAGTAGAACAGCATCCGCTGGTCGTGGTCGCCGCCCAGGGTCAGACCGGCGGGATCCGGGCCGACCTCCTGGACGGGGGCGTAGTTGACCCACGTGGTGTCGGGCGCGCCGCCAAAGAGCCACGACGAGTACAAAAAGATCCCCGCGGCGATGAACACCCACAGGCTCAGCGCGTTGAGTCGCGGGAAAGCCACGTCGCGGGCGCCGATCATCAGCGGTAGCAGGTAGTTGAAGAACGCCGCGCTCATGGGCATGATCGCAAAGAAGATCATGGTCAGCCCATGCATGGTGAACAGCTGGTTGTACGCGTCGGCACTGAGCACCGAGGCGTTGGCCGTGGACAGCTGTGCGCGCATGAGCAGCGCTTCCAAGCCACCCACCAAGAAGAAGATCAGGGCGGCGGCGAAGTACATGATCCCGATCTTCTTGTGATCGACGGTGGTCAACCAGCTCGTCCAGCCGCTGCTCGCCCCAGGGCGGCTGAGCAGTCCTTTGCTGGGGGTGTCGGCCACTGCTGTCATCGCTGCGGCTTTCGCTCGGATCGGCTCGGTCGGGGGTCGTCAGTCCTCGGGGTCGGGGGTCGTCAGTCCAGGGTGTGGAGGTACTGGATCAGGGCGTCGAGCTCACCTTGAGAGATCTGGTCCGGTCCAAAGGGGGGCATCTGGGCGCCGGGTTTCTCGGCGGGGGGGTTGCGGATCCACGCCCGTAGCTGCTGGGTGTCCTCGACATCGAAGATGGCCCCGGCGAAGCGCGTGCGCGAGTTGAAGTGGGTCAGGTCGGGGCCCGTGCGCTGGCCGACGTTGTCGGGATGGCCCTTCACGGCGTGGCAGGTCACACAGTTGGCGCCAAAGATTTCCTCGCCGCGGGCGGCGGGGCCCTCGGGGGGCGACGCCGCGGGCTTCGCCTGCTGTGCGACCCACTCCTCGTACTCTTGCTGTGACACCGCCCGCACGCGGATGCGCATGTTGGCGTGGCTGAGCCCACAGAACTCGGCGCAGTTGCCCAGATAGGTCCCCTCTTGCGAGGCCTGCAGCGTCATGTAGCGGTCGGCGCCGGGCACGAAGTCGGTCTTGCCGGCCAGCCGGGGCACCCAGAAGGAGTGCAAGACCAGGTCGGATGCCTCCTGGATCTCCCGGCCGTCGGGGCCCTTGTAGACAGGATCGCCCTCCAGGTGGAGATACACCGGCGTGTCGGTGGGCACGACCATCTCGTTGGCGGTAAAGAAGCCCTCGTTGACGTACTCGAACTGCCAAAAGAACTGCTTGCCCACCACCTCCACCTCGACGCGCTCCTCCTTGGCGGGTGCCTCGGAGAGCTCAAAGATGGTGCCCACCGTGGGCACGGCGATGCCGGCAAGGATGACCGCGGGAATGATCGTCCACAGGATCTCCAGGCGGGTGTTGCCCTCGACCTGGTGGGGCAGGTCGCCGTCGCCGCGATCGCGGAACTTCAGCACCGCGATCAAAATCAGCCCCTCGACCAGCACGAAGACGCCGACGGCGATCGGGAACACGATCTGCCACAGCCGGTCGAGCTCCTCGGCGATGGGGCCGTTGGGGCTAAGCGCGTCGAGGGGATACTCGCTCATCTCGGTGCGCCCGCAGGCGGCCAGCCCGAGGGCGAGCGCACCGATCACCACGGTGCGCGCCAGGATCGCCTTGCGATGGCCTGCCACGATCCTTCCTCCTGCTGCAGTCGGCTCGCGCGCACGTGTGGGTGGGGGTGTCGCGGTTGCGCCGCAGCAACAGCGCGACCCGCTCAAGGCGCACGCACAGGGGGCGCCGCTGCGCACATGTCATATCGTCTGTTCGCTGCCGAAGCGGCGCCACCCTACCGCCCAAGCCGGACACGGCGGGGCAGCGACCCCAGTCTTCCACGGACGGGTCGCCGGACCAATTCCCGGGCGCGCTTAGGCTGCGCCCCGCCCCGTCGCGGAGTGGACACCGCATGGTCGAGCTTGTGCGCAACCCGGAGCTGACCGACGCCCTGGTCGAGCAGCTCGCCTCGGTGTGGGTGGCGGTCACCGAGGCCGGCGGGGCGGTGGGCTTTACCGCCCCGGTCAGCGCTGAGCAGGTGCGCCGTGAGGCCGCCGAGGGCCACGTCGCCGAGGTTCGCGCCGGCCGTCAGGACCTCGTGGTGGCCTTCCAGGAGCGAGCGCTGGTTGGTTTCGGGTTCCTGGCCACCGTCGCCGGACCGGCGGTGAAGTCGCATCTGGGGATCGTCACGCGTTTGCAACGCCATCCCGACGCGGCCGGGCACGGCGTCGGCGCCGCGGTGCTGGCCGAGCTCGAGGCCTGCGCCCGCGATCGGGCCTTGGCCGTGGTGTGTTTGACCGTCCGCGGCGGCACCGGGGTCGAGCGCTTCTACCTCGCCAACGGCTACCGCCTCGACGGCCGGCTCCCGGATCGGCTGCTGATCCAGGGCGCCCTGACCGAGGAGCTGCAGCTGTCCAAGCGGCTGTCGCAAGCCGGCGGTGAGCGGGTCGCCGGCGGCGACGCGGACGCCGCGGCCGTGGTGCGGCTGCAGCGGCTGGATCCCGAGCTGGCGCTGCCGCAGCGCGCACACCCCGGCGATGCCGGCCTCGACCTGTGCGCCCGGTGCGACGTGACGCTGGCGCCGGGACAGCGGGCCCTGGTGCCCACCGGGGTGGCGGTCGCCCTGCCGCCGGGCACGGTCGGGCTGCTGCACCCGCGCTCGGGGCTGGCCCTGCGACACGGGGTGGGCATGGTCAACGCCCCCGGCACCATCGACGCGGGCTACCGCGGCGAGCTGCAGGTGGTGCTGATCAACCTGGACCCCAAGGACCCGATCGCTTTGCAGCGCGGCGAGCGAGTGGCCCAGCTGATCGTCCAGCCGGTGGAGCAGCTGCCGGTGGTGGAGGTCAACGAGCTCGACGACGGCCCCCGCGGGGCGCGCGGCTTCGGTTCTTCGGGCCGGTGACGCAGGCGGGGCGCCCGTTGGCGGCCGCGCCTTGCGAGGGGCCACCGGCCGCGGCATGATGCCAGCACCCGCCGGCGGTCACCCTCCGGCGCCTTTTACGCGGACGTAGCTCAGCTGGTAGAGCACCACCTTGCCAAGGTGGGGGTCGCGGGTTCGAGTCCCGTCGTCCGCTCTCGTTGCCACGAGCCGCTCGCCGACGGCGTCACTCGGCCAGGTGCTCCAGCTGCCACTGCTGGTACGACGAGAGGGCGGCGAAGCCGCCCAGCAGCGTCACCCGCTGCAGTCCCCGCTGCTGGCGCTGGTCGAGATAGGCGGCGGCGTCGCGGTCGCCACGCACGTCCCACGGCGGCAGAATCATCAGCAGCTGACGCCGCTGCGCCGCCAACGGGCCCCCGGCCAGCGCGTCGGGGAACCGGTCGCCGCGGGCGGTGACCAGCCCCTTGGTGTCCAGCCCGTCGGCCAGGACGCCGGTGTTGACCAGCTCGTCGCGGGCCCACTCGTTGACCGCCCGGGCCGTGGCAAAGCGGGTGGCTCCGGCCAGCCGGGTACGGCGCGCGCCCGCCGCCTCGGCGGCCTGGCGGGCCACGTTTTGGCTGACGGCCGAGCTGCCGCCCATGACGACGATCTCGTCGGGGGCCATGGCGGCCAGCGCCGCGCGCGTCGCGCTCGGCAGCTGCTCGGGGGCGGCCAGCAGCGTGGGGATGCGCATCAGTCCCGCCGGGGCGGCGGCCACCAGCGCGTCCGCGAAGCCCAGCCCCGAGGTAAGCACCACGCGGTCGTGGGCCAGTGGCCCGTCGGCGCCCACGCGGCGAGCGATCTCGGCGGCGGTCGAGAAGCGGGTGGCACCCGCCGCGCGGTCGACCCGCAAGCCGGCGCCCTTGAGCTGGTCGACCGCCCGGTCGGGCACGGCGGCCTCACCCCCCAGCACCGTGACGCGCTCGACACCGAGGTCGGCCAGCGTTTCCATGGTGACGTCGCCGACGCCGTCTGAGGTGGCCAGCAGCAGCGGCGCGTCGAGCACCGCCGCCAGAGGGCCCCCCGCGAGGGCGTCGGGAAAGTCGCCGCCGGCGGCCAAAACCGCGTGCGAGGCGCTGTCGAAGCCCGCCCGCGCCACGAGCGCGGCGGTGTGCGCCCGCCCGGAGCCGGCCAGGCGCTGGGTGTCGATGGCGGTGCCGCTGGCGGTCAGAGACTCGCGGCGCTGGACGAACAGGGCGTTGGCCACGGGGTTGGGGGAGCCGTCCCTGGGCCGGTTGGCCACCACCGTGTCCTGGGTCATAGTTGACGACCCGCCGCCGTCGAGCATGAGCGCCTCGGTGGCCCCCAGCCGCTGAAAGAACGTGGCCAGCTCGGCGGTCCCCATGCCCACCGAGCGGCTCTTTTGGCTGTCGTCGACGGTCACCAGCAGGATCGTGCCGTCGCCGGTCACGCCCACCGCCGTACGCGCGTGGCGACTGTGATGGGCCGGCCCGAACCCCTCGCCCGCCCAGTCGGAGGGGCCGGTCATTTGCCCCGAGCGCACGATGTGGGGCCCACCGGAAAGGGCAAGCTCCACCTCGCGCCACCGGTCGGCCTCGCGGCCCGGGACGGGGCGGTGGATGGCCAGCGAGGTGCGTGCCACCAGCCGGTTTCCCGGGGTCAAGCCTTCGACCGTGGGGCGCGCGTCGCCGTAGCCCACCAGTAGCCCACCCGGCGGGCCGGGGATGCGCACGGTGTCGCCGGGGTCGGCGCTGCCGGCGTCGTCCAGCACGCCTTGTTGGCCCTGTCCGCTGGGCGCGGCGGTCACCCCCGGCACGCGGCGCCAGGTCGCCGGGCCGCGAGGCGAGGCATCGCCGTTGGGCGAGCCGCCGTCGGACCCTTGAGACCCTTGCGAGCCCGGGGACTCCTGCGAACCGTCGGAGCCGTTCGAGCCGGCGGGCTCGTCAGGCTCGCCGGGAAGGGTCGCCGTCGAGCCCAGTTGGTCGGTGAGGAGATAGAGGGCGTCCTCGCCGTCGGGGGGCACGCTGGCTGTGCCCTGGCGGTCCAGGCGGTTGAGGCCGGTGACCCCGATCACGCCGCGCTCGGGTCGGCGTAGCTGCACGTCCTGGGGCAAGATCCGGTCGACCAGCAACGAGCCGTCTGGCTGAAGGCCCAGCGCGCCGCGGCCGTAGTCAGGGTCGCCGCGCGTCTCGGCCTCGGTGACCAACCGCCCGTCGCGAACGGTGAAGCTGTCGGGGCGCCCGAAGGGGAAGGCGCGCCAGAAGCCGCCGTTGATGCCCAGCACGGCGCCGTCGTCGATGCGGCTGCGCGCCATGGAGGGCACCGTCTCGAGGCCGGCAAGGGCGCCCTGGCCGAAGGCCAGCCGCAGGTCGACGGGCGCATCCGGCGCGATGCGCGCCACCTGGGCACGCACCGGGTCGCCTGCGGCGTTGGTCAGCTCCCACTGTGCGCGCTGAACGCCCGGCCACACCGGGATCGTGCGCACCCGCTCGCCGGACAGGCCCTGCTGGGCCGCCGCGGGAGCGCCCCCCATCGCTGACAGCCCCACCGCCAGGGCCGCCACCAGCGCTGTCAGGCACACCGCCCGGGCGGGCGCGCAGGGCTTGGGGGTCCCACGGGGACAGGAAACGGTCACAACAGCCACGGTCACAACACCGGCGTCGGCAACTTAAGGCGGCGCGACGGCTCTCGCTGGAATGAAGGCCGGGCCCAGCGCCGCGGGGGGCGCAGCCAGGCGGCTGTTGCGCGCCCACCGTCCGGGACGCCATAGCCTAGCGCCCCGGTCCCACCGCGCGGGCGGGGCTAGGCTAAGCCGCGACGACACCCCCTCGACACGCGGGCCTGTTCGCCGATGACCTCCATGACCCCGGCGACCGGACGCGACGAGCACCCCCAACGCCTGTCGCTGCTCGACGCCTTTTATCTGCCCGATCTGGGCCACCTGGGCGACGCTCTGATCGAGGCCGTCGAGGGCCTGGCCGGCGCCGCGATGGCACAGGCGGGGTCGGGCTGATGGCCTCCACGGCCTCGTCGGCTGCCGACGCGCTGAACCGGGCCCGCGCCGCGGGACGCAGGGCCGTGCTGGTGACGCTGGCCGACCCCCACAGCCACGGTGTCGAGCCGGGCGCGGCCATCGTGATGGGCGACGACGCCCGGCCTCTGGGCGGCACGCTGGGAACCGACGAGCTGGACGCGGCCGCCGGCGAGCTGGCTCGGGCGGTGCTGGACGAGGCCGGCGCGCCCCGGCGGTCGGTTCCCGATCCGGCGGGCACAGTCGCCAGCGTCGAGCTGGTCGCCGAGATCCACGAGCCCCGGCCGGCCGTGTGGGTGTTGGGCGCCACCGAGGCCGGCCGGGCGCTGGTGCGTTTGGTGCGGGCGTTGCCGGCGGAGGCGACGCTGGTGGCCCCGGGCGGCGCGGTGGACGTGCCCGGCGGCACCGAGGTGCGCGCCGACCAACCCCCCCGCCTGCTGCTGGCCGCCCCGCCGGGACCCGGCGACGCGGTCGTGCTGTGCGACGCGCGGGCGGGTTGGGCTCTGGAATCACTGCGGGTGGCGCTGGCCAGCGACGCGGTCTACGTGGGCGCGATCGCCGACCAGGCCCAGGCGCGGCTGCTGCACCGTCACCTGGCCGACGCCGGCGTTCCCGCGTCGCATCTGCCGCGGCTGTGCTGCCCGGCGGGGCGCCCGCTGGACGCCGCCGAGCCCGGCGAGGTGGCCCTGGGGGCCCTGGACGAGGCTGTCGCGGCCCGCCGCGGCGAGCAGGACCGCCTCGCCGCACGCGCCCGGTGAGCCCCGGCGACGCCCCCACCACCTTTGCGCTGGCACGCCGTGGGGTGGCCGGGTTGATCAGCGCGCGGCGATCGCGGGGTGCTGGGCGGGCCAGCCCACCGCCCGCTGTGCCTGTCCGGCCAGCCGCAGCAGCGTGGCCTCGTCGGCGGGCCGGCCGGTGAGCATGACGCCCACGGGCAAGCCAGTGGCGTCGGCGTGAGCGGTGGCCTCTTTCGACCCCGCCCACGCCAGGGGCAGGCTGATCGCCGGCTGCCCGGTGAGGTTGGCCAGCGGCGCCAGTCCCACGTAGTCAGCGGCGGCGGCGAACGCGGCGTCGGGCTCTAGGCCGTCGAAGGCGCCGATGGGCACCGGCGGACGGGTCAGCGTGGGCGACACGATCACGTCGTATTCTTGGCACGCGGCCACGATCCGGCGCGCGGCCAGCCGCAGCGACGCCACGGCCTGCAGCAGCCGCGGCGCGGCGGTCGCGTGCCCGGTGCGCGCGTGGTGGGCGTTGAACGGCTCCAGCTGTTCGGGCTCCAGTGGCAGTGCTGCGATCCCGCAGACCCACAGGGTGGCGAACTGCTCGCGCACGTCGGCCGACAGCCCGAGCTTGGCCGTGTCGACGGGCTCCACGGCGTGGCCCAAATCGCCCAGCAGCCGGGCCGTGGATTCCGCTGCGGCGGTCGTGTCGGCGTCGAAGTCCGCCAAGGGGGCCGACGTGATCAGCCCCACGCGCAGCGCGCCCGGCTCGGTGGCGGGCTCGGCGGCGTAGGGGCGCTCGGGCTCGGGCGCCCAGTAAGGGTCGCCGGTCACGTAGCCGCGCATCACATCCAGCAGCGCCGTGGCGTCCTCCACATGCCGGGTAAGGGGACCGGGGGTGACCAGACCGGCCAGCTGGTCGCCCAGCAGCGGCGCCAGCGACACTCGCCCCCGCGAGGGCTTGACGCCCACCACCCCGCAGCAGGAGGCGGGGATGCGGATCGAGCCGCCCCCGTCGGATCCTTGCGCCACCGGCACCAGGCCCGCCGCGAGCGCCGCGGCCGCGCCCCCCGAGGACCCGCCCGGGGAGCGCTGAAGATCCCACGGGTTGCGGGTGGGGCCGTGCAGCCGGGGTTCGGTGATCGGCTGGGTACCCCACTCCGGCACGTTGGTCTTGCCCACCACCACGAAGCCGGCCCGGCGCAGGCGCGCCACGTGCTCCTCGTCGAAGTCGGGCACGAAGTCGGCCATCGCCGCGGTGCCAAAGGTGGTGGTCAGCCCGCGGGTGCAGTGCAGGTCCTTGATGGCGATGGGCACCCCGTCGAAGGGCCGGGCGTCGGCCGTGCCGGCGCGGGCCCGGGCCGCGCGCGCCTCCTCGCGGGCGCGCTCGGGAGCCAGGGCGACGAGGCTGTTGAGCTGCCCGTCGATGCGCTCGATGCGCTCAAGGCAGCCGTCGATGAGCTCGACGGGCGAGACGTCGCGGCGCTGCACGCCCCGGGCGAGCTCACACGCGGAGGCGGTGGCGAGATCGGCGTCCACGCGCCGCGTTGTAGCACAGCATGCGGGGCGCGCCCGGGGCGGGGGCCCCGGGGTGCTGGCAGACTGGCCGGTGTCGGGTCACCGTGGACGAATGGCGGTGCCCTGGGGCCAAGCGATGCTCGGCGAAAGGCCGCGTTCGAATGTCCGCTGAGCGTCCTGCGATGATCGTCAGCGCCTGCCTGGCCGGCTGCGCTTGTCGGTTCGACGGGCGGGCCAAGCCGGTCGCCGAGGTCCAGCAGCTGGTCGAGCGCGGCGAGGCGGTGGCGGTGTGCCCGGAGGTGGCCGGCGGCCTGGACGCCCCGCGCCGTCCGGCCGAGATCAACGGCGGCGACGGCTGCGACGTGCTCGATGGCCGCGCGCGGGTCGTCGACGACGCCGGCTGTGACGTCACCGAGGCCCATCTCGCCGGCGCCGCCGAGGCTGTGCGCGCCGCTCGGGCCGCCGGCGCCGAGACCGCCGTGCTCAAGGACGGCAGTCCCTCCTGTGGCAGCCGGCAACGATACGATGGGACGTTCACCGGCACACGACGCGCGGGCCAGGGTGTGACTGCCGCGGCGCTGCGGCGCGCCGGGGTGGCAGTGCGCAGCGAGAACGAGCCGCTGCCCGAGGCTGACGCCTAACGCCGCGTCGCGCGTGCCCGTGTGCCGGCATCCCCCCTTGTGCCGGCATCCCCCTGGTAGGAAATGAGCTCTGTGGAATCCGGTGAGCGCTGGCTGGTGCTGACCGAGTCCGGCGAGTGCTACACCAAGTCCAAGCAGACCCGGCGGCGGTTCCAGCGCATCCTGGATCGCCGCCTGCGCGCGGCGTTGGCCGGCGCGCCAAGCGCTGAGCTGGTGCGACGGCGCCGGCGGCTGCTGGTGCGCGTGTGCGAACCGGCCGACCTCGAGCGGGCCGGGCGGGCGGCGGCGCGCACGTTTGGCATCCACCGCGTCGCCGAGGCCACCCCGCTGGCCGAGGAGCCGTTGGACGCGCTGCTGGCCGAGGTCGCCGACCGGGCGCGCGAGCGCGTGCGCGGGCGCACGTTCGCGGTGCGTCTGCGTGCGCGCGGTGGCCAGAGCTGGCGCACCACCGACGTCGCCGCGGACCTGGGGGCGCGGCTGGTGGGCGTCTCAGCCGGGGTGAACCTGGACTCGCCCGAGGTCGAGGTCCGCCTGGAGGCCGACGGCGACGTCGCCTGGCTCATCGAGCGCGTCTGGCAGGGCCCCGGCGGCCTGCCGCTGGGCAGCCAGGACGTGGTGGCCACGCTGATCTCGGGCGGGTTCGACTCGGCGGTGGCCGCCGGCATGGTCATGGCCCGGGGCTGTCCCACCGACTTCGTGCACATGACCTTGGAGTGCGCCCAGAGCGATCACGCCACGGCCGTGGCCCACCATCTCGCTCGCCAGTGGGCTGTGGGAACCCGGCCGCGGCTGTGGATGCTCGACTTCCAGCCTGTGCGCCAAGCGCTGCTGACCCATGTGTGCTCCCAGTTGCGCCAAGTGGTGCTCAAGCAGGTGATGCTGGCCGCTGCCGACCGCTTGGCCCAGCGGGTGGGCTATCCGGCGCTGGTCACCGGCGAGTCCATCGGGCAGGTCTCCAGCCAGACCCTGGCCAACCTCGCCGAGATCGACCGCGCCGCCACGCGCACGGTGCTGCGCCCCCTGGCCGGCCTGCCCAAGCAGGACATCATCGACCGGGCCCATCAGCTGGGCACCCACGACCTGTCGGTGCGGGCCAAGGAGGTCTGTGACCTCTCCGATGGCCCCGTAGCCGTGGCCGCGACCACCGGCGAGCTCGCCGAGGCCGCCGGCGACCTCATCCAGCCGCTGGTGGCCACCGCCCTGGACAGCCTGCAGGTGGTCGACCTGTCGGTGTGGATGCCTGGGGCGCCGGGCGTGCCCGTGATTGACGCCGAGGCGGATGTGCCCGTGGTGCGCGTCGATGGGCCCGAGGACGCCGAGGCCGTGCCGACCGGGCAGCCGCTGGCGCTAAGCGGCCGTGACGCGCTGCGCGTGGCCACCCGGCTGGTGGCCCAGGGTCGTGACGTGCGCGTGGCCCAGCCGTCGGCGGCGGCCACCGAGACCACCGCCGCCTGAGGGATCCGCCCGCGCGCGTTGGCAGGGCCGCCACGCGGCCGGTGGGTTACAGCGGCAACGCGCCGCGGCGGGCGTCACCCGGCGGCGCGCACCAACGCCGGGGGAACCCGGGTGAACTCACAGCTCAGGTGGGCGCCGTTGTCGGCGCGCTGCACCCGGGGCGTGCAGGGCATGACCTGCGGTGGCAGCGCCAGGGGCACGCTCTGACCCTGCGACAGCTGCGCCAGGTCGACCGTGTCCGGCAACAGCTCGCCGGCGGTGTTTCGCGCCTTTTGGTCGATGCTGACGGTGACCGTGCCGGAGTCGATCGCGGTGACCTCGACCTCGCCGGTGAACAGCTTCTGGCGGTCCAGCACGATGCCGCGCAGCTGTGCCGACGCCGAGCCAAACGTCACCGTTTGGCCGGCGATTTTCTCCAGGGTCATCGTGAGCCGCCGCACCCGGTTGTCGGCCAGCAGGCGCGGCACGAACGGGAACGTCCCGACGTGGGCCTCGACCGTTGCCGCCTCGCCCAGGCGGGCGTTGGCGCGCTGCTCCACGCGGTCGGCCAGCAGCCGCGGCGCGGCCCACTCGACGCCGACCCCAACGACCACCACCAGCACCAGCAGGGCCAGCACGGCCTTCATCGTTGCTCCTCGTTGCCTTAGGTCGCCGGCCTCAGTCAGCGCCGTCGTGGGAGGCGTCGTCGCTAGGCCCGCGCCCCTGATAGGGGTGAAGCCGCAGGTCCAGCCACAGCCACACCGTCTTGGTCCGCGGATAGAACCACAGTGGCACGGCGATCATCGCCGCGATGGCGGCCACCAGCAGCGCCGTCCACGGCACGTCGGGCCACGTCGTGGCAACCGTGCCCAGCAGCAGCGCCATGAGCACCGCCTCGGCCACGGCGAGGTTGATGATCAACCCGCCCACCCAGTAGCCGTGCTCACGCAAAAACACCAGGCGACAGCCAGGGCAGCGCTCGGTGAGCTCGCCCCACCGGTCCCAGATGGCCTTGTGCCCGCAGCGGGGGCAGCGCTTGCGCAGCGCGGGGCCGAGGCGCGGGCGTGCGCCCGCCCACTCGCCGGCGTCGCTCACGCCGGACGCTCCGCCACCGCGTTGCGCAGCACGGCCCGCTGGGCGGCCAGCCACTCGCCCGGTGGACCGACTTGGGCTTGCCGGCGCAGTTGGTGGGCGCGCGCGGTGCGCTCGTCGGGCTGCAGCGACAGCGCGGTGTGCAACGCCTCGGCGGTGGACTCGACGTCGTAGGGGTTGACCGTGACGGCCGCGTCGCCCAGCACGTCGCAGGCGCCGGCGTTGCGCGACAGCACCAGCGCCCCGTCGCGCTCGTTGAGCACCGCCCCCTCCTTGGCGACCAGGTTCGTGCCGTCGATGACCGGGTTGGTCAACAGCACGTCGTAGCGCTGCAACGCGGCTAGGGCCGCCGGGTAGTCGTCGCCGACCGAGAACTCCAGCACGGCCTCGCCGAAGCGTTCGACGATGCGCTCGGCGACCTGCTGGCACGCCTGCAGATACGCGCGGTACTCCGGCACGCCCTGGCGGGAGGCGTTGAGGTTGGCGTAGTGCCACACGCGCTCACGCCACTCGGGGTGGGTCTCCAGCAATCGCTCGTAGGCCAGCAGCCCCCGCAAAATGTTCTTGGACAGGTCGGTGCGGTCGGCGCGCACCAGCATCGCGCGGTCGCCGCGTTGCTCGTCCAGTGTCGCCCCGGCGGCGCGCACGTCGTCGGCGTCGGCCCGTCGGGTGAGTGCGTCGGTGTCGACGCCCAGCACAAAGTCGGCCACGACCACCCGCCGGCCGTCGACCAGCAGCGCGTCGCCGTCGCGGGCGGCGCCGGCGGCGACCTGGGCGGTCTCGCGGAAGCGCTCGGCCCACCTGGGCGAGCTGAACGCGACCACGTCGTTGGCCAAAAGCCCGTCCAGCACCCCCGAGACCACCGGATCCGGCAGGCGGCCCAGCATCCGCGGGGTGGGCCACGGCGTGTGCAGATAGTGCAGCAGCCGCGCCTTTGGGTGGGCGCGGCGGACGTGGCGCCCGGCGGCGCACAGGTGGTAGTCCTGCAGCATGACGTCGGCGTTGCCGCCGAGGTCGTCGACGGCTTCAGCCGCGGCCTGGCCGACCTGGGCGTTGGCGGGCAGATAGGCCTCGTACCACGGGTCGTGCCAGCCCACTCCGGAGGGCTCGTAGGGCGCGCCCCACAAGTCGTGGACGGTAAACCACAGCCAGCGGTTACTGACCTCGTCGTAGTAGCCCTCGAAGCGCTCGCCGACGTCGATTGGGCGCACCTGGGTGGTGGTGCCCTCTAGGTCCACTGACAGGGCTTTGCCGTGGTGCTCAGCGGCGATCTCGCGGTCGTTGGTGTCCAGGGCGACCGACACCCACTGGCCCGGCTCCTGGGCCAGCGCGCCGGTCAGCGCGGTGACCAACCCGCCGGCGCCCTTGCGGGCGTGACGCCGGCCGTCGGCGTCGATCTCCCAGCGCACCGGGCCTCGATTGCTGGCGATGACCAGCCCGTCGCTCACGGCTCGTCCTTCGGGGACGCGGGCGGGGGGTGGGCACTGGCGACCGGGTCGCCGCCGCGCCAGCCTGCCAGCCGGGCGGACACGGCGTCGGCGATCGCGGTGTCGGTCGGCGGGCGAGCCAGCGCCTCGTCCAGGCCCACCGCCGCACGGGCGATCTCGGCGTCGTCGGGGTCGGCGCCCACAGCCGTCAGCAGCGCGCCCGGACGCCAGCGCCGCAGCAGCCCGCACTGGATCAGCACGCCGCTGCGGCGGCGGCGCTGAGACAAACCGACAAGCTTGCGTTCGTTGAGCAACACCTCGCCGCGCCCGCGGGTGGCAAAGCACACCGACGCCAGCAGGCGCTGACGGGCGTCGCCACGGCGGTGGGCCGTCGAGCGATACCACCGCAGCCGCGGAGCGGGGTCACGGGCCAGTGCCTCCAGCGCCGCCTCGGTGGCGGCCACCAACGCCGAGGGCGTGGCGGCCACCGGTGGCTCGACGCGCCAGGGGCGCTCGGCGGCCACGGGGCCCCCGGCGGCCACGGCGCCCCCGGCGGGCCGTGGCGACTCGCTAGCCGACTTCTTTGACGTTGCCGAACTTGTCCTCGTAGTTGTTGAGGTTGGTGTTGAGCGCCCGGATGACCTTGCCGGCCACGGTCGGTGGGATCTTGATGCGGCTGACCACGTCGGCGTGGACCTCTTCGGAGCCGTCGCCGGGTAACAGCTGGCAGAAGTCCAGTGTGAACTCGTGCGGAGAGTGGCTGACAATCAGGAAATTGGCGTAGGTGCCGTGCTTGAGCTCGTCGTCGACGTTGAGCTTGACCTTCTGGCGCTGGGGCTCCTCGGAAGAGTCTCCGGGTTCTGGCTGCGGCGTGTCGCTCATTTTTTCACTCCTTGGACTCCGGCGGGGTGGGCCGCGCGACGCAGGCCCCGATCCTACGAGCGCGCCGGCGGGCGCAGCGGCTTGGGGCCCGCGGCTACCCGCTCGTGGCGGGCGAAGCCGGCCTGTTGGTCGGGGCGCGTTTGGGTTGCGCTATCCTCGTCACGGCCGCGCGCGCAGCGGCCCACGTTGTGCGCTCCCGGGCGCTTAGCTCAGTTGGTCAGAGCGCCGGCCTTACACGCCGGAGGGCACTGGTTCGACTCCAGTAGCGCCCACCGTTCACACGCCAGCGGCCACTCGGTCTCCTTGGGGGCTGGCCCGGCGGCGGGCCGCAACACCGGCCCTGCGCTGGGGCGCGTCGCTGGCTAGGCTGGCTGAGTGAGCACTCACTCAGAACCTGACATCGAGGCCTCGGGCCAGGCCAGGGAGTCCGGGCCCACCCGGGAGGCCATTCTCGCCGCGGCCGAGCAGGTCATCTGCGACCGCGGCGTGCTGTCGACGACCACCCGGCGCATCGCCGAAACCGCCGGCTGCTCTGAAGGCTCGATCTACAACCATTTCGCCAACAAGGACACCCTGGTCGCCCACGTCGTGTGCGAGCGCCTGGCGGCGTTCCCCGAGCACGCCCGCAGCCTGCCGGAGCTGGTCGGCTCGGGTGACCTCGAGACCAACCTGGGCGAGCTGGTGGCGCTGGCCATCGACTTCTTTGCCGATATGACGCCGTTGACCGCGGCGATGATGGCCGACCCGGCGTCCATGCGCGAGCACGTGCACCGCCTCGACGACGCCGGCAGGGGTCCGCGCTGGACGATCCGGGCAATCGTGGCATACCTGCGCCGCGAGCAGGAGCTCGGCCGGGTGACGCCCGACGCCCATCTCGAGGGCGCCGCGATGGCGTTGGTCGGTGGCGCGCTGCACCAGGCCCACCTCGCCGCCGCCTGGCACCTCGAGGTCTTCGCCGGTGACCAGGACCCCCCCACCGAGCTGGCCCGGGCCGTGATCACCGGGCTGCGGGCCGAGCCCGGCCCGGACGCGGGGGACGACGCGGGGGTGGCCAGCAATCGACCCGAACGGACTCGCCTATGAGCACGGCCCAGGGGGCGATCACAGGCGACGGCGCTCCTGCGATCATCGCCGTGCGCGACGTCGTCAAGACCTTCGGGGCGGTGCGCGCGCTGGACGGGGTGAACCTGGCGGTCCCGCCGGGCATCGTCTACGGCCTGTTGGGACCCAACGGGGCCGGCAAGACCACCTTGATTCGCATCCTGGCCACGCTGCTGCGTCCCACCTCGGGCCGGGTGGAGGTCGCCGGGGTCGACGTCGTCGCCAATGCGACCGCGGCGCGAACCCGCATCGGCCTGGCGGGGCAGTTCGCCGCCGTCGACGGCTACCAGACCGGACGTGAGAACATCGAGATGGTCGGGCGCCTCTACGGGCTCAGCCCACGGCAGGCCCGCCGGCGCACCGAGGAGGTTCTGGACGGGGTGGATCTGGGGCAGGCCGCCGACCGCCTGGTGCGCACGTACTCGGGGGGGATGCGCCGGCGCCTGGACCTGGCCGCCTCGTTGGTGGGCCGGCCCCCGGTGCTGTACCTCGACGAGCCGACCACCGGCATCGATCCGGCCAACCGCATGGAGCTGTGGGGCCTGGTGGAGGAGCTCGTGGCCGGTGGCACCACCGTGCTGCTGACCACCCAGCACCTCGAGGAGGCCGACCGCCTGGCCGCGCGCATCGGCGTCATCGACCAGGGCCAACTGATCGTGGAGGGCACCGCGGACGAGCTCAAGGACACCCTGGGCGGGTCGGTGCTGGAGCTGGCCACCGCCGAGGAGCACGAGACCACGGCCGTGCAAGTCCTGGCGCGGGTCGCCGGCGACGAGCCCGCCTACGACGCCGAGCGCGCCCGCCTGCGGGTGCGGGCCCCCGACGGCTCGCGGACGCTGATCGCGGCGGACGACGTCTTCCTGTCGCTGACCGGCCACCCCACCGGGCAGGCGCCGCCGGCAGCCGCCGAGGCCCACCCCGGCTCGGCCCCACAGGGCCGCCCCGGCCAGCCGGCCGGGGCCGGCCACACTCCCGGTGGCCCGGCCGCTCGACCCGCCTCCGAGGGCCAGCGCCGATGACCAGCACCGTCGACCCCTTCGCCACTGGCGCGGCCACCCCGGCGCGCGTGCGCGTGACGGCGCTGGACGCCGTGCGCGACACGCTGGTCATGAGCCGGCGCAACCTGCGCCGCACCGTGCGGCTGCCCCAGCTGGTGGTCTTCGCCACGATCCAGCCGGTGATGTTCTTGGTGCTGTTCAACTACGTCTTTGGCGGGGCGATTAGCCAGACGCTGCCGCCGGCGGCCGGCGGCGCCTACATCAACTGGCTCATGCCCGGCATCATCGTCCAAACGCTGCTGTTCGGGGCGAGCCAGACCGCCATCGGCCTGACCGAGGACCTCGTCGGCGGGGTGGTGGACCGTTTCCGCTCGCTGCCCATGGCGCGCTCGGCGGTCCTGGCCGGGCGCACCCTGGGCGACCTGGTGCGCAACGTCGGCGTCATGACGCTGATGCTGCTCATCGGCTTCGTCCTGGGCTTTCGCGCCCAGACCAGCTGGACGGGGCTGCTGGCCGGGGTGGCCCTCGCCCTGCTGTTTAGCTATGCGATCTCGTGGGTCATGGCCACCCTCGGGCTGCTGGCCAAGAACCCCGAGGCCGCCCAGTCCGGGGTGCTGCTGCCGATCTTTCCGCTGGTGTTCGCCTCGTCGGTGTTTTTGCCCACCACCACCATGCCCTGGTGGTTGCAGGCCTTCGCCGACAACCAGCCCATCACCCACGTCGTCAACGCCGCCCGCGGCCTCATGCTGGGCGAGGGGGCGCTGCCGGCCGGCCACAGCGTGACCGGCCAGGTGCTGGTCGCGCTGGCGTGGACGGTCGCCATCGGGCTGGTGTTCGCCGTGGTCTCGGTGGCCATGTATCGCCGCGCGGTGCAGTAGCCGCGCGGTGCAGTAGCCGCGCCGGAGCAGCGTCCACCGCCTGCCCAGGCCAGCCGGGCGGGGCGCTTGATGGGCCACGCTAGGCTGTCCGCCGATGTGTCAGACCCCCGCTGGGCGCCTCGCGATCCGACCGTGAGCACGCGCCCTGCCACCGACCGCCTCGCCGACTGGGTGGCGTTGGTCGATGCGCGCTACCCCGAGCGCGACGCGGCGTCGTGGGACGCCACCGGGTTGCAGGTCGGCGACCCCGACGACGCCGTGCACGGCGTGCTGGTGTGTTTAGACGTCACCGCGGCGAGCCTCGACGAGGCCCGCGAGCACGGCTGCGATCTGATCCTGGCCCACCACCCGCTGCTGTTTCGTGGCCTGGCCCGGCTGACGCCCGACACGGCCCCGGGCCGGCTGGCGCTGTCGGCGGCGCGCGCCGGCGTGGCGGTGCTGGCCGCCCACAGCAACATCGACGTGGCCGCCCCCGGCACCACCGAGCCCATCACCGGGCTGCTGGGGCTAGGCGACGTTGAGCCGCTGCAGCCGACCCCGCCGCCCGAGCCCTGCAAGCTGGTCACGTTCGTGCCCGTCGAGGACACCATGACGGTGCTGGGCGCGTTGTCGGCCGCAGGCGCCGGGGTCATCGGTGAGTACGACCACTGCGGCTTCCGGGTGGCCGGTACCGGCTCGTTTCGCCCGTCGCCGGCCGCCAGCCCCCATCTGGGCGAGCGCGGCGAGCTCAACGAAGTCACCGAGGAGCGCCTCGAGGTCGATTGCGACCGCGGCGACCTCGACGCGGTCGTCGCGGCGCTGTGGCAGGCCCACCCCTACGAGGAGGTGGCCTACGACGTCTACCCGCTGACCGCCCCCGCGGTCACCGATGGCAAGGGACTGGGCCGCGTGGGGGAGTTGGACGAGCCCCTGACGGTGCGCGAGGTGTGCGACCGGCTGGCCGACGCGCTGCCGGCGCCGTTTTTGCGGGTGGCCGGCGAGCTCGACGCGCCGGTGCGCCGCGTCGCCGCCTGCGGCGGCGCCGGCGACGCGCTGATCGACGCGGCGTGCGCCGCCGGCGCCGAGTGCTTCGTCACCGGCGACCTGCGCCACCACCCCACGCTGGACGCGCGCAGCCAGGGCCTGGCCGTGGT
>PXPH01000038.1:0-30401 GCA_003021615.1 Actinobacteria bacterium QS_8_72_14
CGGCCAGTGGGTGGTGTGGTTCGACGATCACGCCGGTGACGAGGTCGGCCGCTACGTGGCCCAGCCCTTCCCCGGCGGCCCGCCCGCCCCTCTGCTAGCCGACGCCCCGCAGGGCTGGAGCGCGGGCCTGTCCTTGATGCCCAGCCGGTGGGCGCTCGGGGTGGCCACCAAGGAGGGCTTCATGGTGGGCACCGCCGAGCCCGAGGGGGCCTTTGGCGTGTGCTACCGCCACGACCAGCCGGCGGGGGTGGGCGGGCTCAGCCGCGACGGGGCGCTGCTGGCGATCAGCCACACCGAGCACGGCGACGCGCTGCACCCGTCGCTAAAGATCGCCGACGCCGTCGACGGCGAGGTCGTCGCCGAGGTCCACGACGGGCCGGGCAACACCGTGGCGCCGGCGGGCTGGTCACCGGTGGCCGGCGACGCCCGCTTGGCGCTGCTGTGCGACCGGTCGGGGCGAACCCGCCCCGAGCTGCTGTCGGTCGAGGACGGCAGCCGCCGCGTGCTGGACGTCGAGGCGCTGCCCGGCGAGGTGTGGGTCGCCGACTGGTGGCCCGACGCCGACGTGTTGCTGCTGGGCCACGACCACCTCGGGCGCACCGAGCTGGTGCGCTACGACCTGAGCACCGATGGGCTCGCCGGGTTGGACCTGACCGAGGGCACCGTCCGCGGGGCGCGGGTGCGCCCCGACGGTGAGGTCTGGTACGCGTTCAACTCCTCGGCGACGCCGTCGCAGATCCGCCGGCGCTCAACCGAAGGGGCCGACGCCGTGCTGCTGACCCCGCCCGGCGAGCCACCACCGCCAGGGGTGGCCTATCGCTCGCTGCACGTCGACAACGGCGAGGGCGGCCGTGTCCACGCCTTCGTCGCCGAGCCCGAGGGCGTGGCTCGTGGGGCGCCGACGGTCGTCGACGTCCACGGCGGCCCCCACGCCCAGACCACTGACAGCTTCGATCCGCAGGTGCAGGCCTGGGTCGACCACGGCTTCGTGGTGGCGATGCCGAACTACCGCGGCTCGACCGGCTACGGCAAGGCGTGGGAGGACGCCGTGCAGGGCGATCCGGGCCGCCCGGAGCTGATCGACTGCCGCGCGGTGGCTGACCGGCTGATCGCCGACGGCGTGGCCGACCCCGAGCGGGTGGTGCTGACCGGCGCGTCATGGGGTGGCTATCTGACGCTGCAGGGGCTGGGCACCATGCCCGAGGCGTGGTCGTTGGGCGTGGCCGAAGTCCCCGTGGCCGACTACCCGCGCGCCTACGCCGACGAGTCGCCGGTGCTGCGCGAGTTCGACCGGTCGCTGTTCGGCGGCTCCCCCGAGGAGCTGCCACAGCTGTACGCCGAGCGCAGCCCGCTGAGCCACGTCGAGCGCGTGCAGGCGCCGGTGCTGATTATCACCGGCGCCAACGACACCCGCTGTCCCAAACAGCAGGTGGACAACTACGTCGCGGCCCTGACCGAGCGCGGCATTCCTTGCGCCTACGAGGTCTACGAGGCCGGCCACGGCTCGCTGGTCATCGACATCACCATCCGCCACGTGGGCCTGGCGCTGGACTTCGCCGCCCGCCACTTGGGCACCCCGCCGGCACAGCGGTGAGCTCACCGGCGGCCCATCCACCGCCGGTGAGCTCACTGCCCGGCTGTCTCGCCAGCGGGTCGCCGCCGCGCCAGCCGGTCGCCGAGCATCGTCAGGGCGATGACCCCCGCCAGTCCCGCGGCGAACAGCGGCAGCAGCAGCACCAGATCGGCCATTTCGGGGCGCAGCAGCGCCCCGCCGTCGCCCTGCCACGGCCACAGGGCGCGCAGCGCCCCCAGCAGCAGCCCGGTCAGCAGCGCCATCGTCATGTCGTGATGGCGGGTCAGCAGATACGACAGCAGCGTCGAGAACGCGCCCAGCCCCACCAGCCCGCCACCGGCGAAGACGCCCAAAAACGCCCAGTCGGCAGAGCGCACCGCCGGGCCCATGGCGTCATACACGCCCAGCACCAACAGCAGATACGACCCGCTGACCCCCGGCAGGATCCACGCCGACAGCGCCGCGGCGGCGGCCAGGGCCACCAGCCACAGCGCGGGCTCGCCGGCCGCCACCAGCGGCAGGCCGGTGAGCACGAAGGCCACCACGGCCCCCCCGGCGGCCACCACCACGTGGGCGGCCTTGCGCGCGCCGATCTGGCGCCACGGCAACCACAACGAGGCCAGCACCAGCCCGAACAGCACCGCGCGAAACGGCGCCTCGTAGCGCGCCAGCAGGTCCCCAAAGACCGCGAAGCCCACCAGCACGGTCGGCAGCATTGCCGCCAGCAGCGGGATCATCAGGTCGAAGTGGATGTCGTCGGCCGCCGCACGGGCCTCGCGCGGACGGGCGCGCACCAGGCCCAGGACCGCTCGGGCGGCGGCGTGAATCGAGCCCACGAGCCGCTGGTAGACGCCCACGACCAGCGCGATCGTCCCCCCCGAGATCCCCGGCAACGCCTCGGCCGCGCCCATGGCCACGCCCCGGGCCGCGTGGACCGCGCCGGCCGCCGGCGTGAGCCGGCCGCCAGAGACCGCCTTCCAAGCGGGCTGCTGGCCGGTCACGACCGGACAGGGGCCCGGGCGGGCACACCGCGGCTCACAGGTACAACGGCCCCGGCGGGTCCACGTGGTGGCGCAGGCGCCAGGCCGCCTGGATGGCCTGGCACAGCGCCAACGTCGAGCGCGGCGGCAGGTTGGCCAAGCTGCCGCTGTGCAGTTGCTCCTCGACGAGCTCGGAGAGGTCGCTGGCAAGCTTGTGCAGCGCCTCGGCGACGCGGCGCAGCCGCTCACCCTCGGGCGAGTCGCGGTCAACCTCGGCGACGTGCTCGTCGGCGGCGCGCACCAGCCGGGTGGTCGGATCGGGCAGCCCCTCGTCCTCTACGGCCCCGGCGGCCGACACCGCCGCCAACGTCACGGCGACGTGCTCGTCGAGAGGGTCGACCGACAGCTCGCCGCGCTTGTAGGCCGCCACGGCGTCGGCCAGCACCACCGGGTCGGCCCTGCCCGAGGACCGATCGACCATCCACTGGCCACCCAGCGCCGGGTCGGTGGCGTCGACCCAGACGAACCGGGGCACGCCCGGCGCCGGTACGTCGGCCTCGCCAGCGGGCGCGGAGGGAGTGTGGGGGTGGTCGCTCATCACCCGGCAAGCCTAAGGCCTGCCAGACTTGCCCGCGTGTCCGACGCGCCCGCCCCCGCCTGCCGATGGCCACGCCCGCTGGCGCCCGGCGACGTCGTCGCCGGCGTGGCGCCGGCGGGTCCGGCCGATCCGGCGCTGGTCCGGCGCGGCATCGCGCTGCTGGAGTCCTGGGGGCTGACGGTGCGCCTGGGCCGGGCGGCCTTCGCCGGCCACGCCACGGGCTTTCTGGCAGCCGACGACGCCGCGCGCGCCGGCGACCTCCACGAGGCTGTGGCCGATCCCGCCGCCGCCGCCCTGGTGGCGCTGCGCGGCGGCTGGGGCTGCCAGCGGCTGCTGGGGCGCCTGGACTGGGACGCGGTGGCCGCAGCCGGCAAGCCGTTGGTGGGCTTCTCCGACGTCACCGCGCTGCACGTGGGGTGGCGCCAACGCGCCGGGCTGGTCAGCTTCCACGGCCCGTCGCTGGCGTGGCGCGACGAGCGCCTGGGGGGTGGGGAGGCGACGTCGCTGCGGGCGGCGCTGTTCGGCGAGCCCGACGCGTGGGTGACCGGCCGGCCCCTGCGCGGCGGGCAGGCCACCGGCGTGCTAGTGGGCGGCAACCTGACGGTGCTGGCGTCGCTGTGCGGCACGCCGTGGCAGCTGGACGCCACCGGGGCGGTGGTTTTGGTCGAGGACGTCGGAGAGCGCCCCTATCGCCTGGACCGGGCGCTGACCCAGCTGCGCCAGGCCGGCGCTTTGAGCGGCGCGGTCGGGTTGGCCGTGGGCGAGCTGGTCGACTGCGACGCCCCCCAGGCTTCCCCGCCATCGGCGTCGGCGTTGGAGGTCGTGGCGTCTCACGCCGAGGAGCTCGGGCTGGCCGCCGCCGAGCTCCCGCTGGGCCACGGGCGGGGTCAACGCACCGTGCCGCTGGGGGCGGTAGTGACCGTCGACGGCGAGGCCGGGCGTCTGCGCGTCCATGCCGGCTAAGCGCTGCGTGCGCAGCGCTTCGATGGCCCTGTCACCACCGCCGGGTATCCTGCTTGCCCGATGAGCACCGACGCGCCGAGCACCCCGCCGCTGGGCGGCGAGGCGCCAAGCCTGCAGGCGGCCCCACCCCGCCCACGCCACACCTGTCGTGGGGCTCGTCGCTGCATGCGGCGCTGGAGTGGTTCTGGGACCGCAAGCTGCCCGAGCCGCCCTCGGCCGACGAGCTCGCCGCGGCGTTGTACGACCGCTGGGACGACACCGGCTTCGCCGACATGTCCCGCCAGGACAAGATCGGGTGGTATCGCCACGCCCAGGACGTGCTGCGCCGCCACCAGGCTCAGCACGCCCCCTCCTACCGCCCGGCGGCGGCCGTGGAGCAGTGGTTCGACGTCGATCTCGGCGACCGCGTGCGGGTGCGGGGCTTCATCGACGGGGTCATGCCCACCGGCGACGGGGGCTTTGGCATCGTCGACTGGAAGACCAACCGCCGGGCCAAGACCCGCGAGCAAGTCGAGACCAGCCTGCAGCTGGCGCTGTACGCGCTGGCGGCCCGCGACCTGTGGGGTCGCGATCCCGACTGGGTGGCCCTGGAGTTCGTGGTGCCCGGCATCCGCGTGGAGGTGCCCATCGAGCGCATCGACGTCGACGCCGCCGTCGCCGAGGTCCACCGTGTCGCGGCGGCCATCCGCGCCGGGCGCTTCTCGCCGACGCCCAACCGTCTGTGTGGCTGGTGCGACTTCCGCGACATCTGCCCGGCCTTCGAGGGCGACGACGGCGCCACCGACGTGCCCGGCACCGCCCTGGTCGAGCTGCAGCGTCTGCGGCGGCGCCAGGAGCGCGACGCCCAACGCATCGCCGAGCTCGAGCAGATCGTGCGCGACCGCTTAGGCGAACAGGCCCTGGTCGAGATCGGCTGACACCGGAACCCGCCCACAGGCGCCGGCCCCCTGGGCGCGCGGCGAATAACGAGTCACCTGCCACCATTCGACACCCCGGCGGTGACGCCAGGGGTCACGTGTCCTCGGCGTCGAGGCCCAGCGGGGCGAACGTCACATCGGGGTGGTCCTTGCTGGCCCAGCGCAGCGCGTGGGGCGACTCGAACAGCGCCAGCCAGTTGCCGTGGCGATCGGCGGCGACCTCCACGCCGCGCTGGCCTCGCAGGCGGCCAGTCGCGGCCTCGTCGACGCCCCGGGCCAGGCGCCACGGCGCCGGCTCGACGGTCACCTCAGCGCCGAACTCGGTCTCGAGGCGATAGGCGGCCACCTCGAACTGCAGCTGGCCCACGCCGGCCAGCACCGGCTCCTGATCGCCGTGCTCAGGTCGGCGCAGCACGTGGACCACGCCCTCCTCGTCGAGCTGGCGCAACCCCTGGCGGAACTGCTTGTAGGTGCTGCTGTGCCGGTTGCGCACCACCGCGAACTGCTCGGGGGCAAACGTGGCAATGGCAGCGAGCTCGGCCTTGCCGTCGGTCGACAGCGTGTCGCCGACCTGCAGGTCGCCGGCGTTGACCAGCCCGACGATGTCGCCGGGCAAGGCCACGTTGACGGTCTGGCGGTCGTCGGCGAAGGCCTGGTGGGCGTACTTGAGCTGATAGGTGCGCTGGGAGCGGGCGGCGACCGCGCTCATGCCGCGCTCGAAACGCCCCGAGGCCACCCGCATGAAGGCCATGCGGTCGCGGTGGCGGGGGTTCATGTTGGCCTGGATCTTGAACACCTGCCCGGCGAAGTCGCCCTCGACGGGGTGCAGACCGCCGTCGGCGGTGGGCTGGGGCCCAGGCGGCGGCGCGATCGCGGCCAGGGTGTCCAACAGCCCGCTGACACCGAAGTTCAACAGCGCCGAGCCGAACAGCACCGGCGTGACCCGCCCCGCCAGGAACGCGTCGCGGTCGACCGGCTCGTCGGGGTCGCAACGGCCGTGCTCGGCGTCCAGCAGCTCCACGTCCTCCAGGGCGGCCTCGAGCACCCGGGGCGGCCACCGGTCAGGGTCGTGGTCGCCGTCAAGGGGCTGGCGGTGCTCGGCGCCCAGCGTGGCGCCGCCGGCGGTGCGGTCGGCGGCCACCAGCTCGCGACGCACCCGGTCGATCACCCCGGCGAAGTCGGGCCCGTCGCCCACCGGCCACAACAGCGGCACCGGGGTAAGGCCCATCTCGTCGCGGATCTCGTCGAGCAACCCCAACGGCGACATCGCGGGGCGATCGACCTTGTTGACAAAGGTCACGATCGGCAGCCCGCGGCGGCGGGCCACGGCGAACAGCTTGCGGGTCTGGGGCTCCAGGCCCTTGGCGGCGTCGACCACCATCACCGCGGCATCCGCAGCCCACAGCGTGCGGTAGGTGTCCTCGGAGAAGTCGGCGTGGCCCGGTGTGTCCAGCAGGTTGAACCGGCGCCCGGCGGCATCGAAGGCCAGCACCGTCGAGGTGACCGAGATGCCGCGCTCCTTCTCCAGGGCCATCCAGTCCGACACCGCGGTCCGCGCCGACTTGCGGGACTTGACCGCGCCGGCCTCGCGGACCGCGCCGCCGAACAGCAGCAGCTTCTCGGTCAGCGTCGTCTTGCCGGCGTCGGGGTGGCTGATGATCGCGAACGTGCGCCGGTCGGCGACGGTGGGTTGGGAGGTGCTCATGCGCAGCGGGCCAGCTCGGTCGGGGCCGCGGGCGATCCGCGCGGGTAAGGGCCGGGGAGTCGGCCGATAAGCCGGATTCTGTGCCCGCCGCGAAGGGCGGGCGGCGACCATCCATCTGGGACCGCCGTCGCCGACGGCCTCCAGCGGCCTACCTGGCGCGTGGGCGGGCCACCTCATCGCGCGCCGACTTGGCCTTGCTCCGGACGGGGGTTACCTGGCCACCGGCGTTGCCGCCGGTGCCGGTGCGCTCTTACCGCACCCTTTCACCCTTGCCACGCACCCTGTCGGCGACAGGGGGCGTTTGGCGGTCTGCTCTCTGTTGCCCTTTCCGCGCCTGACGGCGCCTGGGCGTTACCCAGCGTCCTGCCCTGTGGAGTCCGGACTTTCCTCGAGCGGCGGGCTCGTCGCCGCGCGCCCGCGGTCGCCTGGCCAACTCCCCGGCGGCCGCCCCAGTCTAGCCCGCCTGGCCTGGAGGCGACGGCCGCCGGCACGCCGGCGGGCGTCAGGGATTGACGACCAGCAACCGATCGCACTGGGGACAACGGGGCACGGCGCTGGCGGCTTCCCGGCGGATCTCCTCGAGCTCGCTGGGGGCCAGCTCCAGAAAGCAGCCCTCGCACACCTTGCCGTCGAGCACGGCCACGGCCACGGCGCCCTGCTGGGCGCTGACCTGCTCGTAGAGGGTCACCAGCGCGTCGTCGAGCTCGGCGCGGACCCGCTCGCGCTCGGCGCGCTTGTTGGTCAGCTCGCGGTCGAGGTCGCCGGCGGCGTGGTCGCGGTCGGCGGTGAGCTGGCTGACCTTGCCCTGGAGGTCGGCGTGGCGGCTGGCCAGCGTCGACGTGCGCGACTGGAGCTCCTCGACGCGCTCCATGGCCTCCAACAGCTCGTCTTCGCAGTCGCTCTTCTTGCGCCGGATCGTCGACAGCTCGTGGCGGATGGCCTCGGCCTCCTTCTCCGAGCTGATCTCGTCGGAGTACAGCCGGCCCTCCTCGGCCTTCCGGCGCGCCTCGAAGTTGGCGATGTCGGACTCGCGGCTGCGCTGCAACCGCTGGGCGTCCTCCAGCTCGGCGGCCGCGTCGGCGTACTCGCTGGCGGTCTGGCGCAGCTGGGTGTCGTTGTCGTCCAGCGCCTTCTGCTCGGGCAGGTTGGCGCGCTGGTGCTCCAGGCGGCGGATCGCGTCGTCGACTCGCTGCAGCGCCACCAGCTGTCGCTGCTGCTCGGCGGAGGCGGCGGTCATGTCGCGTGGCCCTCCCGTGGGGGTCGCAGCGGTCTAGCGACGGTAGTCGGCCCAGGGCTCGCCGGCCAACGCCGAGCGGCGTACCGATGCGCTCAACCCGGCCTTGTCGGCGTCGGCGGCCAGCGCGTCGGCGACGGTGGCCATCGCGGCCTGCTCGACCGCTCCATGGCCGGCGTCGACCACGGCCAGGCCCTGCTCGAAGCCCGCCACGGACGTCCAGCGCCTGTCGGCGCTGCCGTCCAGGGGCGGGCCCACCCGACTGGCCTGGGCCATGCTGGTGGCGTCGGCGTCGATGGTGGCCACGCCGGTGAGGACCTCGCCGGAGACGAACGCCAGCCTTTCGCCGTCGGCGGTCCAGGCCAGCTCGGACACGTAGTGCCAATCGCCACCGGAGTCGAGCATGACCTGCTGACCGGAGCTGAGATCGCGCAGCACGATGCGGGGGTCGGGGTCGCCCGGGTGGGGATAGCGGTGGACGATGTAGGCCAGCGTCTCGCCGTCGGGGCTGACCGCGGGCGAGGACGCGTCGGTGGCCACGATCTCGGGCTCGCCGCCGGAGACGGGCACGCGCGCGATGTCGGTGGGCTGCCCGGCGCTGCCCGGCCGGGTCACGAACGCGGTGCGACGGTCCGGGGTCACCGCGAGGTCGTTCTTGGCCGGGTCGTCAGTGGGCACGCTCATGAGCTGGCGCAGGGGCTTGCCGGTGGTGGTGTCGACCACCGCGACCTGGCCGTTCGCGGTCAGCGCGACGGCCGACTCCTCGGCGGCGACCTCCTGGCAGGCGTTGGCGGCGTCGACCGCCTGAGGGCGCACGTCCTGGCTGATCGCGTTGACCCCGCCCAGAGCGGTCACCGACGCCACGTCGGGGCAGTGGCGCGTGAGCCACTGGCTGGTGGGCCCCGACAGCTCGGTCGAGGTGGCCGACAGCATCACCGGCGACCCCGTCGTGGCGCCGTAGACGCTGGCCGCCAGCGCATCGGGGTAGGCGTCGCCGCGCGCCAGCAGCACCTGCTGGGGCGTGAAGTTGAAGTCGGCGATGGCGGTGTCGGCCACCAGCCCGGCCGTGTCCATCAGCGTGGGCCCGCCGATGCGCTCGACGTCGTAGCCCCGGTCGCGGTAGAAGCCCGCGACGTCGGGCGAGATCGCCTGGGACCCGCCCAGCAGCAGGATCTTGTCGATGTCGAGGCGGCCCAGCGCCGTGGTGACGCTGTCCGCCGGGCGGTCGCGGGGGGTCAGCAACAGCGGCACGCGGGCGCTGGCCGCGATCGGCCCGGCGGCCAGCGCGTCGGCGAAGTGCGCGCCGGTGGCCAAGATCGCGACCCGCTGGCCGTCGACGGTGCCCACCTGCTGGCGCCCGTAGCGCCGCGCGACCGACGACGCGGTCTGAAAGCGGTTGGCCCCGTCGACGCGGTCGGTGGCATAGCCGGCGTCGGCGAGCTCGTCGGCCACGTTCTGGCTGATCGCCGCAGTGCCGCCGATGATCACCACGCGCTCGACCGACAGCGCCGCCAGCGCCTCGCGGGTGGGCCGGGGCAGGCGGTCGCGGGCGCTGAGCAACAGCGGCCCGTCGACGCTGCCGGCGGCAAACGAGCCGGCCAGCGCGTCGGGATAGCCGGTGCCGGTCGCGAGGTGGGCGACATCGGCCTGGTCGAAGGCCTGCGTGGCGATGTTGGCGGCGGTGTGAAAGCGGCTGGCGCCGCGGATGCGCGACGGGGCGTCCTGTGACTGGGCCGAGGCAGAGCAACGCACCACGGCTCATCCCTCCTCTCAAGGTGGGCGGATTTGGCTCACCGAGCTCGCCCCCGTGTGACCCCGCCCCGCCGGCCTTGGTTGCCACCGCTGGCGGCGTGGCGTGGCGCCGACATCGCCGGGGCGCCTGTTGGCTTGCGCCGGCCCCCCTACACTCAGCCGCATGACCACCACCGCGCTGCCGGCCAACGTCGACGATCCCGTCAACTCCCGCATCCTGGCGGTGTCCGAGGACCGCGTGACCGGCTTTGCCCGCCGGCCGTTGGCCGTCATCGCTGACGCCGCCGGGGTGGAGCCCGACACCGTCGTCGCGCGGATCGCCGCCATGCTCGACGCCGGCACGATCCGGCGGGTGCGCCAGACGCTGCTGTCGACCAGCCTGGCCCCCGGGGCGTTGGTGGCCTGGCGCGTGCCCCAGGGGTCGCTGAACGCCGCCTTCGACTTCATGTTCGACCAGGACCCCTTCACCGGCCACGTCGTGATCCGCAGCACCGACCACCAGACCCCCGGCAGCGACTACAAGCTGTGGACCACCCTGAAGGTGCCGCGCCCGTTCGACCTCGACGCCCACTGCCGCTACCTGGCCACCCAGACCGGGGCGAGCGCCTACAAGCTGCTGCCGGCGCGCAAGCTGTTCACCCTCGGGGTCGGCCACGTGCGCCGGCGCACCATCGAGCCCGGCGACAAGACCGACGAGCCCGGCCGAGTGCTGGACACCGAGGTCGTCGACCTGACCGAGCGCGAGTGGCGGGTGCTCACCGCGCTCAAGCGCGAGTTCACCGCCGACGAGCTGCGCCACGCCGCCGGCGCCGACGGCGAGCTGTGGGCGCCGCGCGCCGCCGAGGCCGGCGAGTCGCTGGCCGACTTCTGTGCCATCGCCGAGTCGCTCGACCAGCGCGACGTCGTGGGGCGCTTCTCGACGTTTCTGGAGCACGCCAAGCGCCACGCCGACGGCACGCGCGTCACGCGCTACAACGCATTGTTCCACTGGCGCGTGCCCGCCGGCCAGGAGATTGCCGCCGGCTGTGAGGTCGCCCGCCACCACTGCATGACCCACGCCTACTGGCGCGAGGGCGGCGCCGAGTTCGCCGACGTCAACGTCATGGGCGTGTCCCACGGCACCGACAAGCAGCGGGTGCTGGCCCACAAGGCCGCCATCGACGCCCACCTCGAGGCGGTGGGCATCGGCGTGGGCTACACCAACGTCTTCTGGGGCGGGCGCAGCGAGATCAAGCCCAGCGAGGTCAGCCCGTTTGCCTACCGCGACTGGTGCCGCGCCCGCGGGCTGGACCCCGAGGACATGACCACCTGACGGCCACCGGCCACCGCGCTCGCTCAGCGCTCCCCGCCGGTGGGCAGCCGCACGGCCACGGCCGCGTGCTTGTAGGCCGGCTGCCGTGAGTAGGGATCGACGCTGGGGTTGGTCAGCCGGTTGGTCTCGGGATCGTGCATGGCAACGAACACCTGCCCGCGGCTCACCGTGGGGGTGACGAAGGCGCGCGCGCGCATTGACCCGCGCCGCGACTCGACGACCACCTCGCGGCCGGCGGCGATGCCCAGTTGCGCGGCGTCGGCCGGGGCGATCTCCACACAGCGGTCGGCCGGCGCCAGCTGGCGCAGCACCGGCGACTTCGCGGTACGAGTTTGGGTGTGCCACTGACTGGAGCTGCCCCGGCCGGTCAGCAGCACGAACGGATAGCCTTCGTCGGTGGGCTCGGCCACCGGCGTGGGCGCCTCGAAGCAGAAGCGCGCGCGCCCGTCGGCATGAAAGAACCGCCCGTCGGCGAACAGCCGCCGCTCAGCGGCGAGCGCGCCAACGTCGGTGCCGGCCGGCGCCGGCCACTGGATGCCGCCGGCGGCGTCGAGCTCCTCGTAGCCGGCGATGCCGCTGATGTCACAGGGCTGGCCCCGTGACAGGGCCTTGAGCGTGGCGAAGGTGGCCTCCGGCGAGTCGAAGGCCGCCAGCAGCTCGTGACACCCCCACCGGTACGCGATCAGCTTGAAAATGGCGAAGTCGGCCAGCGCCTGGCCCGGCGCGGGCGCCAGCTGCTTGATGACGCCGAGGCGGCGCTCGGAGTTGATAAAGGTGCCGTCCTTCTCGCCCCAGCCGGCGGCCGGCAACACCAGGTCGGCGCGTTGGGCGGTCTCAGTGGTGGCATACATGTCCTGGACCACCAAAAAATCCAGGCGCTCGAGCAGGTCGGCATACTCGGTGGAGTTGATCCACGAGTGCGCGCCGTTGGTGGCGATCACCCACAGCCCGCGGATGTGGCCGCTGGCGATGCCCTCCACGATCTGGTCGTAGGCCCAGCCGGAGCGCTGGGGAATGCTTCGCTCGTCGATGCCCAGCACGCCGGCAACCTTGGCCCGGCTCGCCGGGTCGGTGAAGTCGTGGCCGCCCAACAGGTTGGTGGTGTTGGCAAACAGCCGCGAGCCCATGGCGTTGCACTGGCCCGTGATCGAGTTCGCCCCCGTGCCGGGCCGGCCGATGTTGCCGGTCATTAGCGCGAGGTTGATCAGCGCCTGGGCGGTGCGCACGCCCTCGTGACTTTGGTTTACCCCCATGGTCCACCACAGCGACACGCGCTCGCCGCCGGCGATGGTGGCCGCCAGCCGCTCGACGTCGGCTCGCGCCAGGCCGGTGCGCTGTGCGACGTGCTCGGGTGGGTAGTCGGCCACGAACGACGCGAACGCGTCGAAGCCGCGCGTGTGGGCGTCGACGAAGTCCCGGTCGATCGCGTCCCAAGCGATGAGCCGGTTGGCCACGCCGTACCACAGCGCCAGGTCGGACTTGGGGGCAAGCGCGTAATGCTGGGTGGCGCCCATCGCCGTCTCGGTGCGCCGCGGGTCAACGACGACGATCTCGGGGTCGTGGGGGTTGCGGGCCACGCGCTGCCACATGATCGGGTGGGCGATGGCCAGGTTGGAGCCCACCAGCACGATGACGTCGGACTGCTCGAAGTCGGCGTAGGTGTAGGGCGGCGCGTCGAAGCCGAACGCCTCCTTGTAGGCGGTCACGGCCGTGGCCATGCACTGGCGAGTGTTGCCGTCGCCGTGGACCATGCCCATGCCGAACTTGGCCAGCGCCCCCAGCAGCGCCATCTCCTCGCAGGGGATCTGCCCGGTCGACAAAAACGCCATCGCCTCGGCGCCGTGGCGCTGTTGGACGCCGTGCACGCCGTCGACGAAGCCCTCCAGCGCCTGCGACCACGACACGGGCTCCAGCGCGGCGCCGCGGCGGGGGCGCCACAGCGGGGTGGTGGCCCGGTCGTGTGCCGACAGGGGCGTCAGCGCCTCCCAGCCCTTGGGGCAGGCCATGCCCAGGTTCACCGCATGGTCGACGGTGGGGGTGAGGTTGACCGGCGCGCCGGCCTGCATATGCACGTCCAGCGAGCAGCCCGTGGAGCAGTAGCCACACACCATGCGGGTGGTCGCCTCCGGCGCCAGGCGGGCCGGGACCTGGCCCAGCTCGCCGACCCCGGCGGGCGTGCGCGCCAGCTCGCGGGTCAACGGGCCGTCGGTGCGCCGCAGCCAGCCCATCAGCGCACCCCGCCGGGCATGCCGCGCGCCGACACCGCGGTGAAGAAGTGCCACCGCTCGATCAGCTCGCCGGCGGTCAGCGCCCCGGTGGCCACCCACGCCAGGAGGGTGGCCGCGCCGACGGTGCCGCCACCGCTGGTCAGCAGCAGCGCGACCCACAGCGGCAGCCCCACGCCACCGACCACCCCCAGGCCCACGCGCCAGCGGGTGGCCCGTGCCAGCGCCCCCGTCAGCAGGCGCGCGGTCCGGGCCAGCTCGTGTGACGCCGGCCCGTTGGCGTGGCGCAGCAGCGAGAGCTCCACGGCCAGCTTGACGGCCACGACCGCGGCCGGGGCCACGGCCAGCTGCCGGGCCAGCTCGCCGGCGGGCTCCCCAGCGGCCCAGGCGCCGGTCAGCGTGACGGCCCACACGAGGGCCAGCCCGCCGGCCAGAGTCGTCAGCGCGAAGCGCGCCCCCACCGGGCGCACCCGCCACCAGTGCTTGCCGGTGACGGCGTAGACCATCACCGAGCTGGCCACGCCGGCCACGCCGGCCAGCGCCGCCGCGATCGACAGCGGCGCGGCCACCAGCCACAGGGCAACGTCGGCAAGCGTGGTCGCCACGCCCCCGGCGTCGGGCGCCACGGTCGCCAACAGCCGCGCGCCTGCGTCGAGCGCGGCCAGGCCCGCGAACGCGCCGAAGGCCACGATCTCGCGGCTCAGCCACGAGTGGCCCAGCCCGATCACCGCCCGGTAGGCGTAGCGGGGCCGGCCCAGGTGCCCCACGCTGGCGCCCAGGGCGACCACGGCCGTGGCCAGCGCCACGAGCGCGCCCACCACGCCGTGGACGCCGGCGACGAGATCGACGAGGTAAGTGCCCACCGCCAGCTGGGTCAGCACCAGCATCACCGTCAACGCCTGGCCGGTGTCGACCACGCGCACCGAGATCGCGTGGGTGGGACAAGCCTGCACGCACGCGGGCGCCTCGCCGTCGGCCAGCCGATCGGCGCACAGGTCGCACTTGCGCACGACCCCGCGCTCGCGGTCGAAGCGCGGCACCTCGTAGGGGCACGTCAGCGTGCAGTAGCCACAGCCGATGCACTGGTCCTCAAGGTGGACCACGATGCCGGTGTCGGGGTCCTTGTCGTAGGCGTCGACGGGGCAGCCGGCCAAACACCCCGGCTCCACGCAGTGATGGCAAGCGGTGGTCACGTGCTGCTGGAGCGCCTGGCCGTCGGCCTCGCCCACCAGCAGGCCCACCGACCGCCACGTCTCGTCGGCGTCGAGCCCGTTGAGGCTGCGACACGCCGTCACGCACGCCTTGCAGCCGGTGCAGGCGTCGAGGTCGACGTCGAAGCCGTACTGCTGGCCCGGTCCCGGCGGCGTGGCCGGCATGAGGGCCTGGTAGTGGCGCGCCGCCGCCGGCAGCTGCTCGGCGTCGTGGTCGCGGGCGAAGCGCTCCGCGGCGCTGGGGTTGGCCTGCTCGTCCAGGAACCGGTCGATCAGGGTCTCGACCTGGGGGCCGCGCTGTCGCGAGGATGTCATCGCCGCACCGATGGTGGGCGCCCGCCGTGAAACCCCGCTTTCGCGTGTGTTACGGGACGCCGACGACTTCGTCGCAACGCCGCGGTGGCGACACCGCGGCGCCAGCGGTCACCCCGAGGAGGCCGGCTGGGTCGTCAGGACGAGCCCAGCGCCTCGACGGCGTCCAGGCGCACCAGGCCATGGGCGGTGCCGATCCACACGAGGCCGTCCCGGGCTGCCAGCGCCTTGAGCTCCTTAAAGGGGGCGTCGTCGACGTGGTCGACGCGTGGGTCATCCCCGGCCACGACGCGCGCCACCCCGTGGCTGCCGCCCACCCACGCAGTGTCCGCGGCGACGGCAGTGAGGTCGCGGACCAAGACCGGGTCGTCGCCCAGCGCGCCACGGTCACCCAGCGGATCGCGCCATCGCTGCCCGTCGAACCGCGCGAGGCCGCGATTGGTGCCGGCCCACACCGCCTCGCCGGCGGCGTCGATCGCCCTGACGCGGTCGCCGGGGATCGCCCCGTCGGTGGTCTCGCGGCGCCACTGGCCCGCGTCGAAGCGCAGCACGCGCTCGGCCGGCCGGTCCTGGCCCGGTGCCCTCGCGGGGCTGGCGACGGCCACCCACGGGGTGCCGCCGTCGTCGACGCTGACTGCCACGGCCAACCCGGCGCCGGCCGCCTCGCGGCTGGTCCAGGTCGTCCACTGCCGGTCAGCCAGCCGCGCGATTTGGTTGACGGGCGCGGTCTCGGGGGGCAAGCTCATCACGGAGGGCACGTCGCCGACGACCGCCCACACGGTGCCGTCGCCGGCCACCGCCACCGACCGCACCGGTTGTGAGCCCAGGCCATCATCGGCCGGCGGGCTGGTCCATTCCTGGCCGTCGAAGCGCGACAGGCCGTCGGCGGTGCCCGCCCACACCGTCCCGTCGGGGCCCATGGCCAGCGAGTGGACACGGTCGGCGGGCAGGCCGGCATCGGCGTCCCAGGCGGTCCACTCGCCGTCGGCCAGACGGGCGACACCGGCGGCCCCGCCGGTCCACACCGCCCCGCCGTCGCCGACGGCCATCGCCGTGACCGCCTCGCCGGCCGGTCCCACGCCGGTGGTCAGCTGCGTCCACGCGCCGCCGTCGTGGCGAGCGACCCCGCCGGCGGTGCCCACCCACACGCCGCCGTCGTCGTCGGCCGCCAGGGTGTGGACCTCGCCGTGGGGCAGGCCCGCGTCGCGCGTGATGGCCTGCCAGGCCCGCCCGTCGAAGCGGGCCAGGCCCGGCTGCCATCGCTGCTCGGCGACCTGGCGGCGAGTGACCGCCCACACGGTCCCGGCGTCGTCGACGATCAGCGAGCCCACGTCGTCGAAGGGCACGTCGTCGGCGGCAGCCGACCACTGCCCGCCCTCGAAGCGCGCCAACGTGGGCTCGCTCAGGGGGCCGTCGGGCTCGGGGCGCCCGCTGGCGGTGACCGCCCACACTCGCCCCTGCGGGCCCGTGTCCAGCGCCGTCACCCAGTCGCCGGGCATTGCGTCGGCGGTGGACCAGCTGGCCCAGGCACCGTCGGCGAAGCGGGCCACGCCGCCGTGGGTGGCCACCCACACCCCGTCGCGGCCAACCGACAGCGACGACACCCCGGACCCGGGCAGCGTCTCCTCGGCGCTCCAGCTGGTCCAGTCGCCACCGTCGAAGCGGGCCACGCGGCCGGGATGGGCCGCCCACACGGCCCCGTCGGCGTCGACCACCAGCGACTCGGGTGGGGCTGGTGCCCCGTCATCGCTGGTGTAGCGCGTCCACTGGCCGTCGGCGAAGCGAGCGATCCCGGCGTCGGCCCCAGCGGCGTTGGACTCCACGCCCACCCACACACGGCCGCGGTCGTCGACGGTCAGCGACGACACCCAGTGGCCAGTGAAGGGCTCAGGGAGCTCGTGCGACGTCCACGTTTGGCCGTCGAAGCGGGCCAGGCCGGAGCTGTCGAAGTCCGCCGGGCCGGCGGGGGCCACCACACGGTGGGTAGCGGCCCACACGGTGCCGTCGTCGCTGACGGCCACCGCGTGCACGCCGCGGGCGCGGCCGTCCTCGGCCAGGCGGTGGCGTTGGAACTCGCTGCCGTCGGCGCGCCAGTGGACCAGCCCGGCGCTGCGCGTGCCCACCCACGCGCCGCCCTCGGGGGCCGGGGCGACCAGCCGGGCGTTGTCGGGGTCGGCCTGAGTCCGCCACGGCCCCACGGCGGCTCGCGCCGACGGCGACGGGGTGACCGGCGGCGAACCGGGGTCCTCGGCGGCCGGTTGCGACCCACCGCCACCGTCACCGTCACCGTCGCCGTCGACGCCAACGACCACGATCGCCGCGGCGGCGGCCAGGACCACCACGACACCCCCCAGCCACACCCAGCGAGGCCAGCCGCCCGCGCGAACAGCGGCCATAGGCCCGGGTGGCATGCGATCCTCCTGGTGTGTGGCTGGCGCCCAGGATCCCATCGCGATCCCGTTCCGATCAAGGCGATCCAAGGCCACACGAGCGGCTCACCCATGCCCCACGGGTGCACAGGCCCGGTTGCGGCCGCTGGCGGGCTAACCGGCGTGGCTCACCCATGCCCCACGGGTGCACAGGCCGGCGGGCGCCGGCGGCCTGACCGGCTGACCCCGCGGGGTCTTACGCCTGCTGGCGGGCGCGCTTGGCGCGGCGGGCTCGGGTGGCGGCGTCCAGCTCGACCTTGCGCAGCCGCACCGCGGCGGGGGTCACCTCGACGCACTCGTCGGCGGCGCACAGCTCCAGGGCCTGCTCGAGGCTCAACACCGTGGCCGGCGCCAGGCGGACGGCCTCGTCGGATCCGGCCGCGCGCACGTTGGTCAGCTTCTTGGGCTTGGCGACGTTGACGTCGATGTCGTCGGGGCGGGCGTTCTCGCCCACGATCATGCCCTCGTAGACCTCCGCGCCGGGGTCGATGAACAGGCGCCCGCGCGCCTGCAGCCCCGACAGGGCGAACGCGGTGGCCTCACCGCGCCGGTCGGCGACGAGGCTGCCGCTGCGGCGGCTGCGCAGCGCCCCGTGCCACGGCTCGAACGCCTCGAAGACGTGGTGCAGCAACCCCGTGCCGCGGGTCTCGGTCAAAAACTCGGTGCGAAAGCCGATCAGGCCGCGGGCGGGCACCAGGTGCTCCATGCGCACCCGCCCGTTGCCGTGGTTGATCATCTCGCTCATGCGGGCCTTGCGCACCTGCAGCGCCTGGGTGACCACCCCGAGGTAGTCCTCGGGCACGTCGGTCGACACGCGCTCCACCGGCTCGTGGACGCGCCCGTCGATCTCGCGGGTGACGACCTCGGGGCGGCCGACGGTCAGCTCGAAGCCCTCCCGGCGCATCGTCTCGATGAGCACCGCCAGCGCGAGCTCGCCGCGGCCGTGGACCTCCCACACGTCGGGGCGCTCGGCGGGCTGGACCCGCAGCGACACGTTACCCACCAGCTCCTGCTCGAGGCGGGCCTTGACGAGCCGGGCGGTGACCTTGGTGCCGTCGACGCCGGCCAGCGGCGAGGTGTTGATGCCGATGGTCATCGACAGGCTGGGCTCGTCGACGGTCAGCGCCGGCAACGCCACCGGCTGGTCGGGGTCGGCCAGCGTCTCGCCGATGGTGACCTCGGCCAGGCCCGCCAGCGCGATGATCTCGCCGGGGCCGGCCTCGTCGGCGTCGACGCGGTCCAACGCCTGGGTGACGTACAGCTCGGTGACCTTGACGCGCTCGACGCTGCCGTCGCGGCGGCACCAGGCGACCTGCTGGCCGCGCCGCAGCGTCCCGTGGTGGACGCGACACAGCGCGATGCGCCCGACGTAGGGCGAGGCGTCGAGGTTGGTGACCAGCGCCTGCAGCGGAGCGTCCGCGTCGTGGACCGGAGCGGGCACGTGGGCCAGCAGCGTGGTGAACAGCGGGCCCAGGTCGGTGCCGCGCTCGCCCGGATCGAGGCTGGCCAGCCCGTCGCGGGCCACGCAGTACACGATGGGAAAGTCGATCTGCCACTCCCTGGCGTCGAGGTCGAACAGCAGCTCGTAGACCTCGTCGACGACCTCGGCCACGCGCGCGTCGGGCCGGTCGACCTTGTTGATCACCAGCACCATCGGCAGATCGGCGGCCAGCGCCTTGCCCAGCACGAAGCGGGTCTGGGGCAGCGGGCCCTCCGAGGCGTCGACCAGCAGCACCACGCCGTCGACCATGGCCAGACCGCGCTCGACCTCGCCGCCGAAGTCGGCGTGGCCCGGCGTGTCGACCACGTTGATCTTGACGTCGCCGTAGGGCACCGCCGTGTTCTTGGCCAGGATGGTGATGCCCTTCTCGCGCTCCAGGTCCGTGTTGTCCATGACGCGGTCGGCGACGTCCTGGTGGGCCCGAAACGCCCCGGACTGCCACAGCATCGCGTCGACCAGCGTCGTCTTGCCGTGGTCGACATGGGACACCAGGGCGACGTTGCGCAGATCCAAGCGTGCCGACATGGACAGGCTCGCCGATCGCCGAAGGACCGGCCGCGGTCGCGGCCGACCGCAAGCCTAGCGAGCCCCGCACGCCAACCCGGCGCCAGCACCGCCTGACGTTGCCGGCCGATCACGGCGTGGGGGCAGTGGCCGTGCTCGCCCAGCACGCCGGCGACAATGAGAACGGGCGGTACAATAACCGGGACGGTCGAGAGACGATCGACCAGGGAGCTGCGCATGCCCCGACCACGCCGGGGAGACGACGTGCTGCAGGCCGCCCTCGGACGCTTCTACCGCGAGGGCATCACCGCGACCGGCGTCGACGCGCTCACCGCCGACGCCGGCATCGCCAAGATGACCCTGTACAACAACTTCGGCTCCAAAGACGACCTCGTCGTCGCCTACCTCGCCGAGCGCGACCGGCGCTTCTTTGCACAGCTCGACGCCGAGCTCGCCCAGCGACGCGATGCGCTGGACCGCGCCCTGGCCCCGGTCGACCTGTACGAGCGCTATCTCCACGAGGAGGGCTTTCGCGGCTGCGCCTTCGTCAACGCCGCCGCCGAGCTGCCCGCCGAGCATCCCGGCCGCGAGACGATCAGCGCCCACAAGGCGCGCCTGCGCGACCGGTGGGCGGCGCTGATCGCCGACCTCGACGTCGCCGACGCTTCACAGACGGCGCGGGCGTGTTTGTGCCTGCTGGAGGGCGCCTACGTCCTGGGCGGCCTGGCCGTCGACGACGACGGGCTGACCGCCGCCCGCGCGCTGATCGTCCAACGCCTGACCGGCGACGGGTGAGCCGGCCGGGTCCCCTCGCGGGGGGGTCACTAGCGCGCCCAGGCCCGCCGCCACCGCGGCCACGGCGAAGGCGGCGCCAAGCCCCACGTGCTGGGCCAGCGCGCCGGCCACCGGCGACGCCGCGATCTGACCGATGGCAAGCAGCACAAACGCCAGCGCCACCGCCCGGGCCGGCCGCCGCGGTCGCTGGCGCACGCCCCACACGATCAGCAGGCCCGTCAGCGCCATGTAGCCGACGCCGAACAGCCCGGCCAGCGTCAGTGCCACCGCCGGCGACGCCGGGGCGGTGGCCAGCCACCCCAGCCCGGCGGCCAGGGCCAGCCAGGCGGCCAGCAGTGTCGCGCGCAGCCCCACACGCTCGACGGCGTGGCCGGCTCCCGCCCCGGCCAGGCCCCCCACGCCGACCACGGCCCACGCCCCCCGGCCCACCGCCGGTGACAGCCCGGCGGCGGTCTCCAGCAGCTCGCGGCCAAAGCCCCAGAAGGGCACCGGGCAGAGCCGCCCACCACCGCTGGCCACCGGCCACCGCGCGCGCACCGGGCAGAGCCGCCCACCACCGCTGGCGACCGGCCACCGCGCGCCGCCGTGACGCGCGCCGCCGTGACGGATGCGCCCGTGACGGGTGCGCCCACGCCCGGCCCGGGTCGCTGGCCGCCGGGGCGCCTGGCAAGGGCGGGCCCAGGGCGATCGCCGCGGCCACGGCGGCCGCGACGGCCACCACGGCGAACCCCGCCCAGGCGAGCCGCCACGTCGCGGCTGCGGCCAGCCCCACCGGCACGGCGGCGACCAGCCCCAGCGACGTGCCGGCGTTGATCACCGTCTGGGCGCCGGCGCGCCGGCGACGGGCCAGCCCGCGTTCCACGGCGGTGGCAAGCGAGGGCGCGGCCAACCCGGCCGAGCTCCCGGCCACGCTCACGGCCACGCCCAGCGTCACCGGGCCGACCGAGGCAGCCACGCCGGCCAGGCCGGCGGCGCCCACCAGCCCGGCCATCGACGCCACCGCGCGGGGGCCGAACCGGCCCACCAGCGCGTCGGCGCCAACCAGCCCGCACAGGTAGCCGGTAAAGGAGCCGGCCATGATCCAGCCCACCGCGGTGGCCGACAGATCGAACGCGTGGGCCAGCTCGGGCACGAACAAGCCCAGCGAGAAGCGCGCCAGGCCGTAGGTGACCGCGATGAGCGCGGTACCGGCCGAAACCAAGCGGGCCACGATGCTGCCGATGCCCTCCTCCCACGAACGCCGGAATCTGGGTAAGTTTATATACTGACCTATCTGTATAACAACTGCTAGGATCCTGACGCGAGCCGAAGCTCAGCGCCAACAGGAGGCGCCGCCATGGCCCAGCCGTCCACCACCGCGTCCACCACACCCACCGCGGTGACCACCGCCAGGCCCGCCCGCGACCGCAGCCCCATGGCGCCGAGCCCGGCGACCCCCGAGCGCACCGACACGGGCCGCGACGCGTCGGCCACGCCCGTGGGCGCCATGGCGCCGGCGCCCGCGTCCTGGCCACCGACGGTGCGGCCGTGGCTGCAGGTCGTCGACCGCGACGTCCTCGTCGACGGCGTGCGCCTGGCGGTGCGCGACGAGGGCGCCCAGGCATCCGGTCCGCCGGTGGTGCTGGTCCACGGCACCCCGTCGCACAGCGTCATGTGGCGCGAGGTCCTGCCCATGCTGGCCGCCCAGGGCCGCCGGGTCATCGCCTACGACCTGCTGGGCTACGGCGCGTCGGAGCGGCCTTTGGACCGCGACACGTCGGTGACGGCCCAGGCCGAGCTGCTGGTGGGCCTGCTCGACGCGCTGGGCTGTGACCATGTCGACGTGGTGGGCCACGACATCGGCGGGGCGATCGCCCAACACCTGGCGGTGGCCCGGCCCCACCGGCTGCGCCGTGTGGTGCTGGCCGACAGCGTGAGCTACGACTCGTGGCCCTCGCCCACCTGGCAACACCTCATCGACGAGCACGCCGGCGACCCCGACGCCCTGCCGCTGACGGCGTTCCACCAGATCCTAGCCGACCAGCTGGCCATGACCGTGACCGAGCCAAGCCGCATGAGCGGCGACGTGCTCGAGGCCTACCTGGCCCCGCTTGTCTCGCCGGCCGGCAAACGCTCCTTCTTCGCCCACCAGGTGGCGCACTACGACAGCCGCCACACCCGCGACATCGCCCACCGGCTGCCCCAGGTGGCGCTGCCGGTGCTGGTGCTGTGGGGCGGGGCCGACCGCTGGCAGCCCGTGGGCTACGCCGAGCGCCTCGCCGGCGACCTGCCCCACGCCCAGCTGTGCGTCATACCGGGGGCGGGCCACTTTGTGACCGAGGACGCCCCTGACGCCACGGCGCAGACGCTGGCCGACTTCCTCGACGCGTGACGCGGCGGCCGGTCAGGGGCTGCCCGGCGGGCGCTGCTGTGGCGGACGCAGCGCCACCGGCGGGTCCACGACCTCCTTGGCCAGCAGCGCCTGGCGCAGCCCGCGGGGCGTGGCCACCAACGAGCGCAGGCGCCGGGCAACAGCCGGGCCAGCCGGGCGCTGGGCCGGCGAGCCCGAGTCGCCACCCGCCGGGGTCGACGCCCCGCGGCGGGGGGCGGTCACGCCATATGCGGAGCGGGCCACAAAGCGGGCCATCACGATCCTCCGTCGTCGTCACCGGCCAGCGACGAGCGCATCTTGGTGTCCGCCTCGACGTTCTGCAGCCGGTGATAGTCCATCACGCCGAGGTGGCCGGCGCGGAACGCCTCGGCGATGGCCATGGGCACCTGGGCCTCGGCGTCGACCAGCGCCGCGCGTTTCTCCTGCTCCTCGGCCACGGCCATGGCGCGGCGCTCCTCGGCCTTGGCCTGGGCGATGCTCTTGTCGGCCTCGGCCTGGTTGGTCTGTAGCTCCGCGCCGATGTTGCGGCCCACGTCCACGTCGGCGATGTCGATCGACAGGATCTCGTAGGCGGTGCCCGAGTCCAGGCCGCGCTCGAGGACGTAACGCGAGATCCCGTCGGGGTTCTCCAGCACCTTGTCGTGGCGCTCGGCCGAGCCGATCGAGGACACCGTGCCCTCGCCGACGCGGGCGATGATGGTCTCCTCACGCGGGCCACGGCGGTCATCTGGATGCCGTCCTTGGCCACCGCGGCCACCCGGGGCGTCTCGATGACCTTGGGGGTGACGCTGACCTGCACGGCCTCAAGCACGTCGCGGCCGGCCAGGTCGATGGCCGTGGCGCGCTTCCACGACAGGTCGATGTTGGCGCGGTTGGCCGAGATCAGCGCCTGGGCCACCCCGCTGACGTTGCCCCCGGCCAAGAAGTGGGCCTCCATCTGGGAGATGTCGAGGTCCACGTCGGCCTTGGTGGCGCTGATGTAGGGGCGGATGATCTCGCGGGGCACGACCTTGCGCAGGCGCATGCCCACCAGGCGGCCCAGGTTGATGCGCACCCCGGCGAACAGCGCGGTGATCCACAGGCCGATGGGCACCAGGTAGCCGATCGCCAGCACGACCACGGCGGCGATGAGCACGATCACGAGCGCGAGCGTTGTCATGAGACACCTCCGAGTGCGAGAAGACAGCCCAGGGCAGTGGCCCTACGTGTCGCCTGCTGGTCGCGGTGGCCGCGAGCCGTTGTCGTCGCCAGCGGCCGGCGGGTCGGTCGGCGAGGGGTGGGTGCGCCGGACCACTCGCCGATAGCCCTCGTCGCGCAACACCCGGATGGGCGCGCCGGCGGGGATGAACTCGCCGTCGGCGACGACGTCGACCCGTTCGCCGTCGATGTCGGCCACGCCCGCCGGCCGCAGCGCCGACAGGGCGACGCCGGCAGCGCCGGCCAGCGACGCGGGGGGGGGCTCGGCCTCGTCGACGGGCGACGCAGCGCCGCGGGGACCGGCGCCGCTGGGCGTGGCCGGGGCGGTGTCGCCGGCGGCGGGGTGGGCGCCTGGCCTGCCGGCCGGTGTGTCCGCGGCGGGCTCGTCGTCGGGCAGCACCAGGTCCCGGCCGCCGAACCACCGCAGCCAGCCGCCACCGCGGGCAACCGCCGCGGTGCGGCCGTCCAAGCGCGCAGTCAGCGCCAGCGCCGACGGGGGTCCACGGCGCGACAGCATGCGCACCGCTGCCACCAGCCCCACCAGCACGGCGGCCAGCGTTGCGGCCACACCGAAGCCGGCCTGCACCAGCTGCTCGGTGGTGACCAGCTCGCGGCCCAGCTGGGCCATGAACAGCCCGCCCAGCACCGCCACCAAGCCGGCCACCCCGGGCAGGCCCGTGCCGGGAAACACCAGCAGCTCCGCGGCGATCAGCGCCAGGCCGGCCACAACCAGGGCGATGTCGGCCCACCCGGCCAGGCCGGTGACGGCGTGAGCCCACAGGAACACGGCGAACAGCACCGCCGCCACGCCCGCGCCCGCCCCGACGCCGCCGGCGCTCAGGTCGGTGATCAGCAGCAGCAGCGCCACGATCACCAGCCCCCAGGCCAGCACCGGGTGAGTCAGCAGCTGGGCCGTGGACTCGGCGGGGCTGACCCCCGTCTCGACGACCTCGGCGTCGGCCAGTCCCGCCGCGGCCAACGCCGCCGCCCGGTCGGGCACGATGTCGGCGGCGTAATCGCGGGCCTGTGCCTCGCGAGGATCCAGGGTCAGCAGCTCACCGGCTCCCACGAGCCCGTCGACGGTCACCGCCGGGTCGACCATGGCCTCGGCGACGGCGGGGTCGCGCCCGGTGGCTTGGGCGGTGGCGCGAAACGTCGCCCGCACCGCCGAGACGGTCTTCTCGTCGGCGGGCTCGCCCGAGCCTCGCACGGGCGTGGCCGCACCGAGCGTCGATGCGGGCGTGAGATAGATCTCGTCGGTGGCAATGGTCAGCAGCGCCCCGGCCGACAGGGCCTGGCCCTCGACGTAGCCCACGGTGCGCAGCGGGGTGTCGGTGAGCGCCGACTGTGTCTGCAGCGCCGCGTTCAACAGCCCGCCGGGCGTGTCGACAGCGAGCATCACGGCGGCGGCGTCGGCGTCGGCGGCCTCGGCCAGGGCGCGCTCGACATAGGGCGGCAGGCCCTGGTCGATGGGGCCGGTGATCTCGATGACATGCACCGCCCCGCCCGGGGCCTGGGCCTGCACACCCGGCAGCGCCCCAGCGGCGCCCACGGCCACAAGCGCCACCAAGACCACAAGGGCCACCCACGAACGCCGCAGGGCGCCGTGTCGCGCGCAGTGGCCCGTGGAGGGCGACACCGCGCCGCGCCCGCTGTTGGGGCCGGTGGGCGCTGCCACGGGCTCCATCATGCCGCGATCGCCACGCGGCGAGGGCCCGCAGTCTCAGTCGCACACCTGGCAGGCCGAGCCGCCGGCGTAGTCCGCGTCGACCTGCACCGCTTCACCCACCTACGCCGCGCCGGCGACCCGCATCCCCACCATTGAGCCGAGCTCGCCGCGCAGCAGCTGCTGGGCCAATCCGGGGCAGGCTAGCGGACGTAGGGCACGAGGAACAGCACACACGCCATCAAAAACAGCAGGCTCCCCACGACCATGGCCGCGTCGTCGTCGCGAACGCCCACGCCGACGAACACCGCGGCACAGGCCAGAAACAACACCCAACCCCAGAAGTCGAGCCGAGTCAGTGAGTTTTTCACGCCCGCCCCTGCCGACTGGGCTCGCCTCCGGGTTTCTGGGCCGGCAGTGTAGCCCGCCGGCGCGGTTCGGCCGGGGCGGCAGGCGAGCCGGCTCAGCCGATCTGGTCTGCCCGAGCGGCCACATGTGCCCGTGCGCACGGACCAGACAGATCGTGACCATGTGAACTGGTCTGCCCGGCCGGCCGAATGTGGCCAGCCGGGCAGACCACACCTCGACATTCCCCCGGATGAGGCCGGAGGATGGAAACATTCGCGGCGCCGTGGGCGTTGGCGTGCCCGGATGCGTTCCCGAGCCAGGAGGCGATTGTGCAAATCGAGATCTGGTCCGACGTCGTGTGCCCGTGGTGTGCCATCGGCAAGCGCCGCTTTGAGGCGGCGTTGGCTGACTTCGCTCACCGCGACGACGTCGACGTGTGGTGGCGCAGCTACGAGCTCGACCCGTCGGCGCCCCGCCGGCGCCCCGAACCGCTGGTGGAGCATCTGGCCGACAAGTACGAGCTCGACCAGCAGCGCGCCCAGGAGTTCCAGGACTTCATGACCTCCATGGCCGCCGAGGAGGGGCTGGCGTTCCGCTTGGACATCGCCCAGCCCGGCAACACTTTCGACGCCCACCGCCTGCTGCACCTGGCCGCCGAGCGCGGCCTGCAGGACACGGTCAAAGAGCGGTTTTTGATCGCCTATTTGAGTGACGGCGAGGCCGTCGGCGAACCCGAGGTACTGGCTCGCCTGGCCGGCGAGGCCGGTTTGGACGCCGGCGAGGTCGAGGCGGTGCTGACCGGCGATGCTTACGCCGACGCGGTGCGCACCGACCAGCGAGCCGCCCGCCAGTTGGGCATCAGCGGCGTGCCGTTCTTCGCCTTCAACCGCACCCATGGCGTCTCCGGCGCCCAGCCCCCCGACGTGTTCGCCCAGGCCCTGGATGAGACGTGGGCGACCACTCGGCCACTGGAGCCCGTCGGCGAGGCCGGTGAGACAACCTGCGGGCCGGGGGGCTGCGCCTAGCCCTGGGCCAGGCCCGCCATCTCGGCCCCAGGCCCGCCATCTCGGCCCCAAGCCCGCCATCTCGGCCCCAAGCTGGCCATCTCGGCCCCAAACCCGCCATCTCGGCCCCAAACCCGCCATCTCGGCCCCAAGAAAGACCACAACAGCGACGCCGTGTGGCCAGACACCGGGCCCCGCCCCCTCGCGGGCCCCGCCCTGCCTGCGGGTTCCACCGTGCCCGCTCGGCCACCTTCGGGCTCAAGGGCCGGCCGGGGTCAGTTCGGGCTCAGTCGGCGCCCGGGGTCAGTTCGGGCTCAGTCGGCGGCCGGGGCCAGCGAGCGCTCCAACGCGGTATACAGGCGGGTGCCGAGCTCGCCGTCGGCCCGGGTTCGCTCGATGCGCACCCGCGCGTCGTCGGGCAACAGCTCGAGGTGGGTGACGACGTTGTGCAGCACCGGGCCGGTGTCGATCGTCCACGTCGTCGTGGTCGGCGGTGCGCCGGCGAGCCGTGAGAGCCAGCGACCGACCCGCTTGCCGAACGGGGAAACGAGCGCGCGGAAGCCGCCCGCGATGGTCCCGTCAAGGTCATAGCACAGCGGCGAGGACACCAGCTGGTGGACGGGCACCTGCGGGGTGGCGCCGTCGGCCCATGCCCGCAGGGTCGCCACGTAGGCGAAGTGGACGTCGCCGGACAGCACCATCACGCCTCGGCGTGGCGGCCTGGCGGCGCGGCGCAGCATCTCCAGCGCCCGGTGGTGAACTGCGCCGCTTGCCGCACCCGCTCGCCGATGCGCGCGCCCACCCGGCCCCACCGACCGGCGCACGCGGCGGTGGTGATGCGCTCGAGCTCGTGGAGCCCGTGTGGCAGCAGCAGCGGCAGCGACGTGCCCAGTAGCAGATAGGGCGCCGGATGGGCCCGCTCGTCCTCCAACCAGGCCCACTCGTCCTCGTCCAGCAGATGTCGCTTGCCACCCTGCAGCACGCGCCCGCCTCGGGAGTCGATCATCACCAGCCGCGCCGGCCCGACCGTGCGGGCGTAGCTCCATCGAACGCCGGGGGTGCCCTCGCCTCCGCGTGACGCCAAGCGCTCGAAGGTCGCCAGCGCCACCGACGGGTCGCCGCGGCGCAGCGCCGCGAAGCCGGGGTCGGCGGCCCGCTCGTCGGCGGTGAGGTTGCCGAGGTGCTGATACATCCAGTAGGCGGCCAACGCGTTGCGCAGGCGCTGCGGCCACCACGGCTGCGCCTCGTGCGCGGCCAGCCAGCGCGCCGAGGTGTTCCAGTTGTCGATGACCTCGTGGTCGTCGAAGATCATCACGGTGGGCACCGTGGACAGCAGCCAGCGCACGGCCGGCTCGCTCCACGCTTCACGGTACAGCGCGGCGAACTCGGTGAAATCGTGCGCGTGGGTGCCGACCGGCCCCTTGACCGACCGCCGGCAGCGGATGAACCGACGCGTGGCCGGCGGCGTGCGATCGGCGTACACCTGATCGCCGAGCAACACGATCAGGTCAGGCAGCGCCTGCCCGGGGTCGCTCGCCGCCCGCCAGGCGCATTCCCGCAGCGCGTCGACCCGGTCGGGGTCGCCGAGCTCGTCGGAGAGGATCGAGCGGCACGAGCCGAACAGCACCGTGGCGCGCTCGGCGGGGGGAGCGCGGAGGCGGCTGGGCGGAAAGCGGTCATCGGCCGGCCACGCGCGCTGCCCGTCGAGCGTGACCGTGTAGGGCGCGCCGGGTGTGAAGTCCGAGACCGCCACGAACGCGTAGTGATGCCCAAACAGCGTCACCGTCCGAGCGCGGTGGTCACCGACGGCGACCTCACACGGTGTGTCGGTCTCCACCCACACCGTGGCGGAGGTGGCATCGACCGCCCGCAACATCGGACCTGCTCGCAACTGCGCCATGCCGGCAAGGCTAGCCGCGCTCCCGGTGCCTCCCGCCCTCGTCCGAGCGTCGGTGGGCACCGTCCGGCGGGTCGTCTTTTCGAGCGGTTTTTGTGCAGGCCGCTTCTTGCGCGACACGCGGTTCAGGTTGAGACGACGCGCCAGCCAGCCTCGCCAGCGGCGCCAAAAAACAGCGCGGTCCCGGCTACCATGAGCGGCTGGCGTTCAGCTGACGGCTTAAAGGCGTACGCCGGCGGGGCGGCGCCCGGGTCAGTCGAGCGGCGAGGTGACCAGGCGCCGGACCGGCAGCGCGAAGCCGGGCAGCCGGGGGCTTGTCACCTCCTCGTCGCCGCCGAGGACAACGGGTGCGGCGAACCGCTCGCTCTCGCGGCGGTGGAGCGCGACTTGCTCGGCGTCGAGGTCGACGAGCCAGAGCTCGCCGACGCCTTCGCGCTCGTACAGCGCCCGCTTGCGCCCCCGGTCCCGCTCCCGGGTCGAGGGGCTAGACACCTCCACGGCGATGTCGGGCGCGCCGCGCACGAACCGCTCCTCCACGCGCTCGCGGTGCTCAAAGGTGACCACCACGACGTCGGGCTCGACCACGTCGATCTCGCCGAAGTAGACGTCGGTGGGAGCGGGCGACACCACGCCCCCGTGGGCATCGGCCCAGTCCATGAGCACCTGGACGAGCCTCGCCACGGCGTGCTGGTGGGCGAGGCCGGGAGCCGGCGTCACGAGGTGCTGCCCCTCGATGATCTCGTGACGCAGGCCGTCGTCGGGCAGCGCGCACAGCTCGGTGTAGGTGAGGTAGGCCGTGGCGTCGGCCATGCAGCACTCCCGGTCGATCCGCGTCGGCGCATGCGGCGAGGATGCCGCCGAGATGCGCACCGCAGCGCACCCGGCGGTCCGCCCCTGTAAAGGAGGCGAGGCTATCGGGTGGCAGCGATCGTCGCGCCGCCGAGGCAGACGTCGCCGTGGTAGGCCACCCCGGCCTGACCCGGCGCCACGCCTACCGGGCGCTCGCCGGTGAGCCGCACCCGGACGCGGGCGCCCCCATCAAGTTCTGGTCTGCCCATGGCCCGGAAAGGCCTGGCTGCCCATGGCCCGGGCGCCGCCATCACGTCCTGGCTGCCCACGGCCCGTGGGCACACCGCCCTCGCCCCCGGGGCCGACCACCAGCTAGTCCCCACGAGCTCGGCGATTGGACCCACTGCTTATGCACTAGCCCGTCGCGCCGACAGCAACCTTGCGGCTTTTCGATTGGGAGGCCGCACGCAACCGACGAGCGCGATGCACGAAAGGTGCGTACTGATGAGGACCAAAGGAAAGGTCGCCGTGGTGCTCGGCGCCGTGATGCTGGTGCCCGGCGGGGGACTGGCTTACGCCGCCGTCGACGTCGGCGCTGATGGCAAGGCCGGCGCCAGCGGCCAGCTCGACGCGGCGGCCTCGCACGTCGAGGCCGACATGGCCACCGACACCGCCGACGCTGCCCGACCTCGGCGACGACGGTGACGACGACGGCGACAACGGCAACGACGACGGCAACAACGAGGACGGTGACAAGGGCAACGACGACGGCAACGACGACGGTGACAACGGCAACGACGACGGCAACGACGAGGGTGGCGACACCGGCGACACCTCGTCGAGCTTGTCGGCCGAGCTCGACGTCGAGGCGAGCCTGGAGGGGTCGCTTGAGGCCAACGACGACAAGGCCGACACCAACGCCGAGGCCGAGAGCGCAACCGAGGCGAGCCTAAAGGGGTCGCTTGAGGCCAACGACGACGAGAGCGAGACCGACGACGAGAGCGAGACCGAAGGCGAAGGCGAGGCCAGCCAGCACAGCGAGGCGGGTGCCAGCGCCGGCCTCGGGCTGTCCTAGCCCCTGACGCCACGGCTGTCCGCAAGCTGCCCGGGGCGGTGCC
>PXPH01000038.1:30638-31773 GCA_003021615.1 Actinobacteria bacterium QS_8_72_14
CCGGCCGCGCCGTCCAGCACGGCCTCGGCCTCGCCGAGGTTGGGGGTGACCACGTCGGGCCCGGCGGCCAGCACACCGGCCAGCTGGGCGCGGGCGGCGTCGACGATCGCCGCCGCCCCGTGGCGGTGCGCCACGGCGACCAACCGGGCGTAGGCGTCATCGGGGGTGGCCGGCGGGCAGCTGCCGGTACACACCAGGGCGGGCGCCCCCTGGCACAGCTCGGCCTCGACGGCGGCCTCGTAGCGGGCCCAGTCGCCCTCGCCCAGGGCGGGGCCGGGCTCGTTGACCACCGTGCTGCGCCCGTCGTCCTCCAACAGGATCATCGCGCAGCGAGCCTCGCCGCCGTAGGCCACCGGCGACAGCGCCACGCCCTCCTCGGCGATCATGGCCGCCACCGCCGCGCCGGTGTGGCCGGCGGTGAAGCCGACCAGCCGCGCCTGCTCGCCCAGGGCGGTGGCCACCCGCGCCACGTTGAGGCCCTTGCCGCCGGGCGTGACGGTCACGTCGCCGGCGCGCTGGACGTGCCCGGGGTGCAGCGCCGCCAGCCCGAGGGTGCGGTCAATGGTCAGATTCGGTCCGGCGATCAGCACGGCGGTGGCGCCCTGTGCAACGTCGTCGGTGTCGCGTAGCCGTCGCCGCGTACCCTACGACACCGACGCCGGGTTGGCCCGCCCCCGGCCCCGGCCGGCGCGGCCGGCGAGCCCGGTCAGGCCCACACCCCACACCCCACACGCCAGGCAAGGAAGACGCGTGCTGCACATCCACCGCGGCGAGCGAACCGACGCGCTGGTGGCAGCACTCGCCGAGGTGATGGCCACCCCGCCCGACGACCCGCTGGCCGGCGAGGTCGTGGCGGTGCCCACCCGCGGCGTGGAGCGATGGCTGACCCAGCGCCTGGCCACCCGGCTGGGCGCGAGCGCCACCGGCGACGGCGTGTGCGCCAACGTCGACTTCCCCTTCCCCGGGCGCCTGGTGGGCGGCGTGGTGGCCGCCGCCTGCGGCGTCGATCCCGAGGACGACCCGTGGCGGCCCGAGCGAGCCGTGTGGCCGCTGTTGGAGCTGGTCGAAGGCTGTCGAGACGAGCCCTGGATGGCTGCGCTGGCGACCCACCTCGCCTCGCCGGCGGCCGCCGGCG
>PXPH01000038.1:31964-33088 GCA_003021615.1 Actinobacteria bacterium QS_8_72_14
GCGACACCGTCGCCGGCGCCCGCCCCCCGCCGCGGTGAGGCGCCGGCAGCGGTCGCCGCCCGCCACCCGCTGCTGGCCTCGTGGGGCCGCGACGCCCGCGAGATGCAGCTGGTGCTGGCCGCCAGCGACGCGCCGCGCGCCGAACACCACCACCGGGTGGCCGTCGAGCCGACCACCCTGTTGTCGCGGCTGCAGGCCGACATCCACGCCGACCGGGCGCCGCCCGGGCCGCCGGCGCCCGGCGAGGCCGACCAGCGCCCGCTGCTGGACCCCGACGACGACAGCGTCCAGGTGCACAGCTGCCACGGCCGCGCCCGCCAGGTCGAGGTGATGCGCGACGCGATCCTGCACCTGCTGGCCGCCGACCCCACGCTCGAGCCCCGCGACGTGGTAATCATGTGCCCCGACATCGAGGCGTTCGCGCCGCTGATCCACGCCGCGTTCGAGGCCAGCGCCGTCGCGGTGGATACCACGGGCCTGCCGGCGGCGGCCGACGCGGCCGGCGCCGAGCCCGGTGACGGCGGCCACGGCACCGAGCCACACGAGCCCCACCGCCGCGCCGGCGGGCGCCGCCTGCCCGACCTGCGCCTGCGCCTGGCCGACCGGTCGCTGCGCCAAACCAACCCGGTGTTGCGCGTGGTCGCCGAGCTGTTGGACCTGGCCGACGCCCGGCTGACCGGCTCGCAGGTGCTGGATTTGGCCAGCCGCGAGCCGGTGCGGCGACGCTTCGGTTTCTCCGACGACGAGCTGGAGCGCCTCGAGGGCTGGGTGGCCGGGGCCGGCATCCGCTGGGGGCTGGACGCCGCCCATCGCGCTGCCTGGAAGCTGGACAACGTCGCGGCCAACACGTGGCACGCCGGGTTGGACCGGCTGCTGCTGGGCGTGGCCATGTCCGAGGAGGGCCAGCCGCTGGTGGGCGGGGCGCTGCCCTACGACGACGTCGCCGGCGGCGACATCGACCTGGCCGGGCGCGTCGCCGAGCTCGTCGACCGCCTGGGGCAGGCGTTGCAAGCGCTGGCCAGCCCCCAGCCGGTGGCCCAGGCGACCGCCGCCATCGCCGCCGCCGCCGACGCGCTGACCGCCACCGGCGAGGACGAGGCGTGGCAGCGCTGGCAGCTCGCGGG
>PXPH01000039.1 GCA_003021615.1 Actinobacteria bacterium QS_8_72_14
TCCGTCGACAGGGGGCCTGGCGGACCTCGAAGCCGCCGGCTACCCGGTCAGCCAGCTCGACGCGGCCACCCGCGAGCTGCTGGCAGACGCCCAAGCCCTGCGCGAGGCCGGGTGGACCGGCTCGGGCCTGGCCGACGACGCCGACATCGCCACCATCCGCGAGATCCTGGCCGGGCCGAGCGGCGACGGCCTGGAGGGGGTGCTGGCCGGAGACGCCCAGGCGGCGCTGGCACGGGTGGCCACCCGGGCGGGTGACCAGGGCGCCGTGCGGCTGGCCGCCGACTTCCGCCAGCGACTGGCCCCGCTGGAACAGACCGGCGCCGAGGCGCTGGTGGCCAGCCAGCCGCTGCTGATCAACGAGACCCTCGACGAGCTCAGCGCTGCCCAGACCCAGGCGATCATCGTCAGCCTGACGGCGGCGCTGGCGCTGCTGGTGGGCTACTACACGGTCACCCGTCGTCGACCCCTGCTGGGAGTGATCACCATGCTGCCGGCCCTGTTGGCCGTGCCGTTGGTGCTGGGCTCCATGTGGCTTCTGGGCCTGTCGTTCAACGCGCTGACGGCCACGATCGCCTCGATCGCCATCGGCATCGGCGTGCCCTACGGGATCCACCTGACCAACCGCTTCGTCGAGGAGATCCGTGGCGGCGACGTCGACGCCGCGATCCGCGCGACGCTGACCCACACCGGAGCGGCGCTGGTGGGCTCGGCGCTGACCACCGGCACGGCCTTCGCGGTGCTGCTGCTGTCCAGCTTCCCGCCGATCGCGCAGTTCGGCGGCATCACCGCCCTGACGATCGCCTACGCCCTGCTGGCCTCGGCCATCGTGGAGACCGCCGCCCTGGTGTGGTGGGGCCGCCGCGAGGTCCGCCGCCACCCGGGCCACGCCGACGTCGCCATCCCCAGCCGAGGGTTCGCGGGGTAGGCCAGCACCTGGGGGACCGGCCCCAGCGCGCCCAGCAGCCCTGTGGAAGGGCCCAACCGCGGGGACGAGACTCTGGATACACTTTCGTGCATGAGCACCCCCCCGCGAGCCACGGTGACCCTCGACTCAGAGCTGTATGAGCAAGCGGTCGCAGCTGCGACTGATGAGGGAATCGACCCCGAGGAGCTCGTCGAGGGTGCCGTGGCTCGCATGCTGGCGTGGCGCGCTCTGGGACGGTTACAGAGCTCCAGTCCGTGGGCCGATAGCACCGAGGACGAGCTGATGGAAACCGTCGTGGCCGAGCAGCGGGCCGCCCGCGCCGAGCGCCGCCGCCCCTCGTTGTGAAAGGTGCGGGTCGTTGTAGACCCCAATGTGCCCTGGACCCTCAGAACGTCGAGCGGGTGTTGGAGCTGAGCCACCGCATCGCCACGCTGCGGGAGGTCGCCGGCGGGGCTCTCGCGCTTGCGGCTGACCGCCCGCGACAGCACGAACGCCGCGACCGCCGCCAGGATCGCCACGACCAGGGCGATCAGCAGCATGATCATGTGCCCGCCACCGCCGCCGCGGCCGCCACGGCCACCGCCGCCCATCATCCCGCGAAACAGCACGCCGCGGAACATCACGCGCGCGGCGATGACCGCAAAGCCCAACAGCACGGCGGTGTAGACCCCGATCAGCGAGTCGCGGCCGGTGATATGGCTGACCTCGTGGGCGGCCACGGCCTCGACCTCGCTGCGCTGGAGCGCGTGCAGCAACCCCGTGGTGAACGCGACCTTGCCCGACTCGGGGCTGCGGCCCACCGCGAAGGCGTTCAGCGAGTCGTCGTCGATGACAAACACCTGCGGGGCGGGGATGCCGGCGGCCATGGCCACGCCCTCGACAATGTCGGTGACGCGGGCCTCCTCGGCGACGTCGGGGTTGGGCTCGCGGGCGCCGGCGGAGCGCAGCACCGCCCGGTCGGCGATCTTCCAGGTGATCGCCATGAGGACGGCGGCGATGACCACCCCCACCCCGACCATGATGAAGGGGTCGGTGACACCGAAGACGTAGGTCAGCCCGGCGCCCAAGGCCACCACCACCAGCCCGACGCCGACGAACAGCGCGGCCGTCACCCGCCGGTTGCGGTGCTGCTGGGCGTAGAGATCCATTCCTAGAAGTTGACTTCGGGGGCCTGGCGCTGCTCTTCGGTGACCTCGTCGAAGTAGTCGCGCTCGTCGAAGCCGAACTGGCGCGCCAGGATCACCGCGGGGAAGCGCCGCCGGGTCGACTCGTAGGCGCGCACGGCGTCGTTGTAGCGCTGCCGGGAGAAGGCGATCTTGTCCTCGGTGCTAGACAGCTCGTCTTGGAGCTGGCGGAAGTTCTGATCCGCCTTGAGATCCGGGTACTGCTCGGTCAGCGCGTTGATGTTGACCAGCGCCTGGCCGACCTCCTGCTCGGCGGCTTGGCGCTCGCCGCGGTCGCCGGCGCCCTGCTGGGCCTGTTGCGCGCGGCTGCGCGCCTGGATCACCTGCGTCAGCGTGCCCTCCTCATGGGAGGCATAGCCCTTGACGGTCTCGACCAGATTGGGGATCAGGTCGGCGCGACGTCGCAGCTGCGTGTCGATGTTGGCCCAGTCGGAGTCGGCGCGGGTGGCCTTCTTGACCAGCCGGTTGTAGCTCAGCGCCACCCAGGCGATCAGCAGCACGACCACGACAATGACGACGATCAACGCGATGGACATCGGTGCCTCCTCAGCACGCGGCCCGCTCCACGATAGGGGCCGGTGGGCGACGCCGACGTCGCCGCGGCCACCACCGATCGGGTCATCGAGCACCGCCACACCCTCATTTGCGGCGACCGCTACCCCTTCGTGGCCGACTGGACAGAGAGCTCCGCGGCGACCGCTACCCCTTCGTGGCCAACTGGACAGAGAGCGGCTCGGGCGCGCTGCAGGCCCGGGTCACGGACGCGTGACCCTCCGGGTTGCGCCACTGCGTGGGTGGGCCATAACATCTGAATTGTTGTGCAGGTGTCCTGGTGGTCGAGGCGTGCGCCAGCATGGTTGAGGCCCCCGCGCAGCTGAGTGTCGAGGAGGCCGCCTGCGTCGACCCGGCGCGGGTGGCGCTGGCCCGACAGCGCCTGGCCTCGCCCGAGGAAGCCGAGCAGCTGGCCGGGCTGTTCCGCCTGCTGGCCGATCCCACGCGGGCGCGCATCCTGCATGCGCTGTTGGAAGCCGGCGAGTTGTGCGTGTCCGATCTTGCCGCCACTGTCGACGTGGCCGAGACGACGGTATCGCATGCGCTGCGCCTGCTGCGCACCGCGGGTGTCGCGCGCCACCGGCGGGCGGGCCGGCGGGTGTACTACCGCTTGGACGACACCCAGGTGCGGCTGCTGCTGGACGTCTTCCACCAGCACCTGGCCCACGGCCGGCAGGATCGGCCGTGACCCGGATCGGCCGGGAGGATCGACCGTGACCCGGATCGGCCGCAAGGATCGGCCGTGACCGGCGGGCACGATCGGACCGCCGCCGACGGCGGGCTCAGCGGCGGCGCGCGCTACCGCTCGCGGCTGGCGTGGATCATGGCGCTGATCGGCGCCTTCTTCGTCGTCGAGCTCACCGCGGGCTACCTGACGGGGTCGCTGGCGCTGCTGTCCGACGCCGGGCACATGCTCACCGACGTCGTATCGGTGGGCATGGCGCTTGCCGCCATCACCGTGGCCGCCCGCGGCACGGGGCGCACCCAGCACACCTTCGGCCTGTATCGCCTCGAGATCCTGGCGGCGCTCGCCAACGCCGTGCTGCTGCTGGGCGTGGCCGGCTACGTGCTCTACGAGGCCGTGGGACGGTTGCGCGACCCCTCGGAGGTGGCCGGGTGGCCGACGCTGCTCGTGGCGCTGGTGGCCCTGGCGGTCAACGGGGCGGCCTACTGGCTGCTGCGCCAGGGCGCCAAGGAGAGCCTGAACGTGCGCGGCGCCCTGCTGGAGGTGGTCTTCGATGCGCTCAACTCGATGGGCGTGGTGGTCGCGGCGGTGATCCTGCTGACCACCGGCTGGCCCTACGCCGACCCGATCGTCGCCGGCGGGATCGCCGTCATGATCGTGCCACGAGCCATCAACTTGGGGCGCCAGGCCTTGCAGGTGCTGCTGCAGGCCGCCCCCGAGCACGTGCCCGTCGAGGAGGTGCACGACACGCTGGCCGAGCTCGAGGGGGTGGTCGACGTCCACGACCTGCACGTGTGGACCCTGACATCGACGATGGAGGTCGTGTCGGCCCACGTCATGATCGACGCCGACACCGACAGCCACGCCGTGCTGGACAGGGCCCGCCAGGTGCTGGCCGACCGCTACGACGTCCACCACGCCACGCTGCAGGTCGAGCCCGACACCCACGAGGGCTGCGAGCAAGTCAGCTGGTGACCCTGCGCGCTGAGCGCGCGCTCACTGCTCGCTTCAGCGCGCGACGCCGAAGTGCGCCGGGGCGGCGCGCGAGCCCCCAGCCCGCCCGCGCCGGGTCGCCTCACCCCCGGCCGGCGACGACCAGCGCGTCGAGGGCCACGACCGCGTCGTCGACGTCGACGCAGCGCTCCACGCGCTCGGCGCGGCTCACCTCAAGGCCTGACAGGGCCTCGGCGACCTGCGCCGGCTCCCACAGCAGCTCGCGGTGGGGCGGACCGCCGTGGCCGTGCTCGAGGTTGTCGACGTGATGACCGACTGCCACCAGCGTGCCCCCGGGAGCCAGCGCGCCGGCCGCACGGGCGAGCACCCCCGCCAGCGGCTCGGCGGCAAGCTGGAGGTAGCTGACCACCACCGCGTCGAACGCCCGCGCCGGCGGGCGCCACGCGGTCACGTCGGCCAGGACCCACTCGACCGTCACGCCGCGCTGGACCGCCAAGTCGCGGCCGTGATCCACAGCGACCTGCGAGAAGTCCACGGCGGTCACGTGCCAACCGCGCTCGGCCAGCCACACGGCGTTGCGCCCCTCCCCGGCGGCCACGTCCAGCGCACGGCCCGCGTGGTGGTCCCCCAGCACTTGGACCACGAGCTGGTTGGCCGTGAGCGTGCACAATTGCGGGCCGGCGCGGAACCGGTCGTCCCACGTGGCGGCTTGCACGACTCACCCCTCCCATCGCCGACACGCCCCCACCTTACTGCATCAACAAGCTCGCATGCTGGCGCTTCGGCGCTTCGGCTTGGCCACGAGCAACACCCGCCGTGGGCAAGCCCCGGCGGACTCACCCGCCGGGACGCACGCCGCGACGGGCGCTTGGGGTGGGGTGAGCCGCGACGGGCGCTTGGGGTGGGGTGAGCTACTGCTGGCCGATGAGCTCAAAGATCTTGAACATCGGCATGTACAACGCGATGACCATCGCTCCCACCAGGCCGCCCAGCACCGCGATCATGATGGGCTCGAGCATGGCCGTCAGCGACTCAGTGGTGGCCTTGACCTCCTGATCGTAGAACTCCGCGATCTTCTCCAGCATCAGGTCCATCTGGCCGGTCTCCTCGCCCACGGCCAGCATCTGTACCGTCATGGGCGGGAACACACCGTGGTTCTCCAGCGGCGCCGAGACCGCCTCGCCCTCTTCGACGCTGTCGCGGACCTCGTCGAGCGCGTCGCCGACCACGCCGTTGTTGACCGTGTCGGAGGTGATGTCCAGCGCTGACAAAATCGGCACGCCGGCGCGCAACAGCCCCGAGAGGTTCCGGGCGAAGCGGGCCAGTGCCAGCTTGTGGAACAGCGGCCCGAACACCGGTGCCTTGAGCTTGATCTGGTCGAGGCGGTAGCGCACCGCCGGGTACTTGCGCGCCCGCTTGAAGCCCTGCCACACCGCGATCGGCGCCAGCAACACGATGTACCAAAAGCTCTGCATGAAGTTGGACATAACCAGCAGGATCTTGGTGGGCAGTGGCAGCTCGCCGCCCAGCGACTGGAACATGCCCACAAAGGTGGGCACGATGAAGATCAGCATGATGATGACGCACAGCACCGCCAGCGCCAGCACGACCACCGGATAGGTCAGCGCCGACTTGACCTTGCGGCGCAGCTCCAGGTCGGCCTCCAGGGTCTCGGCGATGCGCACCAGCACGTCGTCGAGGTTGCCGGCGGTCTCACCGGCGCGGACCATGGCGACGTACAGCTTGGGAAAGACCTCGTGCTTGGCCAGCGACGCGGCCAGCGGCTGACCCTCCTCAACGTCGCTGCGCACCTGGCTGACGATCTCGGCCAGCTTGGTGTTGTCGGTCTGCTCGGCCAGGATGTTCAACGCTCGGATCAGCGACAGCCCCGAGTTGATCATCGTGGCGAACTGCCGCGAGAACACCGCCAGGTCCTTGAGCCCGACCTTGCCGCCCAAGCCCGGGATCGAGATCTCCTTTTTCAGCGCGCTGGGGCGCTGCTCGGAGATCGTGATGGGCGAGTAGCCCATCTGGCGCAGCTTCTCGGCCACCGTCGACTGGCTGGGCGCGTCCAGCGTGCCCGACACGGTCTTGCCGGCCTGATCGCGAACCTTGTACTCAAAGGTCTTGAGCTCGGCGGTGCCGGTGGCCATCGCGCTCTCCTGGCTGATGGGCAAAGGGGGCGAACGCGCCGCCTGTGAGCTAAGCGCGCCCGCTGAGACGGTTGAAGTCGGCCACGTTGTTGCAGCGCTCCAGGGCCTCGTCGTAGGTGACCTCGTTGGCGCGCACCAACTCGGCCAACGACTGGTCCATGGTCACCATGCCGTCCTTCTTGCCGGACTGGATGGAGGAGTACATCTGGTGGGTCTTGCCCTCGCGGATCAGCGCGCGGATGGCCGAGGTGGCGATCATGACCTCGCAGGCCGCGACCCGCCCGGAACCGTCGGGGGTGCGCAACAGCTGCTGGCATACCACCCCTTGCAGGGCGCCGGCCAGCTGCACGCGGATCTGCTCCTGCTGGTGCGGCGGGAACACGTCGATGAGCCGGTCGATGGTCTGCGGCGCGTCCTGGGTGTGCAGCGTGCCAAACACTAGGTGGCCGGTCTCGGCGGCGGTCAGGGCCACCTGGATCGTCTCGAGGTCGCGCAGCTCGCCCACCAGGATCACGTCGGGGTCCTGGCGCAGCGCGTGTTTGAGCGCGGTGGCAAAGGACCACGTGTCGCCGTTGACCTCGCGCTGGTTGACGACCGATAGTTTGTGTCGATGCAGGAACTCGATGGGGTCCTCGACGGTCATGATGTGATGGGCCCGCTCGCGATTGGCCACGTCGATGACGCTGGCCAGCGTGGTCGACTTGCCCGATCCGGTGGGGCCGGTGACGAGCACGAAGCCGCGCGGCAGGTAGGCGAAATCCCGGATGCGCTCAGGCATGCCGAGCTCCTCCAGCGGCTTGATCTCGAAGGGGATGACGCGCATGACCGCGCCGATCGAGTCGCGCTGCTGGAAGACGTTGACGCGGAAGCGGGCGTGGCCGGGCACGCTGTAGGAGATGTCGAGCTCGAGCTGGTTCTCGAATTCCTCGCGCTGGCGCTGCGTGAGGATCCCATAGATCATCTTGCGCAGCTCGTCGGGGGTGTTGATGGGATACTCCTCCAGCTGCACGAGCTCGCCGTGCTGGCGCAGCACCGGTGGCACCCCGGCGGTCAGGTGCAAATCAGAGCCGCCGCGTTTGACTAGCTCCATGAGCACATCGTCGAGCTCGACGGATGTGCCCTCCTCGTAGCTCAGCAAAGGTCCCTGCGGCGAGGGCGGCTCCGAAGACGGCGGGGTGGGTGTGCCGCCGGCGTTGTCGGCGTTGGGCTCGCTGTGCTGAGGGCCCGCCTCCTCGCCGGCGCCGGCCGGTGACGGCGCCGCTGCGGCCGGGGCCAGCCGTGGGTCGGCGTCGTCGGCCAGATGCGCGATCGCCTGGACCAGCTCGCTGCGCACCGCCAGCGCCGGGACGGCCACCATCCCCGTTAGCTGCTCCACGCGGCCCAGCGCCGTTTGGCTGTCGGGGTCGGCCACAGCCACAACCACCTCGTTGCCGTCGCCGAAGCTCACCGGCAATGCCTCGACCTCCTCGGCGACGTGGCGCGGCAGCAACGCGGCGGCCTCGGGATCGACCGCCCCGGGGGCGCAGTCGGCGAAGGCGATGCCCAGCTGGTCGGCCAGGACCTGGATCAGCCCACGCTCGCTGATCGCCCCGGTGGCCACCAGCGCGTCGCCCAGTGAGATCCCTGTCGCCTGCTGGCGCTCGGCGGCCGCCTGCAGTTGCGCCCTGCTGACCACGCCCCGCTCTACCAGTGCCTCGCCCAAACCCATGTTCATCGCTGCCCCGCTGCCAATGACCGTCTCGTCGGTTTTCGATCGATTGCAGGCCCCAGCCGGGGCGACCACCGCCTGGGAGCAACGTCGACAGACCCTCGCCGCGCCTTAAGCGGTCACACCACCACGCGGCTGACCTCCTCCAAGGTCGTCTCGCCGTGTAGCACCTTGGCCAGGCCGTCGGCGCGCAGCGGCGCCATTCCCTGGGCGACGGCGAACTTTCGGATGTCCTCGGTGGGCGCGCGCTCCACGATCAGGCGCTGGACCTCCTCGGTGACGCTCATGACCTCGTGGACCGCCAGGCGGCCGCGGTAGCCGGTCTGGGAGCAGTGGCCACAGCCCACCGCCCGATAGACGGTGGGAATCGACTCCATCTCCTCGACGTTGAACCCGGCGGTGCGCAGCTCCTCGCCGGAGGGGAGCTCGGGCTCGCGGCACTTGGGGCACACCTGCCGCAGCAGCCGCTGAGCCAGCACGCAGTCCACCGAGGCAGACACCAGAAACGGGTCGATGCCCATCTCGGTCAGGCGCGTCACGGCGCTGGGCGCGTCGTTGGTGTGCAGCGTCGACAGCACCAGGTGGCCCGTCAGCGCGGCCTCCATGCCGATGGCGGCCGTCTCGCGATCGCGCATCTCGCCGACCAGCACAATGTCGGGGTCCTGACGCAGGATCGACCGCAGCGCGGCAGGGAACGTCAGGTTGGCCTTGGGGTTGATCTGCACCTGGGAGATCCCGGGAAGCTGGTACTCGACGGGATCCTCGGTGGTGACGATGTTGACCGCGGGCTTGTTGAGCACGTTAAGCGTGGCATACAGCGTGGTCGACTTTCCCGAGCCGGTCGGCCCCGTGACCAAGATCATGCCGTAGGGCTTGGTGAAACTGGCTTGGTAGCGCTCGAAGTTGTCGGTCAAAAACCCGAGGTCGCCCAGGTCCATCAGCACCGAGCTCTTGTCCAAAATGCGCATGACGACCTTCTCGCCGTGCACCGTGGGCAGGGTGGACACGCGCAGGTCGATGTGCTTGCCGCCGAAGCGCCCCTTGATGCGCCCGTCCTGGGGGATGCGCTTCTCGGCGATGTCTAGCTCGCCCATGATCTTTAGACGGCTGACGATCGCCGCGTGGGTCTTGCGCGGCTGGGTCATGATCTCGTGCAGCACGCCGTCGACGCGGGTGCGCACCCGGGTAGCGCGCTCCTGGGGTTCCAAGTGGATGTCCGAGGCGCGATCCTGCACCGCCCGGGCGATCAGCTGGTTGACGAACTTGACGACCGGCGCCTCGTCGACGACCTCCTCGATCTGCTCCAAGTCCTCGTGGTCGTCGTCGTCGACGTCGACGTCGAGGCGGTCGATGTCATTGCCCTCACCGGTAAGAAAGCGCTCGATGGCCTCTTCGACGTCGCCGCGCGTGGCCACCACCGCGCGAACCTCGCGCTGGGCCACCGTGCGCACATCGTCCAGGGCCACCACGTTGGACGGGTCGCTCATGGCCACGACCAGGTAGCCGTCGTCGTCGATGCGCACCGGGATCGCCCAGTGGCGCCGCGCGACGCGCTCGGGCACCAGCGAGGCCACCGCCGGGTCGATGAGCTGATCGCTGAGGTCCACGAAGTCCATGCCCATCCGTCGGGCCAGCGTGGCCACCAGCGTCTGCTCGTCCAGCGCCCCCAAGTCGATCAGGGCCCGGCCCAAGTTGCCGCCCTCCTCGGCCTGCCGGGCGAGCGCCCGGTCCAGGTCGTGCTGGCTGACCAGGGCTTCCTGGAGAAGAACGTCAGCGAGCGGTTGCGGCGCGTTAGGCATGGGGGCCTCTCATTGCTCGGTCCATCGATCGATCTCGAACTTGCCGGTGCGCACCGCCCCCCCGAGTCGATCGTCGTAGTGGAACTGCCAGCCCCCCTGGTTGCGGATGTTGCTGCATCGCAGCGAGCCAAACATGTCGATCTGGGCGTTGCCAGTGCCGCCACACGGGCCGCGCGGGGCATAGACCGACGCGGCGATTTGGCTGTGGTTAAGGGCGTGGATCACGTCGCCGTGGCTGCCGGCGCTGCTGGGCGCGGGGCTGTAAATCTGCAACGCCGCCGCCTCCGGGGCGACGCTGCGGGGGTCGAAGTTGTTGCTGCCGCAGTCAACACCGCTGGTGTCGCAGGCGATGTTGACCGCGCCCCCCTGGGGGAAGTCCACGCGCTCGCCGACGACGAGCGCGACCGGGTTCTCGGCGCTGGCCCCGTCGGCGAGCTGGGTAATGTCCTCGAAGGTCACGGTGTCGGCGCAGTAGGCATACACCTCACTGGAGCCGGCCGAGTGCTCGGTGAGAAAGTCGACCGCCACCCCGTTGGTCGAGTCCGCCGGTGGGATGCCGTCGGGGACGGTCCAGTCGCCGTTGGAGTCGCCCTTGGCGTTGTCGCGCTCGCAGCTGTAGCCGCCCGGCTGCCCGTCGTCGGACGGGCTGACCCCGAGGGCGTCCTTCATCCAGCCGACGTCGTCGGCGGTCTGGATCGGGTCGTCGTGGGTCTCTAGATACCACGTGTTGGCGGGGTCGTTGTTCTCGTAGCAGTTGGACCCCCCCGAGTGGTCGCAGCGGGCCGGGTCCGGGTTGGCCTCCCAGTCGAACAGATCGACGACGTCGACGGTCTGATCCGAGCGTCGATAGTCCTCGTCTTCGCAAGGGCCGCCGCCCGCGCTGCCGGAGAAGTTGAGGTCCTCGTTGGAGCCCACCCGGCCGTTGCGGGTGCACCACTCGCCGGTGTGGCTGTTGTAGGAATCGGCGGTATTGCCGCCGCCAAAGACCAGCTGGACCTCCGAGAACGCGCCGAGGTCAAACAGCGGGTCGTCGCTGATGGTCACCTCCACGGTGCGGGCCACGTCGCCCGAGCCCTGCCCGGTGACGGTGACCGTCCACTCCACCGGACCTCTGTCGCCGGACTCAAAGTCGGTGTCGGCGCCCCACTCGTAGGAGTGGCCCTCACCGGTCGTGCCCGAGCCCTTCGCGGGTGCATCGGCCGGGGTCAGCTGGCCGGTGGTGATCAGGTGCAGCACCTGCTGCACGCCGATCTCGGCGACTTGCACCGCGCCGGTAAAGCCCTGGTCGAATCGCACCGCGCGTTGCCCAGCGATCGTGGTCGCCACCACGACGGCCACGAGCCCGGCCACGACGATCGTCGCCAGCAGCGCCAGCGGGATCGACCCCCGCTCACGGGCACGACGGCCCCGCCTGGTCGCACTCATGGTCACCTCATCGGTTGCGCAGGGTCACGGCCGTCTCGGCCTCGATGGTGTCCTGCCCGTCGGGGACGGCGCGCCTGACCCGCATCCGCACGCGGCGTGCCTTTTCGGCGTCGCCCTCGGCCGTGCCGTCCAGCGCCACGCCGGCGTCGTCGAGGGCCGTGAAGACGGCGTCGCTGGTCAGGCGGTCGACCAGCGCGCGGGTGCTGGTCTGGGCCGCGTCAGCTTCCGTGGGCTGCCAGTCCGGGTCGGGGCAGGCCCGCTGGAAGTCCCACCGCGTTTGGATCAGCTCCCAGTGATTCCCGGCGGGCTGGACCTGGTAGCGGTAGTGCTGCAGCTCGCCGCCGCGGCACACGTCCAGCACCAGCCGGTCGTCGGTGACCTCGCGCACGGGGTCGCTGGCGCGGATCTCGCGGCTGATTCGCTCCATGACGACCTGGACCTGCGCCAGCGTCTCGACCCGGCCCTCGACCTGGGAGGCGGTGCGCATTCCGCGAGTGACGCCGGCCACCGTGATCGCGCCCACGACCCCGACGATCACCATGATCACCAGCAGCTCCACCAGCGTGAAGCCGGCGTTGTCGCCACGGCGCAGCCGGCTTGTCACGACTCGCACTTGGTGCCCCCCCACTCACTGGGGTCGAGCAGCTCCAGCGCGAGGCTGCGCGTTTGCTGGCTGTCGTCGAACTCGCGCACCGCCGTGAAGTCCACAACGGCATCGTCGGCGTCGTCGGGGTCGGGGAACGCGTGGCCCGCCTCGACGGTCAGCGCGAACCGCGCCCCGTCGAGGGTGGATTCCCCCGCCGACAACGACAGGCCCGCCGCGAAGCCGGGGCCGGCGACGTCGATGCGGTCGTCCAGCGTCATGCCGTGGGTGGCCAGCCCGATGTCCACCGCCTGGGCCACGGTTCCGTCGTCTTCCACGCACACCGTGTCGGTGGCATGGGGGCTGGTGCTGTCGGGATCGATGGTGTGGGTGGTGCCGTCGACGGTCATCTCGACGATGTCGTTGTGCTCGTAGACGTAGCGCACCGGCTCGCTGATGGAGGCCTCGTCGGTGGTGTCGCTGCGGGTGGCGGTGATGACGAACGTGGTGTCGCCGTTGCGGTACTGCCACCCCGAGCTCAGCGACGACGACAGCGCCCACTCGGTGCCGTTTTGCTCACCGTCTTCGTTGAGGTCCTGCTCATCCAGCTCGGCGGTGACCGTGTCGGTCTGGCGGTTGATGAAGCTGACGGTGACGTTGTCGACCGGGTCGGTGGTGACCACCTCGATCTCGACGGCGTCGACCGTGTCATCCACCTCCATGGTCCCGTCGACGAACTCCACGGCGGCCTTGAGCTCACCGGCCTCGGAGTGGTCAGGGCCGTAGATGTAGCCCAGGTCGGGGTAGACGTCGACGCTGCGCAGGGAAAAGGCGGCGGGGCTTTGCTCCTCGGGCTCGGGCGCCCGGGTGGTGCTGTGGGTAAGCCTGCGCTGCTGGCCGAAGTCGTGCCAGGTGACCGCGAGGCGGAAGCGCTTGTAGTCGCGCGAGCCGGCCGCCTGCGGGTCGTCGATCCAGGTGATGTCGGTGCGGACCTCGTATTCGGTGCCGTCGCGTTCGACCGTCTCGGTGCCGGAGCCGCCACCACCGTCGCGCAGCGGCCGCGGGCGCGGATCGTCGGGGACGGGCTCGCCGAGGTCCTCGAAGGTGACGGTGGCCTCGCACGCGTCGGTCGCGTCCGCGTCGGGCTCGCTGCAGGGCTGCCCGGTGTCGACGTCGACCGCCGCCCGGTAGCCGTGATCCGCCTCGGAGAAGCCCGCCTCGTCCCATTCGAGCCCACGCAGCTCCTCCAACAGCTGCGTGGCCACCGCGTTGGCCTTGACCCGGGTGTCGTTGGCGTGCAGTGACCGCAGCGAGGCGGTCAGCACGCTGGCCAGCGCCGACAGGACCACTGTCAAAATGAGCAGCGCCACCATGACCTCCACCAGCGTCATGCCGTGGTCGCCCATGCCGCCGTGGACGAGTCGACGACGACGGCGAGTCGGGGGGTGCGGGCTCACGGGGCTCCTGGGACGCTCGACGTCACTGCGTGTGTCGACGCATCGCCCCGCGCCCTTGAGCGCCCGACCCCGTCCTCGAGAGGGCGCTGCCCGGCGCGGCCGTCAGCCCAGCGCGCGCTGCAGGGTGGTGTCCAGGGCGTGGCGCATCGCCTCGCGCGGCGCCGACTGCCCCGTCCAGCGCTCGAAGGCCTGCAGCGCCTGGCCCAGCAGCATGCCCCGGCCGTCGAAGGCCGCCGCTCCGGCCTGCTCAGCGGCGACGACGAACGGCGTGGGCTCGGCGCCGTAGACGAGGTCGAAGGCGATCTGACCCGGCCTCAGACGCATGAACTCCTCGGGCAGTGACTCGCCGCGCAGGCCCAGCGGGGTGGCGTTGACCACCAAGGTGAAGGGCGCGTCGGTGTCCAAGTGCCGCGCGCCGTGGGCCACCGCGAGGTCGCGCACCGCCCAGGCCGGCTTCGGCCGGCGCGCATGCACCCGCACCCGAGCCCGCGCTCGGCCCAGGGCCACCGCGGCGGCTCGGGCAGCGCCGCCGGCACCGACGATCACCGTCGGCGTGCCCTCGGGCAGTCCGATGTCGTGGGTCAGGACCTGCGACAGGCCCGCTGCGTCGGTGTTGTCGGCCACCAGCGCGTCATGCGACCAAAACAGCGTATTGGCTGCGCCGACGCCGCGGGCCTCGTCGGTCACCCGGTCGACGAGATCGAGCACGGCGGTCTTGTGGGGCACGGTGACATTCGCGCCGAGCGCGCCCAGCGCACCCAGCCCGGTCACCGCGCCGGGCAGCGCGGCCGGCGCGACGTCGAAGGCCAGATACACCGCGTCCACGTCGGCCGCCTCGAGCGCGGCGGTGTGCATCGCCGGCGACGCGCTGTGGCCCACGGGGTGGCCCAGCAGCGCCACCAGGCGGGTCGTTGGACCGCCGCTGCCCGCCGTCACGGGGCGCCTCCCCCGGCGCCTTGGTCCTTAGCCTGCTGTTGCTCGCGCATGCGGCGGTACTCCCTGACGTTGGCGTCGTGCTGGGCTTTGGTCTCGGCGAAGGCGTGCGAGCCGGACTCGAGATCGTCGACCACGTAGTACCGGTAGTCGGTGTCGCTGGGGTTGGCGGCCGCCTCGATCGCGCCACGCCCGGGTGCGGCGATCGGCGTGGGCGGCAGGCCGTCGCGCTGGTAGGTATTCCACGGCGAGTCGATCTCGAGGTCGGAATTGGTTAGGGGCCCGCTGTTGTCGTCGCGGGCGTAGATCACGGTGGCGTCGACCTGCAGGCGCATGGGCGCAGACAAACGGTTGTAGATGACCGAGGCGATGGTGGGCTGTTCCTCGGAGACCTTGGCCTCGCGCTCCACCAGCGAGGCCACGATCAGCATCTCGTAACGCGACACGCCCTGGGGCGGCTGCACGCCCTGCATGACCGATTCCGTCTGGCCCACGAGCCGCTGCAGCACGTCGGCCGGCGCGGCGTCGGTGCGGAATTGGTAGGTCTCGGGAAACAGCAGGCCCTCGTAGGGCTCGGCGGACTCCGGCAGCTGGTCGGCCGGCACCCAACCGGGCAGCTCCACCTCGGTCAGCGCGGCGCGCAGGGCCTGGACCTCGTAGTCACCGGCCTCGGCTAGCCGCGTCAAGGTCTGCTCGACGGTCAGCCCCTCGGGGATCGTAAGCCGGAAGGTCTCAACGTGGGGCTCGCTGGACAGCGCCGCCAGGACCTCGTCAGAGGTCATGCCCGCGCGCAGCCGGTGGGTGCCGGCCTGGAGGCGCTCACTGCGCTCGTCGAAGCGCGCCGCGATGCGAAACGCCCACTCGGAGCTGATGACGCCGGCCTCGGCCAGATCCCCGGCGATCTGCGAGGTGCCCACGCCCTCGGGGACCTCGAACTCCACCACCCGGCCATTGCTGGCCTCGGGCGCGCCGACGTCGGCCAGCAACCACCACGCTCCCGCGGCGGCGACCACGCCGGCGAGCACCAGCACGACCACAAAGGCCTTGGAGCTGTTGGACATCGCCATGACCGGCTCACCTATTCCGGGAAGGCGGTCGGGGGTACGCCTCGGGCTAGTTGCCGCCGGGCGGCGGCGTCGCCGCCCGGGCGTCGAGCCAGCCCTGCAGGATCAGCGCGGCGGCTATCCGATCACGCTCGGTGCGCCGCTGGGCACGGCGACGGCCGGCTGCGAGCAGGGTCCGCTCGGCTTCGACGCTCGACAGCCGCTCGTCCCAGAGCGCCACCTCCGCGCCGGCCTCTTCGAGCGCCTCGGCCACCGCACGGGCCTGGCGCGTCGAGGCCGTCTCGCTGCCCGACAGCGCACGCGGCAGGCCGACGACAACAGTGTCGCACGCGTGCTCGGCGACGGCGACCAGCACGGCGGCGGCGATCTCGCCAGGGTCGTCGCTGCCGGGCAGGGTGTCGCACGGCGTGGCGATCGTGCCAGCCGGGTCGCTGACTGCCAGCCCCACCCGTTTCGAGCCCACGTCGACGCCCAGCGCCCGGCCCACGCGCTAGCCCCGCAGCCGCTCGGCGGCTGCCCGGCGCGCCTCGGCCACCGCCTCGTCGATCTTGCCGCCCTCCTTGCCACCGGCCTGGGCGACGTCGCCCTTGCCGCCGGCCCCACCGCCCACGGCCGCCGCCGCCGGGCGCAGGATCTCGGCGGCGTGCGCCCCGGCCTCGACCAGGTCGGTGGTGACCGCGGCCACCAGGGCGGCCTTGCCGTCCTCGCTGGGTGTGGCTAGCACCACCACGCCCCGGTGAATGCGATTGCGCAGGTCCAGCGCGAGGGTCTTGAGCCCGTCGCGGTCGGCGCCGTCGACGCGGGCAGCCAGCACGGTGTGGTCGCCCTCGCGCTCGGCGGTGGCCAGCAGCTCGTCGGCGCGGGCCAGCAACGCCTGCTGGCGCGCGTCGGCCAACTCCTTCTCGGCGGCCCGCAGGCGGTCCATGAGATCGGCGACGCGCTCGGCGACCGCGTCGGTGCCCACGTTGAGCAGCCGCGCCACCTGCTCGGCGACCAACCGCTCCTTGGTCAGCCGGTCCAGGGCCTCGGGGCCGGTGACGGCCTCGAGGCGGCGGGTGTTGGCCGAGATCGAGCCCTCGTTGATCACGGTGAAGACCTGCACCTCGGGAGTGTGGGGCACGTGGGTGCCGCCGCACAGCTCGGTGGAGAAGTCCCCGATGCGCACCACGCGCACCCGCTCGCCGTACTTCTCGCCGAACAGCGCGATGGCGCCCATCGCCTCGGCCTCCTCGCGGGAGGTCACCATGGTCTCCACCGGCGGGCCGGCCCCCACGCGGGCGTTGACCTGGGCCTCGAGCTCGGCGATCTGCTCGGAGCTGACCTGCTCGAAGTGGGGGAAGTCGAAGCGGAAGTGGCCGGCGTCGATCGCCGAGCCGGCCTGCTGGGCGTGGGGCCCTAGCAGCTCCTTGATGGTGGCGTGCAGGATGTGGGTGGCGGTGTGGCCTCGGGTGATCGAGGCGCGCCGGGTCGTGTCGATGGCCGCGTGCGCCTCCTGGCCGGGGCGCACCTCCCCGGCGGCGACACGGGCGCGGTGGGCCGTCAGGCTCTCGAGGCCCTCGAAGGTGTCCACGACCTCCAGGCGCCCGGTGTGGGTCTCGATCAGGCCGTGATCGCCCAGCTGGCCGCCGCCTTCGGGGTAGAACGGCGTGAGCGGCAGCACCACCTGGACTTCGTCGCCCTCCTCGGCGACCTCGCGGGGGCCGGCGGGATCGAGCAGGGCGCCCAACGCGGTGTCGGCCTCGGCGTGCTCGTAGCCCACGAACCGCGTGGAGCCCACCGTGCTGGCGGCCTGACGGTACACCTCGGCGGGCACCCCCTGGGCCCCGCCCTGGGCGGCCGCCCGCGCCCGCGCGCGCTGCTGCTCCATGTAGGTGGCGAAGGCGTCACGGTCGACCTCGACGCCGTGCTCGGCGGCGATCTCGATGGTCAGGTCGATGGGGAAGCCATAGGTGTCGTGGAGGGTGAACGCCGTGGCCCCCGACAGCTGCACGGGCGCGGTGGCGTCCCCGGCGCCCTCGTCACCCTCGGTGGCCGTCGCCGTGTCGTCGGTGGCCGCGCCGTGGTAACCCTTGGCCTCGTCGATGGCCTGCTCGAGCAGCGCCAGCCCGGTGCGCAGCGTGCGGGTGAACTGGGCCTCCTCGGACTCGACCACCCGGGTGACCAGCTCGCGCTGGGCGCGCAGCTCCGGCCAGGCGTCGCCGAGGGTGTCGATGACGGTCTCGGCCATGGCGCCCATGATCGGCCGGGTGGCGCCCAACGAGCGGCCGTTGCGCACCACCCGGCGCAACAGGCGCCGCAGCACGTAGCCGCGGGCCTCGTTGGAGGGCAGCACGCCGTCGCCGACCAGGAAGGCGGTGGCGCGAGCGTGCTCGGCGATGACCCGCAGGCTGACGTCGGCCTGCTCGGTCTCGCCGTAGGCCACGCCGGTCAGCTCGGCGGCCCGGTCGACCAGCGGCCGCAGCATGTCGGTCTCGTAAGCGTTGGGCACACCCTGCAGCAGCATGGCCATGCGCTCCAGGCCCATGCCGGTGTCGACGTTCTGCTGTGGCAGCTCGCCCAGGATCATGCCGTGCTCGTCCTGCTCGAACTGCATGAACACGAGGTTCCAGAACTCGAGGTAGCGGTTCTCGTCGACGGCCGGGCCGCCTGGCGGGCCGTGCTCGGGGCCGCGGTCGTAGTACAGCTCGCTACAGGGCCCACACGGGCCCGCCCCACCCATCGACCAGTAGTTGTCGGAGGCGTCGCGGCGAGTCTCGCCCTCGGGGATGCCCACGCGCTGGATGCGCTGGCGAGGCACCTCGGTCTCCGACAGCCACAGCTGCTCGGCCTCGTCGTCGTCTTCGTAGACCGTGACCCAGATGCGCTCTGGGGCGAAGCCAAAGCCCTGGGTGGACAGCTGCCAGGCCCAGCGGATCGCGTCGGCCTTGAAATAGTCGCCGAAGCTGAAGTTGCCCAGCATCTCAAAGACGGTGAAGTGGCGCGTGGTGTGGCCGACGTTGTCGATGTCGACGGTGCGCGCGCACTTCTGGACGCTGGCCGCCCGCGGGACCTCCGGGGTCTTCTCGCCCAAAAAGTACGGCTTGAACTGCACCATGCCGGCCACGGTCAGCAGCAGGGTGGGATCGTTGGGGATCAGCGAGCTCGACGGCCAGATCTGATGGCCGCGCTCGCGGAAAAAGTCCAGGAAGGTCCGGCGGATCTCGTCGGTTCGCATGCGGGCAACCGAGCAGTCGTGGGCGGCAGGCGGGCAGGAGCCGGCTGCGCCGGCTGCGGGGCTCCGGGCGGCTAGCCGGAGCCTTGTCCACGGTAGAGGGCGCGAAGCTCGGCTTCCCGCTGCTCAGCGGCGCGACGCCCGTCGGCCAGCGCGGCGCTGACGCGGGTACCAAGCGTTCGGGCCTTCCCGGTGGCGGCCGTGCCGACCGAGGCGGGGCTGAGCTTGGCCTGGGCGCGGTCGGCCTTGCGCACCGCCCACGTGCCGATGAGCACGCCGGCGCCCAAGCCGAGCATGGCGAAGAACACGCGCTTGAACACCGCGAACCTTTAGTCTCGTCCCTCGCGCTTGAGCATGCGCAACGCCGCCGAGGTGCCCGCTGAGAAGGCCGCCGCCTTGATCAGCGGGTTGGCAACGACACGGTGGATCACGTCGGCGAGGCTGTCGGCCGTGGTCGAGATGGACTGGACGTTGGCCACCACCGCGTCGACGCGGGCCAGCTCGGTGTTGACCCCTGAGACGGTCTCGTTGACCGAGCCCAGCAGCGGCAGCGTCTCCTGGGTGATCTGCTCTACCGAGCGGGTGAGCTCGCGAACAGTGCCCACCAGCGTCAGCAGCACGGCCATGAGCCCGAGCATGCCGGCGCCGAAAGCCACGGCGGCCACGATCGCCGCGATCCCCAACGGGGTGACGTCCATCACGGCCCCGGCGACGATGAACAATGCCGCCACGATCGCGACCGCAGCGATCGCGATGATGACGATCCCTGAGCGCATGGATGTGCCTTTGACGGTCGGCTTGAGCGCGTCGGTGCCAGCGCTGGGGACGAGCGCCGCGCGTCAACGGCGGGGCAGCCATCCAGGCTCGCCCCGGACGTGTCACCCGTGGCACCCGTCTAGCCGGGGAGCCTAGGCTACAAGGACGGCATGGTGCCACCCGGCCCGACACGTGGCCGGTGCGAGCGATCGCGCCGCCGACGAGGCTCAGCCCTCCACGCATAGCTCGTTGCCGGCAGTGCGCTCAGTGCAGTCAGTACAGTCACCGCCCACCGCGTGCCCCCGGGCGGACTGACGCGCCCCTCCGCGGCGGCCACGAGGTCAGCGGCCGCGGCGGTCACAAGCCGCGGCGGCGCACGCGTGGGGTCACACTCCGCCTGCCTCCGGAGGTGCCTGGCCCTCGGCGGGCAGCGGCCAAGGCATGGGGTGTGCCAGCACGGGGGCCTCCAGCGAGCAGGGCACCCTGACCACACGGGTGCCGGCCTCGTCGACGATCTCAACCCGATCGCGGTGCAGCTGCCATGCCATCTCTGCGCCGGCCACGCGCCACGTGGCCGGGGCGGGACCGTCTTGGAACTGGACCACCAGGCGCGCCTGCGACGCGGCGAGCACGCCGTCGACCGGCGGAGCGGCGTCGGTGGCGACTACCACACGCCGGGTAATGCTGCCGGCCACGCGCACGCCGCAGGTGCCGCTGACCCACAGCGACGGGCCGGCGAGGCGCACCGACAGCGCCAGCACCACCCGGTGGATGCGCCATCGCCGGTGGGCCACGCTCGGGCGGGCCAACGACGGCGGTATGGGCGGAGAGTCCATAGCGCGACCTTCCCGATGTCCGAAGGGGGCCACGAGACCGTAACCAGACCCGCCGACGGGCTCGGCAAAGCCTTCACCGGCGCTTGTGGACAACCCTGAGGTGATCGCCAGCGAAGTGCATCGCCGCGTTTTCCCCAGGTGTGTGGATCACCCCTTGCGTCGGGATTGACCGGCCTCGTAGCGTCACCGCGCCGGGTGAGTCGGAGTCAGCAGCGCCGAGGTCCTAGGCGCCTGGCATGCCGCGTGCGGTGATGGAGCCGGTAGACCGCAGAGAGGGGCGATGACGCGTCACTTCCCACCAGCCGCGCGCGGGGCGCCCGCCCTGCTCGCCGTGTTGATGGTTGCAACGCTGGTCGTGGCCGGTTGCGACCGCGGCTCGCAGACGCCTGAGGGCGGCGAGCTCGCTGAGACGCCCAGCCCTTGGCCTGACGACGACGCCACCCCCGCTGCCGTCGCGCCGCTGGGCGACACGGCCAGCCCGGGGCCTTCCACGCCCTCGGGCGTGCCCACCCCCGGCGGCGACGCCGACCAGGCGGCAGCGCGAAAGGTCCCCGAAGCCGGCGAGCCACCCCCGCTGGACGGGCTCTACTCCGACGACGAGCTCGAGGTCGCCCGGACGATGGCCGACTATTACGCATGGTTGATGTCTCACCCCAACACCGACCCAGAGTTGGTCGACAAGATCTTCGACGAGCCCCGCGAAAGTGGATATGAAGCAACGAGACGCGAAATCGCCCATGGAATCGTCAAACAATACAAAGATCATAAATGGTGGTGGACTAATAGTGAAAGCCTCAAAGTTGTTGATATCGAGGTACTGGATAAACGGGCAAGGAATACCCGCGTGGTGCGGATATATTACCACCGCAGGACCGATGCACAGCTTATCGACGTGAAAGGTGAAGTTCATTCCAAACGTTCGCCAGGGCGCACAGCTGTAAAAGAGGTATGGGCACGAGACGATCGTGACTCTCCGTGGCAGACCATAAGCGTGCTAGCTACCGGCCGCTGGGAAAAGGGTGACCGGTGACTCCATCCTAATAGGGGCTACACTATGGTTTGTTGTGACCCCTGCAGAGGCCCTAATAAGGGGAAATGCAACCACTGATGATCTACCTAATGGCGGAGCTGTCCAGACCGCCCTAAAGTTCAAAGAACGCACACGCCAGATCGACGGTGGTCGTGAGGCAGCGAACGCTAATTACGGCCCATCCTCGGAGTCCATCACGACTGAATGGCGCAAGGTAAGCGATCCGCCCGGCGATATTGGCTGCTCAGCCTCTGACGGCGGGGACGCCGGCGAAATGTATCGGTTGGTTCAGGTGAACCGTGCGACCGACCCGCCGACTGAAACCGTAACTAATGCCACCTGCTCCTTTGAGGACGCACCTGCAAGTGATGCCGGGTCGCCCCCGGCGCCGTCCACAAAGGAAGTGCGCGACGTAGCCGTGGAGCACATCGAGCCGCCGAAGGTGCACACCAACCCTGCGCCCAAGCATGGTGGCATCACTGGCCTGGAGAACTGGTTTTGGTACGAGGGCCCCGAGAAGGTGACCGCCGAGTCGGCCGTTCGTGGCTACACCGTGACCGCCACGATGCGGCCCGCTCGCTTCGTGTGGAAGCCCTGCGCAACGTTTCAGGCCA
>PXPH01000040.1 GCA_003021615.1 Actinobacteria bacterium QS_8_72_14
GGCACGGTGACGTTGCCCGAGGGCACCGAGATGGTCATGCCCGGCGATCACACCACCATGACCGTGGCGTTGATCGCGCCCATCGCCATGGAACAGGGCCTGCGGTTTGCCATCCGCGAGGGCGGGCGCACCGTCGGCGCCGGCCAGGTCACCAACATCATCACATAACCCCGGCCACTCGGTCGGGTCCAGGAGCCCGCGATGCCCAAGTCCGAGGCGCGTCCCATCGTCACGCTGGCCTGTGTCGAATGTCGGGAGCGCAACTACACCACCACCAAGAACCGACACACCCAGCGTGAGCGTCTCGAGACGCGCAAGCACTGTCCCCGGTGCAACGCCCACCGCGCTCACCGCGAGACGAAGTGACGGGCTCGCGGCGAGGGTGCGGGCGACGGCGGTGGCGGTCGCACGCGCGTTTCCCCCGTGCGCGGGGTCGACAAGCCAGGCCCGAGACGTTACACACGACATGAGCGTGGCTGGGCCCACGATGGGCCCCGTCGCGCGTTCGACTCCCGCGTCGAGACCGTCGGGACGCTCGGGCGCCGTTCGCACAACGGGCGTGCCGGCACCGGCGCCGCACAGGCACACGACCCCAGCACGAGTCCAGGAGGAGCATGCCGGATCGTCCCGCCGTCAACACCGAGATCCGCGCCAAGGAAGTCCGTCTCATCGGGCCGGAGGGCAAGCAGGTCGGCATCGTCCCGCTGAAGGTCGCGATCGAGGCCGCCCAAGCCCTCGACCTGGACCTCGTGGAGGTGTCGCCCACCGCGGACCCGCCGGTGGCCAAGGTGATGGACTACGGCAAGCACGTCTACGAGCAGGAACGCGCGGAGCGCGAGGCGCGCAAGCAGCAGCGCTCCACTGGCCAGAAGGCCATCCGGCTGCGTCCTAAGATCGACGATCACGATATCGAGGTGAAGCAGCGACAGGCCCGCAAGTTCCTCCAGGATGGTCACAGTGTGCGGGTACAGGTGATGTTCCGCCGGCGGGAGATGCGCCGCCCCGAGATGGGCGTGCAGTTGCTGGACCGGTTCGCCGAGGAGCTGTCCGACGTGTCCAACGTGGAAAGCCGCAGCCCCATGGAGGGGCGCTTTGCCACGATGGTGCTGTCGCCCAAGAAGTCCGACCAGCGGTCCAAGAAGGGCTCGAAGTCCAAGTCCGGCGCCGAAGCCACCGAGTGACCTCGTGGGCCACGCCCGGCGAGGGCGGTCTCGCCGGCCGTGTCGCGGTGGCCGGCGCCGGCGCTGCGTCGCCGGTGGTGCCCGACCCTTCCGCCCGCGGCGAGAGGAGGGCGCGATCGCGCTGAATCCCGAGCGGATCGGCCATACGTATCCGCCCTTCACCTACGAGGTCTGCCGCGAGAAGCTGCGGGAGTACGCCGAGGCGACCGGCGTCACCGACCCGATCTACCGCGCCGATCCCCGCGAGGTCGCCCTCGAGGAGATCGTGGCCCCGCCGACGTTCGCCGCGTGCGTGTGCCTTGGGCGCCTGGAGACGCTCATCGACGACCCCGAGCTCGGCGCTCACTGGAATCTGGTTCACGGCAGCCAGGCGTTCGCCTTTCAGCGGGCGCTGCGCGGCGGTGACGTGCTGCGCTGCACGCCGCGCGTGGCCGACATCTCCGCCAAGGGGCCCATGGAGCTGCTGACCTACGAGGTCGCGTGCGTCGACGCGACCACCGAGGAGCCGGTGGTGACCGCACACAGCGTGATCGTGTTCTTCGCCGACGGAGCGCACCGGTGATGGCCGACCGCGCCGCGGTCGCCGTCGGTGATCGGCTGCCCGAGGAGCGAGTCCTGCTGGACCAGGGCGACGTGATCCGCTACGCGGGCGCCAGTGGCGACTTCAACCCCCTGCACTGGGATGCCGGCTTCGCCGCCGACGTCAGCCCCACCGGCGGGGTCATCGCCCACGGCATGCTCTCCATGGGCCACGTGTCGCGGGTGGTGACCGCGTGGGCCGGCGGCCCGGAGAAGGTCCGCGAGCTCGATGTGAGCTTTCGCGCCGCCTGCCCGGTGGGGGCAACGATCACCATCGGCGGCGAGGTGACCGAGGTCGACGAGGCCGCCGGCACCGCCACGCTGTCGGTGTGGGCCGAGCTCGACGACGGCGCCGGCGTCGTCGACCGCCGGCGCTCGAGGGCGGTGGTCGTGCTCGACTAGGTCGGCGTCCGTGGCGCGCAGCACGCCGATGCCCTGGCGTGGCCCAGGCGACACGGGCTGGTTGTTGGCCCTCACGACGCGGTCTACACTGCCCAGCGGTGCTGCCCGCCGGGCAGTCTTTTTGTTTGTGCCGGTCCGCCCCGGCCGGACAGAGGGGCGTAGCTCAGTTGGAAGAGCAGCGGTCTCCAAAACCGCAGGTCGGGGGTTCGAGTCCCTCCGCCCCTGCCGCCAGCACCCACGCGGCCGACGGCCGCAAGACGGGTCGTTGCACCGGAGAGGATGCGCCATGAGCCGCGAGGACAAGCGACGGATCGAACGCGAGAAGCGCAAGGCTGAGCAGCGCACCACCCCGGTCGAGGAAGAGGTCGCCACCGCTCCGCCGGGCCGGGAGCGCACCGGCGTCGCTCAGTTCGTCGGCGAGGTGCGCAGCGAGCTCAGGCGCGTGCACTGGCCCAACCGCCGCGAGCTCGTGTCCTACTCGCTGGTGGTGATCGTGGCGCTGACGCTGATGACCGCGTTCATCTACGGCATGGACAGCGTCTTCAAAGCGCTCGTGTTCGAGGTCTTTGGCTAAAGGCCGCTGTCGCGCCCGACCGCAGGAACGCTCATGGCTGACGATCCCCAACGCAGTGACCGCCCCGCCGGCCTCGACGACCAGGAAGAGGTCGGTGCCTCGGGCGCCGACCAGGACGACACCGAGTTGGCCTCGTCAGAGGCCGATCTCGATGAGCTCGTGGCCCAGCTGATGGCCCAGGAAACCGGGACGGCCGAGTCCGAGGGCGCGCCGGCCCAGTCCGGCGATGACACCGCCGGGGCCGCGGCCAGCGACGACGAGGCCGAGCTGGGCGATCTGCTGGCCGCCGCCGGCGCCGAGCACACCGACGACGCCGAGGCCGCGCGCGAGCTGCTGGAAGGCCTGGGCCCGGAGCCGGGCGCCGCGTCCGCGCCCGCTGAGCCCGCCGTTGAGGAGGCCGCCCCGGAAGCGCCCGCCGAGGACGCGCCCGCCGAGGAGACGGCGCCGGCCAAGACCAGTCGCGAGCGGCGCATGGAGATCAAGGCGCTGCCCGGCGACTTCTACGTGGTCCACACCTACTCGGGCTACGAGCGCAAGGTCAAGGCCAATCTCGAGAGCCGGATCCAGTCCATGAACATGGAGGACCGGATCTTTGAGGTCATCATCCCCACCGAAGAGGCCGTGGAGATCAAGAGCGGCAAGAAGCAGACCGTGCAGCGCAAGATCTTTCCCGGCTACGTGCTGGTGCGCATGGCCATCGACGACGACTCGTGGTACGTCGTCAAGAACACCCCGGCCGTCACCGGCTTCGTCGGCCCGCCCGGCACCAAGCCCGTGCCGCTGTCGGCCGCCGAGGTCGACTCGATCCTCCACGAGCCCGAGGAGGGCGAGGAGGCCGCGCCCAGCGTCGACTTCACCGAGAACGAGAACATCCGCGTGACCTCCGGGCCGTTCGCCGACTTCACCGGCACGATCGTCGAGATCAACGCCGACCAGCAGAAGCTGAAGGTGCTCGTGTCGATCTTCGGGCGCGAGACGCCGGTCGAGCTCGGCTTCGATCAGGTCGCGAAGCTGTAGCGAGCGCGTGGGAGGCCGCAACCCCTGCGGGTGGGCCACCACGCAAAGGAGCCACGCATGTCCAAGAAGGTCCAGGCGGTCATCAAGCTGCAGATCCCGGCCGGGCAGGCGACGCCCGCGCCCCCGGTGGGCCCGGCGCTGGGCCAGCACGGGGTCAACATCATGGAGTTCTGCAAGGCCTACAACGAGCGCACGGCCGATCAGCAGGGCGACGTGATCCCCGTGGAGATCACGGTGTTCGAGGACCGCTCGTTTACCTTCGCCACCAAGACGCCGCCGGCCTCCGAGCTGCTCAAGAAGGCGGCCAGCATCGACAAGGGGGCCACCGACGTGGGGCGCACCACGGCGGGTCGGGTGTCGCGCGATCAGGTCCGCGAGATCGCCGAGCGAAAGATGCCCGACCTCAACGCCTCCGACCTCGACACGGCCACAAAGATCGTGGAAGGCACCGCCCGGTCCATGGGGTTGGTCCTGAAGGAATGAGGCGAACCGGCCGGGGGCGCGCCCGGCCCATGATCGTGGGAGGGCGGCAGGTTCGCCGCCCGTTGGCACCACCGACGCGAGGAGCAAGCGATGGGCAAGCGAAGCAAGCGCTACGCGGCCGCCGCGGCCAACATCGACCCCGGCCGCCTGTATCGGCCCGGGGAGGCCCTTGAGCTGGTCGAGGACACGGTGACGGTGTCGTTCGATCCCACCGTGGAGCTGGCGGTGCGGCTGGGCATCGATCCCCGCAAGGCCGATCAGCAGGTGCGCGGGGCCGTCGGGCTGCCCCACGGCACCGGCAAGTCGGTGCGGGGGGCGGGGGTGGCCGACGACCCCAAGGCCGCCGAGGCCCAGGAGGCCGGTGCGGACGTGGTGGGCGCCGACGAGGTCATCAGCCGCATCGACGCCGACCAGCTCGATTTTGACGCGGTGATCGCCACGCCCGATCAGATGGGCCGCATCGGGCGTTACGGCAAGGTGCTGGGCCCGCGGGGGCTCATGCCCAACCCCAAGAGCGGCACGGTCACCAACGAGGTGGCCGAGGCGGTCCGCGCCGTCAAGGCGGGCAAGGTCGAGTTCCGCACCGACCGCCAGGGCAACGTGCACAGCGTGCTGGGCAAGGCGTCGTTTCCCGTGTCGGCGCTGCTGGAGAACTACGGGGCGGTGATCGAGGAGCTGCGGCGCCTGCGCCCCTCGGCGGCCAAGGGCCGCTACCTGCGGTCGGTGCACGTGACCACCTCGATGGGCCCCTCGATCCCGATCGATCCCAACAACGCCCGCGATCTGACCCCACCGACCCCCGCCGGTCAGACAGCCGGGCTGGCCTGACCCGGCGCCGCGAGCGCCTGGCCCTCGCCTTGCGGGCCGCGACGCCCGGCGCTAACGTTCATCCAGCCGTAGACCGCCTGGTCTCGTCGCATTCCCGCCCTCGCCCGCATGCTGGCTTGCGTGGGCGCGGCAGGCGACGACGAAGGTGCGGGCAGGCCCGCTTCGGGCCGCCGCCGGCCGGCGCAGGTGCTTGCCAGCCAGACGGCGGGCCCCGCGGGGCCGCCGCCGGTGAGTGCCGCGCCTTGATCAGCGAGCGGCTGCAGAGCTCCAGCGCCGCGCTGCTCACCGAGTACCGCGGGCTCAGCGTCGACGACCTGGCCCAGCTGCGGCGACAGCTTCGTGAGCACAACGCCGAGTACCGCGTGGTCAAGAACACGCTGACGCGGCGTGCGGTGGCCGACGCCGGCATGAGCCTTCCCGATGACCTGCTGACCGGCCCCACGGCGCTGACCTTTTGCGACGGCGATCCCGTGGCGGCCACCAAGGTCCTCAAGCGCTTCTCGGAGCGCCACCCCGCTTTGGTGATCAAGGGCGGCGTCGTCGAGGGCCAGCTGTTGGGCGCGGAGCAGGCCCACCAGCTCGCCGAGCTGCAGTCGCGCGAGGAGCTGCTGAGTCGCCTCGCCGGCGTGTTCAACCAGGTGCTGGCCCAGCCCGCCCAGCTGGCCCAGGCGGGCCTGAGCAAGATGGCGCGCCTGCTGTCGGCCTACCACAGCCAGCGCGAGGAGGCCGGCGAGAGGGCGGCCTCGCCGCCCGTCGGCGCTGACGGCGCCGACGCCGGGGAGGACGCCGCGGCGACCGGCGCGGGCAGCTGACCCAGGCCGCGGCCCGGCGACCCACCAGTCCCACGCGACCGCACGGAACCGACGAGGAGCACCCGATGGCCAAGATGAGCGCCGACGATCTGCTGGCGCAGTTCAAGGAGATGACGCTGCTTGAGCTCAGCGAGTTCGTCAAGAAGTTCGAGGAGGAGTTCGATGTCACGGCCGCGGCGCCGGTCGCTGCGGCCCCGGCAGCGGCTGGCGGCGGCGAGGCCGTTGCCGAGGAGGAGGAAAAAACCGACTTCGACGTCGTGCTCAACGATGCCGGAGAGACCAAGATCCAGGTGATCAAGGAGGTCCGCGGCCTGACCAACCTCGGCCTGAAGGAGGCCAAGGAGCTCGCCGACGGCCTGCCCAAGACCATCCTGGAGGGCGTCGACCGCGACACGGCCGACAAGGCCAAGGAGGCCCTGGAGGCCGCTGGCGCCAGCGTGGAGGTCAAGTAGCCCCGCGCTGGAGGCTGTGTCCCCGCCGGCGGTCGTGGAGGCGCCGGCTTGACCCGAAGCCGCACGTCGGGCATGCTTGTCTCGACGGTTGCGGCCTGTCCACCAGGAGTCGCGTGCACGGCCAGTTGATAGGCTCTGCGGTGTCCCGCGGCGAGGTTGAGTAGCAGTGTCCCCATGCGGTACACTGCATGTTCGCCTGTCGCCATACTCGGACCTCAGTGAGGGACTCGCGCTGCCTGAGCCTGTGCCCTCTCCCTTCGTGTGGACGCCCTCTCCCGGGCTGTCTCCTTTGCTGTGGGCGGCTCACGCCCCGCGTGCTGAACTCGCTGATCGCTTCCAATGCGCTGTCCGGAGGTCGCTGTCTTGCCGACGTCCCTCGACGCTCTCACGCCCTCTGAACGCCTGTCCTTCTCCAAGATCGCCGAGCCGCTGCCGTTGGAGAGCCTGGATCTCGTCGCGATCCAGCGTGAGTCGTTCCAATGGCTCGAGTTCGGCGGCCTCGAGGAGGTCTTTGCCGAGATCTCGCCCATCGAGGACTTCACCGGCCAGATGGCCTTGAGCTTCTCCGAGCACCGCTTCGAGGAGCCCAAGCACACCGAGGAGGAGTGCAAGGAGAAGGACCTGACCTACGCCGCGCCGCTGTTCGTCACCGCGGAGTTCGTCAACCGCTCCACCGGCGAGATCAAGTCCCAGACGGTCTTCATGGGCGACTTCCCGATGATGAGCGCCAACGGGACCTTCATCATCAACGGCACCGAGCGCATCGTCGTCAGTCAGCTGGTGCGCTCGCCGGGGGTGTACTTCAACTCCGTGCCCGAAAAGGCCACCCAGCGGCTGGTCCACGACTGCAAGGTGATCCCCTCGCGCGGGGCGTGGCTGGAGTTCGAGGTGGACAAGCGCGACATCGCGGGCGTGCGCGTGGACCGCAAGCGGCGCCAGCACCTCAGCGTGCTGTACCGCGCGCTCAAGGGCATCGTCTACAACCCGGACACGGGTGAGTACGAGCTGGCCGACAGCGACACCCTCGAGCAGGTCGTGGCCGACGAGGAGATCGCCAGCTTCTTTGACCATGCGCCCCAGATCGAGGCGACCCTCGAGCGCGACACGCTGCAGACGCCGGCCGACGCGCTCATGGACATCTACCGCAAGCTGCGGCCCGGCGAGCCCCCGACGGTCGAGTCCGCCGGGGGGCTGCTGATCAACCTGTTCTTCAACGCCAAGCGCTACGACCTCGCCCGGGTGGGCCGCTACAAGGTCAACAAGAAGCTCGGCGAGGAGTTGGTGCGCTTGGGCCTGCGCCAGCTGGAGGAGGCCACCCCGCTGCGCGGCGCCGAGCCCGACACCCAGCGCAATCAGGGGGTAGCTCGCGGCGACCAGCGCGGCCAGGAATACGAGGCCCGCGGCTATACTGCCACGAACGGAGGGCCGTCCGTCCGACGACCGGTGGGGGGTGCCCGCGGGGACCGTTCCGGGCTGTTTCATACCCATACCGAGGAGCCGTAGCCCCTTAAATATAATCTGAAATACATTTCTGTAAGCTGGCTTTCCGAAGCGCGTTTCTGTAACGGACCTGTGAGGTCGGCCCGACTTTAGGTGGCTCCCGACCGTACGCCACGTATGTCCGACGACGAACGGCTCCCGCCGGACGAGGCCTTCGCCCTGCTGGGCGACGAGACCCG